>DAPW01000015.1 GCA_002502245.1 Methanoregula sp. UBA154
TTTTTTTCCGGCCAGCCCAGATGATCCCGGATATGAGAGAAATCAATGGTTATTTATCGTATTTTCTGCTCTGTAGAAAACCTATTTTTTGGAAATTTATCGCCCCCCTTGCGCCAGCCCAGCCCCCGTTGGGGGCGGGGGCGCATGCGATGCCCCGGATATATATGTACAGAAAATTTCACTAGGATTGTATACAGGTAATACGGCATAATTGCATACGGGGGATGCCCAAGCGGCGGGGGCGGAGCCCCCGAGAGCGTCATGGTTGATATCCAATGATTTCTACAGAGCAGTATTTTCTGGAAATCTGCAAAAACGGGGATTTTATGAAGATTGAGTACCGTCAAAAAAAATAAATAGTGTATGTCATAGTATATGATTACTGGACCAGCTGCCACCTTTGTGTTGCGGCAGCAGTATCAGGAAGATGGTGAATGTCAATGGCCCGGATAAAACAGAACAAGCCGGTAATTTCTGCGGATGCAAGATCATTCCGCGCCATCCGCAGGCTGAACCTGAACCGGACATACATGCCGCTCAAGATCGGCGCAATAGCCGGGTACATACTCCTTGGTATGATCTCGGCATCCTCCACCATGTTCGGCATCCTTGTCGGTGCAATGTTCAGGATGATAGGCCTGTAATTTGCCTGGATCCGGTAATTCCTGCTTTTTTCCGGTGATTGCTGCAATATTATTCACGGTATGTCACCGGAACAGAACAATTCCGTATTGCTTTTACCTGGATAGCGATCGCTGCCGTGAACCCGTGTACGAAAAAACTTGCATCACGTATCAGGTTTTTTAAAAGAAAGGAAATATCTGATATCCAGAAATATGGATTATGCCTCGACCGTAATAGTCCCCTGCATTTCAGGGTGGATCGTGCAGGCATAATCGTACGTGCCCGCACGAAAGAACCGCTGGCTGGCGGACTGGCTTGAACCAAGGAGGTAAGTGGATGCTGAAAATTCTTTATCCATAAACTCGATCCGGTGCGGGTGGTCATCGGCGTTTACCCACCGTACGGTCGAACCAACGTTCACCGTCATATTCACCGGCGTGAACGAATTTTTTACGATGAGTATGGTATTGTCCGCCACTGAGGTCGTACGTGTGGGAGTGATAATGGTATTCGGGGGGGTTGTGGTTATGACCGGCGAGGACGTTGCCGGAGCGCTCGTCGGCATACCCGTTGGTTGTGCGGGAGGCGACTCAGAACACCCGCAGGTGATGATGAGCAGGAGAGCAATGGTGAGGAGCACCGGAACTGGTTTCATAGATGCCGGTCGGAGTTTTCCCTATAATAAGATGATGGCGAAACCAATCGTCCGGGTATCCGTCACTGCGTCACGGTTGCGGCAGGTCATGTCCGGGGCGGGGTACGCAGGAGACCGTGGATTCGCCAAGGATCTGCAGGAACTCCTCCCCATGATAGTAATCGGAGATGAGCATCTCCCGGAACAATGGCCCGGGGAGGGCCCGGGCAAATTTCCAGCCCTCTGCCGGCTGCGGGGGCAGGATCTCCGTGAGAGCGGCGTAATCCATTGACTGGATCTCCCGTACTGCCTGATTTACACGTTCGCAGGCAGCATCCTTTCCTGCACGGTTCACGGTGAGAACGAAATCATCATACCGTACCTGAACCTTCCCGCCGAGCCGGTGCCGCAGCAGGATGGCCAGGACGCGGTTGAACCTGTTCCCGTTCATGGAGACCACGATAATGGTCCCCTGCTTTTCATCACCCTGTTCCACAATATACAGGCCTTCCGGCCCGATACCGGCCGGGAACCGGGCCAGCGCTACCTGCAGCAGTTCCTCTTCACGCGGGCCCAGCGGGAGTGCGGTCATTTTCCGCGATCGCAGCTCCTGCACGGTGCGGCATACCAGCGGGGAAATACCAACTTCACTTCCGCCGGTCCAGAAAACCCGTCCCGAGCCAGTCCCGCCCGGAACAACGATGACCATATTATGCCCCTCATCAGATTTGACCAGCGTCCAGCTGCGACCGCCGAGCGAGACCTCTCCGGTGCCCCTGCTGTTGACACATTGTGCATCGAGCGTGCCCACCACCTCGCCATCGGGTGTGACGGCACGGTATTCACCCCCGCCGCTGATCACAGAATACAGGTCTTTCCAGTTTGATCGGCCGAATACCCGCTCAGCCTCAGGCCCTGGCATGAGCATCTCCCCATCTGTCGTGAGGTACCCGTTTTTAATGAGATGATCCAGGATACGGTCCAGAAACGGGGGCTCCGTCTCCCTGAATACCGGGGCTGTGAATACGAACGATGCCAGGTCGCGCCGCGTTGTCCGGGAATGGTTGTGGAGATACAGGAAGATCTGCTGGAGCATGACATTATAGGGTTTTTTCAGTGGCCTGAGATCCTCGACATCGTTCCGGACCGCGCATTCGATGATGGCAATACTGCAGAGGAGCTCGGCGGGACTTTTCAGGATCCAGACCACGTACGCTGCCTTCCCCCGGCGCCCGCTCCGCCCCATGCGCTGGAGAAAGGACGAGACAGAATCCGGGGGGCCCACCTGCACCACCAGATCGAGATCCCCGATATCAATCCCCAGCTCCAGCGTACTCGTGCAGATGATGCAGGCACCGTCCTGTGAGTTGAACGCTTCTTCTGCACGTTTCCGGGTGGCAGGGGAGATCGAGGAATGGTGGATGTGAAGGTTCCGGACCCTCCCGGCACAGGCATTCATGAGCTGTTCGGCGCTGTTGCGGCTGCTGACAAATACCAGCGCCTTCTTACCGGCAACGATACGGACCAGCGCATCAATCCGGTCGTCCTCTTCCGGCTCGACCACGAAGAGGAACTGTTTTTCCTGTGGCGGGGCGGGGACATGGACCAGTTCCGCCGCATGCCGCCCGTCAGAGAGCCAGTGCAGTACTTCCCGGGGATTCCCTGCCGTAGCGGAAAGGCCGATCCGCTGGATCTTCCGTTTTGTCAGCTGGTCCATGCGGTGGAGCAGCATCTTCAGGTGCACGCCCCGCTCCGATTCAACGAACGCGTGGAGCTCGTCCACAATAATGTACCGCACCTGCCGGAGATCGGGAGCAACTGTTTTTTCCTGGAGCAGGACCTCGAGCGATTCCGGGGTGATCATCAGGAAATGAGGCGGTTCGCCCTCCATCCATGAACGTTCCCCCCGGGCAACATCGCCATGCCATTTCATCACGGAGAGGGATACGGGGATGCAGAAGGTCCGGAACCGCTCCTCCTGGTCGTTGATGAGTGCCTTTAAGGGGGAGAGATAAAGGCAGGAGATCCCGGGCCGGCCGTGTTTCAGCAGGTCGTCCATCACGGGGATCAGGGCAGCCTCAGACTTTCCCCCGGCCGTAGGGGCGATAATAAGGGTATCGCTTCCCGCACGTATCGTACGGCAGGCCTGCTCCTGCACTTCCCGGAGCTCCGTCCAGTCGAACCGCTGTGCAAGCACCTGCTGGAGGGATTCGTGCAATGACGAGAAAACGGATGACACGAGTACTGGTTAGAGCGTTGTGCCCCGGGCATTATGGCCTTTCTCCTTCAAGAGCCCGTGCGTTGCCGGGGTCCGGTACGGTCAATGAGGCACAACTTCACAACACATATATACGCCGGTTTTCAGACTACAATCCGGTAAACAATGAGGTCGCACCGGGTCAGTTCTTCCGTTTCTTTCGAGAGCCCGTGCTTCGCATTCTTCTTTAGATAGGGGACCTTCGTTCTCTTTGGTCCCCGTGTAATGTCGCAGATGAAGAGTTTACCAGAGGTTTTCTGTATGATTCTTGGAATCCCTGATCCACAGATAGTGCTCGGCTATGGGCTTGCCATCGGGTTAGCCCTGGCGTGTATCGTATACGGCTGGCTGCACTGGAACGAGGAGGATGGCAGCGATGGCAGTTGATACGCTGACGATGACGGTGCTCGTCCTCATCTACCTCGCAGCAACCCTCATCATCGGCTACCTGGGCTATCGGCAGACAAAGAGTTCCGAGGACTACCTTGTTGCCGGTCGGTGCAGTCATCCGGTGGTTATCGCGCTCTCGTACGGTGCCACGTTCATTTCCACCTCTGCGATCATCGGCTTCGGCGGGCAGGCGGCAAACCTTGGCATGGGACTCATCTGGCTTACGGTACTGAACATCGGTGTCGGCATCCTCCTTGCCTTTGTCATCTTCGGAAAGAAGACCCGTGAGATCGGGCACCGCCTCTCTGCGGTAACCTTTCCGGATTTGATGTGCAAGCTGTACAAGTCCCCCCTCCTGCAGTATATTGCCGGGTTCATCATGGTCGTTTCCATGCCTCTCTACACGGCAGCGATCCTGATCGGCGGGGCGCGGTTCATCGAGCCCACGCTCGGCATCGATTACGCAACCGCTCTCGTCCTCTTTGCCCTGATTACCGCAGTCTACGTAGTCTTCGGCGGGCTGATTGCGGTCATGTATACCGATGCCTTCCAGGGAACGATCATGCTGATCGGCATGACCGTCCTGCTCTCCCTCACGCTGGTGGCAGTCGGGGGATTCACGGCCGGATCCTCTGCACTTTCCAGCATGGCAACCCTTGTTCCCACCTCACTCGCCGGCCAGGGGATGACTGGCTGGACGTCCATGCCTGCCCTGGGCTCCCCCATCTGGTTCACGGTAGTCACAACCCTGGTGCTCGGCGTCGGGATCGGCGTCCTTGCCCAGCCGCAGCTCGTGGTCCGGTTCATGACAGCAAAAGACAACAAGTCCCTCAACCGGGCAATCCTCGTGGGCGGGCCGTTCATCCTGATGATGACCGGCGTCGCCTTCACGGTCGGTGCGCTCAGCAACGTATACTTCTTCCAGACGTCCGGCACGCTTGCCGTTGATGCAGCCGGGGGCAACGTGGATGCCATCATACCGCTCTTCATGAACCAGGCAATGCCGGATATCTTTGTCATCGTTTTCATGCTGACGCTCCTCTCCGCCGCCATGTCCACGCTCTCTGCCCTCTACCACGCGATGGGAACGGCACTCATCTGCGATCTCTGGGGCCGGGGGCGGGAATGCGCACTCTCCATGAAAGCACACCAGGCCGGGATTGTCATCATGATGGGGGTCTCGACCGCCCTTGCCTTCCTCCTGCCCGTCAGCATTATCGCCCGGGCAACCGCGATGTTCATGGGCCTGTGTGCCTGCGCTTTCCTGCCGGCATTCACCGTCGGGCTCTATGCGCAGGCACCCTCTGCGAAAGCAGCCCTGTACAGCATGATCTCCGGTGCGGCAGCCTGGTTTGTCTGGACCGCGTTCTTCCACGCTGCTGAGGCAAAGACTCTGGGCCTCTGCCAGGCGATGTTCGGGAAGGTCACACTGCTCGGCTCTCCCTGGGCAGCGGTTGATCCCATCGTGATTGCCCTGCCGGTCTCATTCCTCGCCATGGTCCTCCTCCAGTGGCAGTGCGGCAGGGACCAGCCGGCGGGTGTCCCGGCCTGAAAAAAGCACGGTTCCAGTACCCGGGACAACCGTTGGGATTTCCCCCGGGGAAATGTTTTTTGGCTGGCGGTGCCAAGAAAATAATCATGGAACTCGCACAGATGAAGTGCATTGCATATAAGGCCGGCTCGCCGCCACTTACACGCAAGGAGACGATGGATCTTCTCGGGCAGGTGCCGGGCTGGTCACTCCAGGGCGGATATCTCACCCGCACATTCACCTTCCCTGATGCAGCTGCCTGCATCACCTTCTTCTCAGCGATAGCGGGATTTGCTACCGGGGAGGGGCACTTCCCGGACCTCTGTATGAAGGAGGGACGGTTTGTCGAAATCTCATTCTATACCTATCCTGCCGGCGGCCTGACCCTGAACGATTTTATCATGGCCGCAAAACTGAACGATATGAGCACGGCGCAATAATCCATTGAAATACCTTTTTTTTAGGGGATTAGGCTATTTCAGCACCTTCTTTTATGGAATATACCGAAATCTGGCCCTCTGGACACTCCCGGGGGCTTTTACAATGCCTTCGCCCCCGCCGTTGTGGCGACCCCCGCATTGCGATAGACAGGTAAATTCCAGTTTCGATCATCGATAACTGGAAACAAAAACAAGTTTTTTTTTTCGATCAAGGGTAGGTTATTTTTATAAAATAATTTTGGGTAACGTGTAATTTTAATCCCGAGGCTCAAGAAGGATTTACGAGGGAAAAACAAGAAAAAACTGCCTGCCCGGAATAAAAAGGCGAAAAAGTGCACCTGCCGATGATCGAAAAACGCCGGCGCTCCCGGGGCTTCGCCCCGCCACTCTGGCGCCCCGGTTGCGATAGTGCTGTAGTACCTGAACCGTGATTTTGGGGGGCAACAGGATCTGATCCGGTATCCTGTCCCGCGGATTCCTGAGAGCGAGACAGGCAGACACTGTCGTAGTTGAGAGCGCCGGGCGGCCTTATCTGCCGCACAGCCACGGGGCAATCTCTGCAGGGAGCGCACCGTTTGCGCACAGGAAGACAAGGATCGTATCCGATCCCACTGCAATCCCGAAACACCCGATCAGGGTACCGGTGAGGACTGCAAGGAAGACTAGCCGCGTGTTCATGCCGAGGAGTTTTCCTGCAATCGAGCCCCTGATTCCCCCGCTCCCGAAGAATGGCACCATTACCATAAGAACGATGGCAAAGAACCAGAGGCCGGCAAGCCAGCGGTGCGTTGTAATGAACTGCTGTGTCTTTTCCGTCAGGTCGGAAAGGAGAGGCCCGAGGAGAGGGACGCGGTACGCAAGATCAAAGTTGAGCGCCATGAAAAGGCCGGTCTCAATATCGATCATCGCAATGGAAACAGCCATGGAATACCACGGGATCCCAAGCGCGATTCCGATGGGAATGACCGTCTCCTTTCCCGCGGGCGGCAGGAGATACGCAACCATAAGCCCGAGCATGGCAAGGAAATCAGGATAAGAGAGCGTTGCGGCCAGCACGGCAATGTGTAGTACCGCGACAAGCACCGGAATGAGCAGGGCAACGGCCCGGTACGGGAGGCGGTCATGCGCTGCCTTTGCGGTTCTGCGCTGATCGTTTCGTTTCATCCTGTTCACCTGTCCCGGCCCGCCACAACTCCATCCGGCCAGAGTAAAACTGCAAGCCCGGGTCCGGGATACCGGAATGCACAAGAACGAACGGGATGTTAATGCAGCCCGAACTTCCGCACAATCTTTTCCCGGATAGCTTCCTTGGGGTACGCACCGATAATCCGGTCCGCCAGCTGGCCATGGGAGAAGAGCATGATGGCCGGGATCGCTGATATATTGAACTGCATTGCGAGACGCCGGTTATCGTCCGTGTTGCACTTGCCGAAGGTGACTTTCCCGCCAAACTCTTTTGCGAGATCATCCATGATCGGTGCAATCCTCCGGCAGGGCCCGCACCATTCCGCCCAGAAATCGATGACCACGAACGGGTGGGTGCTGATAAATTCCTGAAAATGCATCTCGTCAACGTTCGATACGCCCGCTGCCTTTTCGGTATGTTTCATCTTTTCCATCAGATCCTTTCTCCGCTTTTCACGTAACCGGTTAATCTCATCATCCATATGTGTCTGTAGGCAAAAAAGTAATTAAAGGTGACCGGGGGAGTGGCGCGACCGGGGAATCTCCAGTAAACTATATCTGCGGACGCCGACTATATTATAACCCTGATTACAGGAGCGAGGTAGGGTAGTCAGGATATCCCGACGGGCTCATAACCCGTAGATCGATGGTTCAAATCCATCCCTCGCTACTACGTTTTTCCACGGTTATCATTTCAATCAACCGGCATTTTCCGGAACCGGTTTTTCCAGCCACCATCGTACTTCCCGCTGCCGGCAATACGGTTGTCAGAAAACTCCCCGGTAGAATGCGAGGTGTTCCGCGTACGGCCTGAACATCCCGATGAGACGGGCCTGTTCCTCATCCTCCATAGGGATCGCCTCAGCGGAAACCCGGGCAAGGTGCTCTGCCTCATCGGGCGAAGAACACCCGACGATAACGATATCCGTGTCCTGTGCAAGGGCAAAGCGGATGAGCGTATCCGGGATAATCCCGGCATCCGGGAAGATGAAGTTCTTTGCGCCCAGTATTTTCATGCCGATCACGCCGATTCCGCGTTCCCGTGCCGCAGGGATCACCCTATCAGGAAACCCGCCGATCACTGCCTCGACCGGGTTAACCGGCAGGAGGACCGCATCAATATCCCAGCGGTTGACCGCATGCAGGAGGATCGCCGGATCATGGTGCCCGGTCACCCCGATACCCCGGATAGTCCCGGTTTCGCGTGCTTCGGTGAAGGCCTCCAGTGCCCCGCCCGGGCCTTCGATCTGCCGGATGTCGTCCCTGCTGCGGATGTCATGGATCTGCCAGAGCCCGAGCCGGTCCCTTCCGAGCCACGCAAGACTCCGCCGGAGATCTGCTGCAGCACCGGCAGCGTCCCTGCTGGCAGACTTGCTGGCCTGGAACGTTTCCGCGACCCGTGACGGGTGCGCCTTCCAGAACGTTCCCAGGTACCGCTCGCTCCCGGCATAGGCCGGCGCAGAGTCGAAATACCGGATCCCGCTCTCATATGCCGCGCTCAGCATGGCCAATGCTTCCCGGTCCCTCCCCTCGGTCCGGAGCACGCCTTCCCCGCCGAGCCCGATACGGGTTGTTCCTCCCACAAGGTTCCGGAGTCTGCTCGCCGTCATCACCATCCCATCCGTGCAGGACTGATAAATACCTGCGGGCCGGGACAACTGATCCCGGTCAGGGCGTGATCCCGCAGGACGCGGTTCGCCGGATCAACCGCCTCAGGCCAAAAACCGCAAAAAATCCGGCCATACACGTGGGGGCAGTTGTTGCACCCGGTGAGGATCGCACGGGCGTTACAGCCGGCAGTGACTGAGGACAGGTCGTATTGAGGGTGGCGATGGTATCTCCCGCACCTGCAAAATCCGGATACGGGAGGTTGTATCCGGGATCAAGATCGAGCGAACGCTCCAGTGCCTGCCGTGCGCCGGTGCAGTTTCCCGCCGCAGCCAGTACGATACCCTTCACATGCCAGTAGTGGGCATTCCCCGGTTCCAGGGCAAGGGCAGTATCCGCTGCAGCAAGGGCTTCGTCATTCCTTCCCAGCCCCCGCAGGGCAAGCGCCTTCACCCCATAGTTCGTTGCGTATGAGGCATTGAGCGCAATCCCGGCATCGGCATCGGTGAGGGCGGCAGACCAGTTCCCGAGTGCGAGATAGCCGTACGCCCGGTTCGCGTACCGCACCGGACGGGGGTCAAGGCGGATTCCTTCCGATACCAGCAGAACCGATCTCCTGTACTGTCCTGTTTTCCGCATTGCATAGCCCTGGAGGCACCAGAGTTCGGCATTCTCCGGGTACCGGGCAAGCCCTTCGGTGGTGAGGACCTGCACTCCGGTCCAGTTCCGTTCCGAAACCGCAGCCTGGGCATTCCGGATGCAGGAGTCTGCGGTCTGCGGCGCAGCGCCGGCCATCGGCATCGTTTCAGGTGCGGGAATTCCGGCAGTTCCCGCGGGGGCGATAATGCACAGCAGAACAAGGAGGACAAGCAGAGCGGGGATTTTCATGACCTGTTCACTAACAAAAGAATCCTTCCTCTCCGGTATTTGTGCCTGTCGCCGGGAGCCCTCCCGGGGAATGTCCTGCACCCGTCAGGGTGCACTTCAGGAAGTGTGAAAACTCATTCACGCATGCCTTTTCGTGCGACCGTGAAGATGAACGTTTGGTTCCGGTACACAACGTCAACGTCAGAAAACCCTGCCTCGTGGAGCCACGAGAGCTGTTCGACAACTTCGCATTCCGGTCAAGCGTGTCCCGCCGCTTCAGGATGTCAGCTTGCTGCGCCTCCGTCATCGGCCCGCTCCGGAGGAAGTTGTGTGAACCTTCCAGTCCGGTACTGAAGCTGTTGCCGGGATTTTTCTTTTCAGGAAGTGTTACCGGGTCATCAATCTTCGAATCCCCGGACCTGTTATCCTCAGGAAATATAGGTAAGGGTGCGTGAAGGCTTACCCCTTCCGTGCCACTGTCACGATAAACGTCCGGTTCCGGAACACAACGTCCACATCCGCAACCCTGGCCTCCGCAAGCCACCGGAGCTGTACCGATAACTTCTCGTTCCGGTCAAGGGTATCGCGACGTTTCAGGATCTCCGCATGCTGTGCCTCCGCCATTGGTCCATTCCGGAGGAACTCGTTCCAGTAACTGAGGTACCGCTGCGCCCCCCTCTGCCTGGTCGGCATTGACCAACAGGCAGCCGGGCTTCAGCGCCTCAAAGATCCGCACAAAGAGCCGGCGCTTTTCCTCTGCAGAAAGGTGGTGGATGGAAAGTGCAGAGCAGACAAGGTCGTACTGTCCGCCAAGGTCAGATTCGCTGTAGTCGGAGACAACATACGCTGTTTCCGGCCGCGCTGCAAACCGCTTCCATGCCTGGTCCGGCATGTTCCCGGAGATGTCCACCAGGGTAAGGCGGGCGCCGGGATACTTCTCGAGCAGGAAGGCACTTAACAGCCCGGTGTCGGCGCCTATATCGATGATGCTGGGTTCCGGTGCATCGCTCTCCATAGCCCATACGGCTGCCCGGGAGTACTCATGCATCTGCGGGATGATGTACTCCCGCTGGGAATCGTAGTCTTGTGCAAAGGTATTGAACACCTACCTGATGTGCTCCATGAAAAGACCTGCCCGGCTGAATTCCCGGAACGCGGGACCGTCCATAAAAGGTCAGCTCGGGACGACAAAAATGATGGGGAAAGTGACCGGAGGGGGCAGCGCGTGGTGACGGGAGGGTAAGATTACGCCTCAAACGCACCGAGCTTGGCCTGGTATGTCCCGTCCACGAAATCAATGGTGCAGGTCTTCGCCTGCTCGCCTTCGATGGGGAGCGGGTAACAGCCGGTGAGACACCCGAGGCAGAGATCCTCGCCGTTGAACCCGGTCGCCTCGATCAAACCCTCAAGCGAGATGTGGTGGAGGGTGGTAGCGGTGATGCTCTTCCTGACCTCCTCCTCGGTCCGGTTGTGGGCGATGAGCTCCTCGCGGGTAGGGAAGTCCGTGCCGAGGTAACAGGGTGCCTTGATGGCCGGCGAACCGATCCGCACGTGGATCTCCCGTGCACCGGCATCCCGGACAGTGCCGATGATCCTTTTTGATGTGGTGCCCCGCACAATGCTGTCGTCAACGAGCACGACCGACTTGTCCTTGAGGTGCGCCGGGATCGGATTGAGTTTCATCCGGACTGCCCGCTCCCGCTCCTTCTGGGTTGGCATGATGAATGTCCTCCCCATATACCGGTTCTTCATCAGGCATTCAACAAACGGGATCTTCGAACCTTCCGCATACCCGATTGCGTGTGCGGTCCCGGAGTCCGGGACCGAGGAGACCGAGTCCGCTTTTACCGGGTCCTCCTCAAAGAGTTTCCGACCGATCTTCCGTCGCACATCGTAAACCAGCACGCCGTCGATGACCGAGTCCGCCCGCGCGAAGTAGACGTACTCGAAGACGCAGTGTGCCCGCTTGCCGGCCACTGCGATCTGCATACACCGGATCCCGTCCGCATCGATCCGTATCAGTTCCCCGGGCTTCACATCCCGGAGGAACTTCGCGCTCAGCGCATCCATTGCGACACTCTCGGAGGCGAGCATATACCCCTGCTCGGTCTTTCCGATGCCGAGGGGCTTGATTCCGAGCGGATCGCGGAACCCGTACATCACCCCGTCGATCATCATGATGGTCGCGTAGGACCCGACCAGCTTGTGCATGCAGATGCTGACCGCGTCCTCAACCGATCCCGAGTTGCTGAGCGCATTGATCAGGATCTTGGCAATAATCTCGGTATCGGTGGTGGTGATAAAGATCTGGCCGGCCTGCTCGTAGGCTCCCCGGAGCTCGCAGGTGTTGACCAGGTTCCCGTTGTGGGCAATCGAGATGAGGTGCTCCTGGAACTGGAAGTTCAATGGCTGGATATTTTCAGGAAGGTTCTTGCCGGTTGTCGGGTAACGGACATGGCCGATACCGGCCGTTCCTTTCAGATCAGATAAAAGAGAAGGAGAGAAAACATCGGCAACCAGACCGTTCCCCTTGAACTTATGGAGATGGCTGCCGTCAAACGTTGAGATCCCTGCGCTCTCCTGACCGCGGTGCTGGAGCGCATACAGGGCATAATAGAGCTGGATTGAAACACCGCCAGCATCCACGATGCCAACGATTCCACACATGATACAACTCTAATGCGTCGGGATTTTTGGCCGCTTGGTGTTCCACTTGTTGCTGATCAACTTCGTGCTCCTGCCAAAACCGCAGGCAGAGCAGACTTTCTTCTGGGCATGGAACGAGATCTTACCACACCGCCGGCAGGCGATATGGGTGAACTTGTTCCTCTTTCCCATGGATGGAGTGCCTTTTGACATGTTGTTTCACCTTATTGTTCGAGTGATGGAGAGATATAAATGACATTATCCCCGCGGACGATGAGCGTACCGACCTTCTGGACTTGTCCGTTCTCTGTCTCCTCGGCCTTGTCGAGGACGAGGTTCATATGTACATCATATCCCTGGAGAACGCCCCGAATTTCTCTCCCGCCTTTTAAGGAGACGATTACGGGCTGACGGTTCAGCACCAGATCCAAAATATCCAACGGTCGTTTGGTCATACAAATACCCTGTTACCATCGCTCTGGAGTAATATATGTGTGTGAGCAGGTTACTTAAACATACCGTAGATCTGCATCATTCAATAAGGTTCCTGTCCTGAAAGCGGCCGGCCGGAACCGGGATTGACCAGACTCCGGCATTCCTGTTCTGCCATGCAAATAATTTTCAGGAGCGCAGTAAGAATGTTGAGAGAACGATGAAAAAGATAGTTGCAAAAAAACGTCACTCCATCCGGAAAAGCCAGGGGCAGGACCTGCTGGCACGGCTGGAGGAACAGATCGGCCCTTCCGCACAGCTGTTCCATGCGGATATGATCGAGGTGCTCGAGACAAATGCAGACGTTTCCCTCTTCCTTGTCAACAAGAAACCACTCCTTATGGACAGTGGCACCTGGGTTTTCCCGACCCTGAAAGGGGCGGTGCAGTTACCATTCCCGGAGCGCAGGGTCGTTGTTGATGCGGGGGCAATCCCCTACGTAGTCAACGGTGCGGATATCATGCGCCCCGGCATTGTTTCCGTGACAGACGACGTGAGGGCAAATGCCCCGGTCCAGATCGTGGACGAGCGGCACGGCAAACCGCTCGCTATCGGTATTGCCCTCCTTGATGCGCAGGAGATGCGTGAGAGTACAACCGGAAAAATGGTCAAAAAGTTCCATCACGTCGGTGACGAGATCTGGAACCTGGAAATCTGAGCATTTCCGGATTGCCTGCCTGATGCGGGAAATCATGTTTTTTCCTTTTTTTTTCAAAAAATCGGCCGGAAGAGGCTTACAAAATAGATACTATTAAATAATTTTCGTCATACAGTTTTTTTATGGTTAAAATCATTGACACCCTTCTGGGCAAGAACGCCTCCCACTCGGACGACGACTATATGGAACTGGATCTCGCGTCGTATGAAGAGCATGGCGGTGCCGGGCCGGCACTGCTGGTGAAGATCGCAACGATAGCCGATCTCAAGGACACCCCGCGGGTCAAGGACGAGGTCTATTCCGGCAACATCGTCATCGTTGATATTTCCCGGCTGAAGATGGACAAGATCTCGTACGAGCGTGTCCTGAAAGACCTCAAGGAAGTTGCAAAGGACGTCAACGGCGATATCATCGGCCTCGGGGACCAGCGCTACGTTGTCCTGACCCCGATGTCAGTGAAGATCTCCCGCGACAAGATCGGTGCATAATTTCGTGGAAACGAGAGTCCCGGGACCCTGTCCCTGTTGCAACACCCAGATCGAATTCCTGTATAAGACAGAAAATATTCCCTATTTTTCTGATATCCTCATCATATCCGCGATCTGCCCGGAATGCGGGTACAAGTTCGTTGATACGCAGCTCCTGAAGCATGGCGAGCCGGCACGGTACACGGTCGCGATCGATTCTGAGGACGACCTCTCTGTCCGGGTGGTCCGGAGCATGAGCGCCAGCATCGAGATCCCCGAGCTGGGGATCCGGATCGATCCCGGGCCGGTCAGCCAGGGATTCGTCTCAAATGTAGAGGGTGTACTCGACCGGATCGAAGAAGTTGTGAAGGGGGCCCTCCGCTGGGGAAACGAGGTGGAAAAGGAGAATGCAGTGGCACTGCTTGCGGATATCGTGAGAGTGAAGGCGGGGACATTTCCTGTTACTTTGATCCTTGAAGACCCGTGCGGGAACAGCGGGATTGAGAGCGAGCGGGCGGTGACTGAAGCGTACGTGCCGGAAGAGTGAGATAATTTCCGGAACAGGGTTACAGATCGAACACCTTCCAAGCAAGCCCGGATATCGAGCGGCCCCGATGATACTCCATTTCTCCCCCCTCCGGGGTTACCTGCTGCTCACCCCTGTGCTTCCCGTCGCGGTGAACAAACAGGCAATGCCCGTAAATACCCTGGAATGTCCACCGCTCCGCATTCTCGGACGGGGAAATTTTTACAGAACTGAAATCTGCCGACGAATCCGGAATTCCCCGTTATTCCATCGCGGGCAACGGAACACGGCGGTGGGCCGGACTGGAGATCCGTGCGGGTAAAAAGGGAACCATCGGCAACCCCCCTCTTGTACCACTCCCCCGTTGGGGGACGGGGCACAGTTGCGGTATTAATGATACCTCTTCATTTTTTTCAAAAATTTTTTCCGGTAATATGGCTTCATCGTAACGCGGGGGGTTGCCCACGCGGCGGGGGCAGAGCGAAAGCGGAGCCCCAAGGAGCGTCAAACTTAAAAAATAATTTTTCAGGAAAAATCGAGGATCGATTTTCCATTGAAAACCGGATCCTGATCAATCCGATCAACTTTTCAATCGCGATCATGATCGCTATCACAAACTGAAAATCGCAAATCGATTTGAAAATAATAAATCAGGATCCGATTTTGATCTCAAAATCGCTGATCGATTTCAAAGAGAGAATCGGATCCCGATCGATCCGGATCATCTTTTCAATCGCGAACGTGATCGCGATGAACATTTTCAAATCAAAGTGTGGTTGAAAAATTAAAACCAAAGTCTGCTCAAAATTTTTCAATCAAGGTCTGGTTGCAAAAAGTTAAGCTGATCTGCACCAATCGTTCACGACGGAAGCATGTGCTGCTGCACCATTTTTCAATCAAGGTCTGCTCAAAATTTTTCAATCAGGGTCTGGCTGAACAATACAAATCACGATCCGGTTGAAAAATTCCAACCAAACTCTGATTGATCCGGATCAGATTTTCATTCGCGATCATGATCATGTTGAAATATTTTCAAGCAAGGTTCGATCAAAAAAATCATAGGATCAGCTAAGGGTAAAGATTCTAAAGCCCCCTCTTGTGCCACCAGTCCCCCAAAGGGGGACGGGGCACAGTTGCGATAGGACGACATCAGTTTTCTCATCTTTCTGCGAAGTGTATGGCGTCATCGCAATGCGGGGGATGCCCACGCGGAGGGGGCAGAGCGAAAGCGGAGCCCCCAAGAGCGTCAAATCCTTTGAAAATATTGAGAAAACAAATGTGAAAAAAGTAAGAGATAATATTGATAGATCCTACGTTATCTCCGTCTTCCCGAGCCACGCCCCCGGCTCCTTCACAACCTTCCCGACAACCTGTGCACCCTTCACCATCTTCAGCACGGCCGCGACACTCGCCTTCGGGACAACATAGGCATAGCCCATGCCCATGTTGAACGTCCGGTACATCTCAACGGGCGTGATGTCCCCGGCCTTCTGGATCCAGCTGAAGATCGCCGGCGGAGTGATCGGAGTATCGAAGAGGAACCCGTACGAGCTCAGCCGGGTAAAATTCAATAGACCGCCCCCCGTGACATGGCACATGCCGTGCACGGTGCAGCCGGCCGCAACCTTCAGGCTCTCGTGGTAGATACGGGTAGGTGTCAGGAGCGCCTGACCAAACGTTTTCTTCCCCTTGAACGTCTGGTGGTAACCCGCGTATTTTTCCACAACGGTCCGGGCGAGCGAGAGCCCGTTGCTGTGGACACCCGTGGACGCGACGCCGACGATGACATCCCCGGGCCTGATTTTTTCACCGGTAATAATCCTGTCCTTCTTCTGCATCCCGAGGCAGGTTCCCGCCAGGTCAAGACCATTGACAAGCCCAAGGAGCGAAGCGGTCTCGCCGCCAACGATATCGATGTTCGCCTGTTTCGCCCCCTCGTTCAGCCCGATACCGATCTGGGCCATCTTTTCTATGGAGAGCTTGTCGGTGGCGATGTAGTCGACAAACGCGACCGGCTCCATGTTCATGACGTAGAGGTCATTCACATTCATCGCAATGCAGTCGATACCCACCGTTGTCCAGTCCTCCATCTGGTCGGCGACCAGCATCTTTGTCCCGACACCATCGGTCGTGAGGGCGAGTGCTGTTTCACCGAAATCGAGCAGCCCGGCAAAGTGCCCGACAGCCCCCATCATGTTACCCTTGCCCTTCCGCCGGTAGGTCAGGTTCTTGATCAGTGCCCTGACAGCGGTTGCTTCCAGATCGATGTCGACTCCTGCAGCGGCATACGCACTCTTACTCATCACGGTCCTCCGAGAGGCGGAACTCATCGTGGAGCACCCGCACGGCACGGGGACCATCGTTCTGGCTGACGACGAAGCTGATATTTGCTTCCGATGAGCCCTGCGAGATCATCATCACGTTGACACCGGCTGCCCCGAGAGCAGTAAAGATCCTTCCTCCGGTGCCCGGGGCACCGGCCATACCTGCACCGACAACCGCCACTGCGCAGACATCGTGGTTGTGGGAAACCTCGCGGACAACTCCCTGTTTCACCAGATCGCCAAGGGCTTTCACCGCACCCTGCAGGTGGGTCTCATCAACAATCAGGGAGATGTTCGCTTCCGATGAACCCTGCGAGATCATCATCACGTTCACTTCATGGGCTGCAAGAATGGTGAAGATCGCTTTTGCCACGCCGGGTCTGCCAATCATCTGGGCACCGTTTATGTTGATGGCCCCGACCTTGTCGATATAGGTGAGCGCTTTGACAACACGGTTATCCCGCTGGCCGTTCCGCACGATCATGGTCCCCGGATGGGAGGGGTTGAAGGTATTTTTGACCCGGACGAGGATGTTCTTGCGCATCGCGGGGTCGATGGACCGCGGGTGCATCACCTTGGCACCAAAATAAGAGAGTTCCATTACTTCGATAAAGGAGAGCGAGGGCATCACCCGTGCGTCGTTGATCACCCGGGGATCGCAGGTCATGATACCATCGACATCCGTCCAGATCCATATCTCGTCCGCATCGATCCCGGCACCGATGATGGATGCGGAGTAATCTGAGCCGCTCCGGCCCAGGGTCGTAATAATCCCGTCACGGGTACAGCCCATGAACCCCATGATGACCGGGATCTCCTTTTTTAAAAGCGGGCTGACCCGGCGCTGGATGCGCTCATCGCTCTCAGGAAGGGCGGTGGATTCGCCATGCTGCGGGGTGGTGAGAATGCCGGCCTCGCAGCCGTCCAGGACCGTCGAGGCAATGCCCCGCTGGCGGATGGCTGCCCCGATAATTGGTGCGAGCAGGCGCTCGCCAAACGAGATAATATAATCCTTCGACCGGGGGGTGAGTTCCCGGAGGTTGTACACCGCAAAGAGGATGTTCTGGAGATTAATGAGCTTCTCCTCAATTTCTGCCCCGACTTCGGCAACAGAGTCAGGTGCCGATCCTTCAAGGGTGATCATGTGACGTTTGGAGAGGGCCTGGATAAGGGGTTCAACAGCGGAATCATCTTTCGCGGTCGGGAGCCGGGACGCGATCTCGATGAGCTGGTCGGTCACTCCCCGTTGGGCAGATACAACCACCGCAACTTCGTCACCGTTCTTATGGTGTTCTTCGAGAATATCCACGACACGTTTGATGCATTGTGCATCGGCAACAGAGGTCCCGCCAAATTTCATCAGAATTCTCATGTTCTCTCTCACGTCCGGGTGCCATTTATTTATGTAACTATACGATCCAAAGAGTATTAGATGCTTGCAGATGAGGTCGTGGATTGCCATGTGCTGGTGATCGGGAGCGGGGGAGCAGGGGTCCGGGCAGCCATTGAGGCATCGCAGCATGGCGATACGGTACTGATCTCCAAAACCATCGTGGGCAAAGGGGGCTGCACCACAATGGCAGAAGGCGGATTTAATGCGGTGATGCGGGACGAGGACTCATGCGGGATCCATTTCGAGGATACGATGAAAGGCGGGGCATTCCTCAATGACCCGGAACTCGTGAATATCCTGGTAAAGGAAGCCCCGCTGCGGATGGGTGATCTCATCAGATGGGGCGCGGTCTTCGATTTCACCGATGCTGATGAAGTTGCCCAGCGGCCGTTCGGGGGCCAGCGGTTCCCCCGGACCTGTTATGCCGGCGACCGGACCGGCCACGAGATGATAACCACGCTGGTCGAGCGGCTGGATGCAACCGACGTCACCACCCTGCAGGAATTCACGGTCATTGACCTGCTGAAAGACGGCGACCAGGTGATTGGTGCCATGGCGCTGGACGAGAAAGGGAACCTTGTGATACTCAAAGCCGACAGCACCATCCTTGCCACCGGCGGCGGGACGAAAGTCTACGATATCTCCACCAACTCATCGAGCGGGACCGGTGACGGGTATGCTGTCGGGTACCGGGCCGGGGCCGAGCTCATTGACATGGAGATGATCCAGTTCCACCCGACCGGCGCAGTATTCCCGTACGATGCCCGGGGCCGGCTCGTGACAGAAGCGGTCCGCGGCGAAGGCGGCCTGCTCCTCAATAACCAGGGCGAGCGGTTCATGAAGAAGTACGATCCCCAGCGGATGGAACTCTCGACCCGCGACGTGGTTGCCCGCGCAATCGCGACTGAGATCCAGAACGGGCGGGGAAGCCCGAACGGCGGGGTGTATCTCGATGTCACGCACCTGCCCCGGGAGCAGATCGAGACCCGGCTGCCGGTGATGCTCGAGCAGTTCCTCAAGTATGGCGTGGACATCCGCACCACCCCCATGGAAGTTGCCCCCACGGCCCACCACATCATGGGCGGCCACCGGATCACGCCCGAATGCAGGACAACCCTCCCGGGATTATTTGCCTGCGGCGAGGTGGCCGGCGGGGTGCATGGTGCAAACCGCCTGGGTGGCAATGCCCTTGCCGAGACCCAGGTCTTTGGCCGGCGGGCCGGCGATGCTGCGGGGCGGGAGGAGAAGCGGCAGAAAAAGGTTGATGTGGCCCAGATAACGCGCCAGCAGGAGCGGCTAGACCGGTTCATGACCGGGACCAAAAGCCCTGCCCGGATCCGGATGCTCCTCCAGCAGGCGATGTGGGACGGGGCAAATATCTTCCGGAACGGAACCGACCTCAAAAAGGCACTAGCGGCAACGGGCGTCCTCGCTGACAAGCCCCTCAGGGCTGAGACTCCCCGCAACCTTGCCGAGTGCTGCACAGTCGAGAACATGTGCCTTGTTGCCTCGCTCATCTGCCGCTCTGCCCTCATCCGCGAGGAGTCGCGGGGAGCCCATGTGCGGAAGGATATCCCCCAGACGTATGATGCCGAACATTCCCCGTTCGGGCACACCTTCATCTCCAAGAAAAGGCAGGGGATCGAGAAGCGGGAGGTGCGGGCATGAAGGCCCTGACCGTAACGATCAGGCGGTTCGATCCCGACCGGGACCGGGAACCGTACTACCAGACCTTCACGGTACAGGTAAATGAGGGCGCACGCGTCCTCCACGTGTTCCACGCCATCCACGACACCATCGATCCCACGCTCTCGTACCGCTATTCCTGCGCCTCAGGCCAGTGCGGGAGCTGTGCGGTGCGGGTGAACGGCGAGCCGGTACTGGCCTGCATGGAGGAGGCCCGAAACCACAGCACCATCGAACCGATCAACCTTTCCGTGAAGAAGGATCTCGTGGTCGACCTCCTCCCGAAACTGGAAGAGATCGCCTCGTTCCTTCCGAAGAAGGAGACAACGCTCCCGAAAAAGCAGGAGATCGATGCCATCAAGCCCCTCCGGGACTGCATCGAGTGCCTCTGCTGCCTCTCGGTCTGCCCTGCTGTGGACGTAACAAAGTTCCTCGGCCCGACCGCGATGCGGCAGGAGATGCGGCTCGCACTCGATCCCCGCGACCGGGGGGACCGGGTTTCCGATGCGGTCCGGGACGGCCTTTTCACCTGCACCAGCTGCCAAGCCTGCTGGAAGGTCTGCCCCAAGGAGATCGAGATCCCCGGAAAAGCGATCGAGAAACTCCGGGCCTATGCGAACAAGCGGGGATTCACCCTGCCCCGGCACCTTGAGGTCGCAGCACTCATCAGGGAGACCGGCCGGAGCGTCCCCCGCACGGCGGAATCATTCCTTGAACAGGTCCCTGAAGTGCTCGAACCGTACGGTCCCGTCAAGGCAACGGTCGGATTTTTTGTCGGCTGCATGTATAACCTCCGGCAGCAGCAGTCCGCGCTTGACGCGATGGAGGTCCTGCGGCGAAACGGCATCCGGGTCATCATCCCGAAAGAGCAGGTCTGCTGCAGTTCGCCGCTCATCAGGACCGGGCAGCTCGACTATGTGGATACGCTCAAAAAACGGAATATCGAAGCGTTCCGGTTCCGGGGCATCGATACGGTCCTGACCATGTGCGCCGGTTGCGGCACAACCCTCAAGAACGATTACAAAACACCGTTCAAGGTCATCGACATCAACGAGCTCCTCACGCAGTACGGAATCGAGCCCCCGGCACGCCTTCCGATCAAGGCAACGTACCATGACCCCTGCCACCTGCTGCGGGGGCAGGGCATCCGTGACCAGCCCCGGGAACTGGCCCGGCTGGTCGTCGAGCTCGTGGAGATGCCGGCCATCTGCTGCGGGAGCGGCGGCGGTGTCCGGTCCGGGAACCCGGAAGAGGCGGCAGCTCTCGGGAAGCGGCGGGGCGAGGAGATCAAAAAGAGCGGTGCCGAGATTGTCATCACGTCCTGCCCGTTCTGCGAGTTCCACATCATGGGCCACACCGACAAACCAGTGAAGAATATTGCAACCGTGCTCCTGGAAGGGTACCGGGAGAAGGACCGGAAGAAGGCAGCCGGAACAAAGAACTGATCCCATTACTCATCCATTCGGGTGGCAGGGCGCTGGCGCAAGGGGGGCGATCTCATCTTTTAAAAGATGTTTTCCTATCAAAATCGCTTCCTTCAGGAATCTATGGTGTATGATGGAGGTTTGATCCTCCCATACACCCTGTTGCGATGAACGCCCGCCGCCCTGAAGGGTTCCCGGAGGCGGGTGTTGGACGTTAAAGAAAGACGGGAGATTGAACCGGCTTGCCCCGCAATGCCGCGGGAAGGCCCTGAGGCGGGTAACCATCTAAATCTTTACATCGTTTACCGATTTTCATGGTTTTGGTGCGAACATGCTCAGTTCATGCATGGTTCTCCAGAGCGAAAATTTAAAAAAAAGGTGATTCCTCAACAAAAGCCACCAATTCAGATTTTCTTCCGGTGCTTTTTGGGAAGTCATCCCGGGGAGATGATGTCAGACGTTCCCGGGGGCTTTGAGTTCCACCTCCGCCCGCCACTGCGGCATCCCCCAAAACGGTGATGACGATGTATGAGCGGTAACCCGCCTCGTCCAGTCACCATCCGCCCCGTCACCCGGGGACTTGAGGCGCAAGAAGGGCAGAGCAAAAGATTATCTGCTTACTATTGAATCCAGCTATCTGATATCAGAGATTGGTTGGCACCAGATGATGAATCACCAAAAAAAATCCGGCCCTGTTTTTCCGGTTCGCCTATTTCTTCCACTCCGCCATCAGATATTCAAACGCCTCGAGGGCTGCTTTTGCCCCGTCACCGGAAGCAATAATGATCTGCTTGTGCTTGACCGAGGTCACATCCCCGGCTGCAAAAATCCCGTTTACGCTCGTCCGTCCATTGCAGTCGACGAGTATCTCCTTCTTCCCGTTCAGTGCAACGAGCCCTGCCACCATATCCGTGTTTGGCATCCAGCCAATCTCGATGAACACCCCGTCGAGGGCTAACTTCTGTTCCGTTCCCTGTTCATTTTTGATCATGACGGCAGAGAGGAACTTGTCGCCTTCAACCCCGGTCACCTGTGAGTTGAGGTGCACCGTAACGTTCGGTTTCGTTTTCAGTTTCTCGATATAGAGTGCATCGGCCCGGATGATGCTCCGGACGATCAGGTCCACGGATGCTGCCAGCCCGCTCATCTCAATCGTGGTCTGGAGGGCCGAGTTCCCCCCGCCAACCACGGCCACCTTCTTGCCCCGGTAGAGCGGCCCGTCGCAGGTCGAGCAGATCGAGAGGCCGCGGCCGAGATACTGCTCCTCGTTTGCCACGCCAAGTTTTTTCGGGCGGTTGCCCTGCGCAAGGATGATGGTTTTTGCCTGAACTTCGGCACCGGACAGGGTCTTTATGATGAAGAGATTGCCCTCTTTCGTGATACCGGTGACCCGGTCGAGCTCGAGCCGGATGTTCAGGGTCCGGACCTGTTCCTCGAATTTCTTCATCAGCTCCTCGCCCGTGACCACCCGGTAGCCCATATAGTTCTCGATCGCCCACGATTCCAGGGCCTGTCCCCCGATATTCTCGCTGATGATGACCGTCTTTAACATCTTTCGTGCGCAGTAAACCCCGGCGGTAAGCCCTGCCGGTCCTGCCCCGATGATCACGATGTCATTCACATCTTCCGGTGATGCCTCGCCAAAGAGCTCGTTCAGCCGCTGGGAGTCGAATCCCACAATCACTTCATCTCCGACGACAATGACCGGAACGCCACGCTGGCCGGAGAGTTCGATCATCTTCTCTGCTGCCCTGCTGTCCGAACCAACATCGATGTTCTCATACGGTACACCATGTTTGTCCAGGAATGCCTTTGCCATACGGCAGTACTGGCAATTCGGGGTCGAATAGACGGTGACTTTCCTCATCATGCCAAAAAGGATATGACATGATAAAAAGATATTGCCTTGAGACGCACCGAAGGAACGCGGTTATCGCAACCTTCTTTTCAGACCAGCTCCAATATACCCGTGAGCGAGAACCATGAGCATCCTGCCTTCCCCGCGGGGTACGCGGTTAACCATTGTTTTCTCCCTCTCGTTACTCCTCCTGGTATGTATAGCACCGGCACTTGCACAGCAGCAGGTTGCCTCACCAGAGCCGGCGGTATACCTGAACTTTGATGAAGGCAGCGGGAATTTCGCACTGGACAGTTCAGGGCACGGCAATGCCGGAACCCTCCACAACGTATCCCGGATCGAAAAAGGGGGCTGCAACCGGGCATTGTCGTTCCCGAATCCTGACAGTTACGTGGCGATCCCGTTCCGGGCCCTGAATCATCCTTCAAAGGAAATTACCGTTTCCACCTGGTTTTATATCGATAATTTCACACCGGCAACGCTCGTCTCGGGTTACCAAAACGGTGGTTACCGGCTCGGGTTTGATGACGGGAATGACCTCTGGTGGACCCTGAACCTCGGGAATGCCGGAGATGTTTCCGTACCAGTGCAACACGAGAATATCGCCCTCCACCATTGGCACCAGGTCACCGGGACGTACGACGGGAATACCATGAAAATCTACCTGGACGGCATCCTCAGGAATCAGGCGACTGCGACGGGTACGATAAACTATGCCAGTAACAATTACATTATCCTCGGTGCAGAAGCCGGCACCGCAGATATACCAGCTCAGTGTTCCTCCCGGTTTACCGGGGGTCTTGACGACGTCAGGATCTATCCGGTGGCTCTTTCGTACAATCAGGTCATGGATGACCGCTTCCGGTGTCTGGAGGAGGCGGGGTCCCCGCCCGCGGTCACTCTCACGGGACTGGCACCATACACCTGTGAACCGGTTTCCGGTTCTGTCAGGCTCGGGATGAATGATACCGCCACCCGGGTCCTCTCGTTTACCAACAAAACAATGAACGGGACCTGGCAGGTTACCCTGCAACCGGGATCGGTACTCAGTGTTCATGCATTTGATTTCTACGCGAAGGCGTCTCCGGATGCCTGGTACCTGGAGATCGCCGATGAAGAGGGGAGACCGGCACGCACCATTGCCTTCCCGGGACGGAATAATGCACCGGCGGAGGCAATGATACCCTCCGGGAATGCGACCGTGACCGTGAGATACTTCAGCGGGGATGAACGGTTCCCGGCCAGGGTCACCCTCCGGCTGGAATCCCTGCGTGGCCAGAATCCCCGGCCACCCGAGCCCAAAAATATCCTGGAAAACCCGATCATTGTCATCTACTCCGCATCATGGGCAACCGTGGTTGCCATCATCCTGGTCATGATGTGGCTGCACCGGCGTAAAAAATCCCGGAAGGCCGCAACCGGAAAAACGGAATCCCTCTGCGGGGAAGATAAAAAATTATAAGGTAATTTCCCGGAACTGTTTTCCAAAAACAGCGCATATCGGGCACTTGTCCGGGACCTTGCCCACCTCAATGTTTCCGCATATCGGGCACAAGAATATCTTCTCCCTGCCGAGATCATGGCCGGCTTTTATTGCAGCAAGGGCTTTCTGGTAAAGACCGGCATGGACTTCTTCCGCCTTCATTGCATGGGTAAACGCAAGGAGGGCATCAGTCCGTTTCTCCGCTTCAGCTCCCTTGATGAACTCCGGGTACATCGTCGTGAACTCGTGCGTCTCTCCCGAGATGCCCGCCTCGAGGTTCTTCTCGGTCGATCCGATGGTTGAGAGCACTTTTAAGAGCTTCTTTGCATGGATCGCTTCCGCTTCAGATGCAGCCTTGAAAAGGACCGCCACGTTCCTGAACCCTTCTTCTGCTGCTTTTTCTGAGAATGCCAGGTATTTCCGGTTCGCCTGGGATTCCCCGGCCAGTGCTTCTTTTGCGTTCTCTGTTGTTGCCATGACAGAATGGTATGGAGAGACGGGTCTTAAAGATTCTTCATGGGGCATCCGGGAATTTTCCGGGCTGATGGTGGTATATTTTCAATGGGATAATGAAATGAGAATAAAAAAGAAACATTTTTGCCGCAGTGCATACACATCTCTCATACAGCAGTTCCCGCGGGGAACAGCGGTCAATACGATCCGGAGAGCCACTATGAAAAAAATGAAGGACGTGCCGCAGAGGGACCGGCCGCGGGAAAAAATCGCCAGCAAAGGGGCGTCTGCTCTTTCTGATACGGAATTGATCGAGGCGATCATCGGCCGGGGCACAAGGAGCCGGGATGTCCGGGAAATTTCAAAAGATATCACCCGGCTCGTGATCGAGCGGGGGAACGCTATCGGTTATAAGGATCTGCAATCGATAGAGGGTATCGGCCCCACGAAAGCTTCCCAGATCATGTCCTGTTTCGAGTTGGGCCGACGTTATTTCGGTTCAAAAGACAAGGGAGAAAGAGTGACGAGACCGGAAGACATCCTCCCGCTTGTTGCACACCTGCGGGAGAAACGGCAGGAACATTTTGTCTGCATTGCCCTGAATGGCGCCGGCGAGGTGCTCGGGAACCGGGTTATCACGGTCGGGCTGCTTAACCACAGCCTCGTTCACCCCCGCGAGGTCTTTGCCGATGCCATCACGGACCGGGCGGCATCGGTCATCTGCGTGCATAACCACCCGTCAGGTTCCCTGGAGCCCAGCAGCCAGGATATCGCCATCACCACCCAGCTGAAGGAGGCCGGCTCCATTCTCGGTATCCAGTTGATCGATCATATCATCGTCACTCGGACCGGCCACGTGAGCATGAGAGAGCGGGGACTCGTCTGATCTGCTTTTTTTCAAAATTCGGGAAAAGAGGATATTGTCACAGGACCACACCGGTATCCGGGCTGAACGGTAATGTTCCGGACACCGTCTCAGTATAGTGGAAGGTATGCCGTCCTTGACAGACAGATGACCGGGGTGTCCCAGGCATCTTCGCTCCTTACTCTGCAAGGGCTTCGCCGAGGGACCGTCCTTTGGCATACGCCGCATCGAGAAGATCCTGCCGGGTCCGGATATCGCGGATGGTATCCATGTCGCTGATGAGAAGTTCATCCGCAGAGCGGCAGTCGATGATATCGAGGAATGCCCGGAGGGTCAGTTTCACACCGATGAACACCTCCGGGATATTCATACCGGCGATGCAGATGACCAGGGATCTTCTCCGCACTTTCCTGTCGGCAGCGACCAGCGGCTGGTTCCGCAGGTACTTGGCCATGAAAAAGACCTGGAAGCGGTCCATGAACGATTTCAGTTTTCCGGGTATCCCCATGGTCATGACCGGCGTTGCAATGATGAGGCCGTCCATATCCCGGAATTTCCGGTACATTTCCTGCATGTCGTCATCCATGATACAGGTCTCGTGCCCGGTGCAGAACATCAGCTCCATGCATGCCTGGAAATCCAGGTTGTTCACCACGATCTTCTCAACCGTGCAGCCGGCAGCTGCGGCCCCCTGGAGAGCCCGGTCCAGAAGGAGGGCCGTGTTCCCCTCCGGGAGGGGACTGCCGAGAAGACCGATCACGTGTCTGGTCATACTACACCGTATGAAAAAAGACGCAATATACTTTTGGAGTGCAGAACCGTGGATGGGGTGTCCGGGAGTGCACGAACACAACCCATATATATCTTTCACGTGAATGAGAATTTTGGTGTAATAAATGCCTGAACAAAAAACCTACAGCGCAGGACAGAAAGTCGGCCCCGGCAAATATGTTTGTCTCGACTGCGGAAAAGAACTGACCCTTGACAAGAGCGAGCAGGATCTCCGGAAATGCCCGTCCTGTGCCTGTGAAGAGTACCAGTGCTTCCCGATGACCCACATCCGGCCGGACATCAAGACCCCGGAGGATGCCAAAAATCCGCCAAAACGCGGTAAGAGCAACATCTGATTCATTTTTTTCAGAGGCAAGCGTACCGCCAGATGAACACTGGTGATGAACGCCATCAAGATCCTGCAGTTGCATCCGGGCGTTCAGTGCCAGGACTTTCCGGCACACGGGAGGAGCGGATATGGTGAATGTATCAAAAGAAGGGCAGGTTTTCAAGTGCGAGATCTGCGGTAACGTTGTCGTGGTTAAAGAGGCCGGCGGCGGAGAACTGATCTGCTGCGGCGAACCCATGGTACTTGTGGAGTAGGATTATGGCAGCAAAAAAAACAGCAGCGAAAAAGCCTGCGGTCAGGAAGGCAGCAGACAGGGATCTGAAGAGCCTTGAGAAGAAGATCGGTAAAGTGCCGAAGTTCTTCAAGGAGCTGACAACAAACGAGCCGGAGATGTTCAACCTCGTCATGAGGTTCGAGCAGCACATCTGGGACGACGGCAAGCTTTCGAAGAAGACCAAGAAACTGATCGCCATTGCCATTGCTGCAGCCCTGCGTGACCAGCACGCAGTCCGGGCACAGCTGGCCGGCGCTGCAAACCTTGGCGTGACGAAGGCCGAGGTAGAAGAGGCGCTTCGGGTGACGTTCCTCCTCTCCGGTATGCCGGCTTACGTGTACGGCAAGGCCCAGCTCGATGAAGTGATGAAATAGCGGGGTTGGAGGATCGTCCAAGAAAACCAGAGGGATGACGCAGCCGGCCGGTTTTGGACGACCAGGATGTATCCCCGCTGTAAATTTTCTTCCCCTCTTTTTCCTGCATAGCGGCGCTGGTCAAAAACCAAGGTATTATACCGTCCCGCTCCAAGAAAACTGCTATGCCAATCAAGGTCCTCGCGTTTGCCGGCAGCCCGCGCCGGAACGGGAACTCTGAGACACTGCTCGACTGGGTACTCGCAGCCATGGCGCAGGATCCCGGTGTCATGGTGGAAAAAATCGCCCTGACCGAGGCGGATATCAATCCCTGCAAAGGCTGCAATGCCTGCCAGAAACTCAACCGGTGCGTGCAGCGGGATGGCATGGATATCGTCCATGACAAGATCATCGAAGCGGACATCATTGTCCTTGCAGCCCCGATCTTCTGCATGGGTATCGCGGCACAGGCGAAAGTGCTGATCGACCGGGCACAGGTCTTCACGTCACGGAAGTACGTGCTGAAGCTGCCGGTCGTGCCTGCGGAGCGAAAGGGGAAACGGCTGGGTATTTTCCTCTCGACCGCAGGGCAGAACTGGAGCTATGTGTTCGATGCCGCAATCCCTTCGGTGAAATGCTTTTTTGCGGTGATTGAGGTAAAGAACAGGGACATCAACTACCTGATGGTCAACAACGTTGATGAGAAGGGTGCAATCCTGAACCACCCGACCGCGAAGACGGATGCCGAAAAACTCGGGGCAACCGTGATCGCCGAGATCAAAAAACGTCTTTCACCCTGAGGTCTCCATGTCCATCAGCGTTCTTGGCATTTCCGGCAGTCCCCACCGTCACGGTAACACGGAGACCCTGCTGGACAGTTTCCTTGATGGGGCAAAAACAACCGGGGCCGAAATCGAGAAAGTGGTGCTTAAGGACCTGGATTACGCGCCATGCCGGGGATGCAATGCCTGCCATAAGAGCGGTGAATGCGTGGTCAGGGATGATGCGATCGTCCTGTTCGATAAGGTCCTGAAATGCGACTGCCTTGCCATTGCATCCCCCATCTACACCATGGGCATCACTGCGGAACTCAAGGGATTCATTGACCGCGGCCAGTTCCTCTGGGCGCGAAAATTTATTTTCAAAACCCTCTATTTTACCGATGACCATATCAGGCGCCACAAGGGGCTCTTCATCTCGACTGCCGGGCAGAACTGGGACCATGTCTTTGACGGCGCCTTTCCGGCGATCACCGCCATCTTTAACGGAACCGGTTTTGAATATTATGATAATATCATCGCAAATAATATGGATGAATACAAGGGCATCAGGAACCACCCGACGGCATTAAAGGAAGCCTTTGAAAAAGGCCAAAACGTTGTTGCCCTGCTGGAAAAGATGCAAAAAGATGCCGCACAGCCTGCATGAAGGGACAGCATTCCATGATAACTGCAGGAAAAAAGATCAGAGGAGATTGAGAATGGTCTCGGGAGATAATGAGACAATAAGTGCCCCGAATGCGGCAAGAATCAGGACGGCGAAGAGGGCCTTGTTCCATGCGAACACCTTTTTGCCATCAAGGACGCTGACCGGGAGCATGTTGAAAGCGGCTATCATAGCGTTAACCTGAAACCCGACCATACCAATCATCGTGATAATGTTGCCTGGGATCGATGCTCCAGCCCCGCCATAGATGAACAGCGCAGCAAAGGGAAGACAGAGCACCAGATTGATGATTGGCCCTGATGCAGATATCCAGCCGTTCTCTTCCCGGCTTATCCCCCTGCCTTTGATATCGTAGATTACTGTTGCTCCCGGGGCGGCAAAGACAACCCCGACCAGCGCCGCCAGTGCTACGGCAACAACAAGCATAGTACTGTCCTTCCGGAACTCTGCCCAGAACCCGTACCTGATGGCAACAAATTTATGAGCCATCTCATGGAGGATGAACCCGATACCCACGGTAAGGAGGGAGATCCCAAGGAAGATCAGAGCGGTAACGGCATCTGCCTGGCCGAAATTCCGGAGAAAGATAATCGTAAATGCGAGCGAGATTGCCACCCAGGCAATAAAAAGGTCTGCCTCCTCGCGCCGTGTAATCCGTTCGAGCATACTAATACCGTACCAGATAGGGTGGTTCCCTGTTATCTGTTTTCGTGTCTGGACATATGGGTATGTTTATGAGAAATATCGGATATGTACATGGTATGTCTCTCGACACGGTGCGAGCGGAGATCTCACGGGTGGATACCGAGATCATACGGCTCATTGCACAGCGGCAGAAACTGGCGGGAAAGATCGCACAGATCAAGGTTGCCCGCAGCCTCCCCATTCATGACAAGGAGCGGGCTGCCGGGGTGCTGGAATCGGTCTATGAACAGGCAGTCGAGAGCCGCATTGACGCCGTATCTGTCCAGAAGATCTTTGAGATCCTCATTGCCATGAGCGAAGAGCGGCAACGTGAATGCTCGGGCGACGGAAATCTTCCCTGAAAAACCTTTTGAATTGGATTATTCCATCCATCGCGCCGGTTAATAGATCCTATACCTGAGTGACGGCGTCCGGTACTAAACAGTTATTTGAGGGAGAGCATCGTGCCTACCCCGTCCTTTGTGAAGAGTTCGAGGATAAGGTTGTGCTCGACATTACCGTTAATGATATGGGCAAAAGAGACCCCGTTTTCCACGGCTTTGATGACCGAGTTCACTTTCGGGATCATCCCCTCACCGATAGCGCCGGACTTCAGCAGCCCGTGCGCTTCGGGAATTGTGAGTTTCCGGAACACTTTCGTTCTTCCCTTGTCCATCACACCTTCTACATCAGTCATATTGACCAGTTTATACGCCTTGAGCGCGATCGCAACATCGCCGGCAGCGGTATCGGCATTGATATTCAGGCTCCCGCCATACCGGTCAATGGCAATCGGGGCGACAACAGGGATATACTGCGTGCCGAGCAGGGTATTCAGGAGTGCCGGATCGATCTCTTCGATCTCACCAACATGCCCCAGATCCACCTCTTTCTGGACACCGCCAATCTCAACTTTCTGCCGCTCCATTTTCCGGGCAAGAATGAGGTTCCCGTCACTCCCCGATATTCCCACGCCACGGGCACCACACTTGGCAATGAGGGCGACAATATTTGCGTTGATCTTACCGACGAGCACCATCTGGGCGATCTCGAGGGTCTCCTGATCGGTGACCCGGAGTCCTCCGACAAAGACTGATTCCTTGCCCATCTGCTTCATCTTCTCGCTGATCTCAGGACCGCCGCCATGGACGAGTACGACCCTTATGCCCACGTAATGGAGGAGCACTGCATCCCGGATGGCATTTTCGAGAACAACGGGATCCACCATCGCGTGGCCGCCGAGCTTGATCACGATTGTCCTCCCGTGGAACTGCTGGAAATAGGGCAGCGCCTCCATAAGCACATCTTCGCGCTTCATTATGTGGTATACCTCCCGTTGATCTCCACGTACCGCTCGGTGAGGTCGCAGCCCCATGCGGTTGCCCCGGCCTTTCCTGCGGCAAGGTCCAGGATAAAGATCACCTTCTTCCCATGCATCGCCTTCTTGGCCGCAATGAGATCTGCAATGATCTCGCCGGATTTTACCAGCGGGAATCTGTCGCTGCCATCGCTGATCCAGAGCGAGACCGCGTCCGGATCGAACTTCACGCCTGCGCGCCCGGCTGCTGCAATAACCCGGCCCCAGTTCGGGTCCTCGCCGTACACGGCAGTCTTCACGAGCGGGGACTCGATGATGGTACGGGCGACCTTCTCCGCATCGTCTTCCTTCTTTGCACCAGTGACGGTGACCTGGAGCAGCTTCGTTGCCCCTTCACCGTCTTGTGCGATCTGTTCGGCAAGGGAACGGCAACACTCTTCCAGTGCTGCGGAGAACTCCGCGCCCGTTACTTTTCCCGCTTCACCAGTTGCAGTACAAAGGGCGATATCGTTCGTGCTGGTATCCCCGTCCACCACGACACGATTGAACGACCGCCGGGTCGCCTTCTGGAGAGCATCAGCCAGCGGTTGTGCGCCGATCTCCGCGTCGGTGTAGATGAACGCGAGCATCGTCCCCATATTCGGGGCGATCATCCCGCTCCCCTTCGTGATGCCCCCGATGCAGAAGCCCTCCTTCTGTACCAGTGCATGCTTGGGGAAGGTGTCCGTTGTCATGATTGCCTTTGCCGTAAGGTCTTCTGCTTCCGGGGAACTGGCGAGCTTCGGCGCAATCGCCTCGCACTGACGCTTTATCAGGGGCAGGTCGAGGTACCTGCCGATGACGCCGGTACTTCCCACGCCGATACGGGAGGGTTGTATACCCAGCGCCGAGCCGGCATACTCCGTCATGGCAGTCGCATCAGCATAACCCCGCTTTCCCGTATACGCGTTCGCGCACCCGCTGTTGACGATGACCGCTTCCAGTTTTCCCGAACGGATCTGCTTCTGCATAAGCGCGACGGGCGCTGCCCTGACAAGGTTTGCCGTGAACACACCGGCTGCCGTACCGTGCGCTTCGATGAGCGCAAGGCCATACTTTCCCTCCTTCATCCCCCAGGCTTTGACACCGGGCACTGCACAGATACTCTTCCCTTTCATCTATTCACCAGCCACTTCACCGGAATACGAAGACCCGATAGCATGGATGATATCCGCACGCGTGATGATCCCGATGATCTTCTTCCCCCTCATCACCGGCAGTCGTGCAATACCCTCATCCAGCATGAGCGCCGCAGCTGCCTCAACGTTCATATCTTCCGTTGCGGTAACCACGCGGCGGGTCATCACCTTTTTTGCCGGCATATCGCCGATGTTGGTGAGCGCATGCTTGGTCTTCTCCCAGTTGATGAACTCCCGTATCGGCACCTCGATAATCTCGAATGGAGACGGGAGCCAGAGGTCATCGGAGATACGCTCGGTCTCAAGGAGGGAGATGAGATCGGACTCCGTGATGATCCCGACCAGCTCTTTTCCTTCCATGACCGGGAGCCCGCCAATATGGTGTTTCCTGAACAATGCCACGACCTCCCTGAGGGGAGTCTCCGCGGTGCAGACCACCGGGTCTTTTGTCATCGCTTCCTGTACGAGCATGTATCCTCCTAGGGCAGCATGCCTGCCCCGATCAGTCCGTCATTCTCTTTCAGGCCGCACATCAGGTTCATATTCTGTATCGCCTGCCCGCTGGCACCCTTGACAAGGTTGTCGATGGCGGAGACGGCAACGATCCGCTCTCCTTCGCTCTCGACCATGAGGTCGCAGAAGTTACTCCCGCGGACTGCAGCAAGCGAGGGCTTCTGGTAGCGGACGAAATATTCGTCCCGGTAGAAGTCCCGGTAGAGCTTCTCGACCTCTTTCTGTTCCAGGGGCTCGTTGAGCAGGATGTGCGCCGTGGTCAGGATGCCCCGGTTGACAGGGACCAGATGGGGGGTGAAGTAGACACGTGCCTTTGACCCGAGGGTTGCAAGCTCCTGTTTCATCTCGGCAAGGTGCCGGTGGGTGGTCCACTTGTACGGCCCGATATTGTCCCCCACGTTCGGGTAATGGGTGGTTGCCGAAGGGTTGTCGCCCGCTCCGCTGACCCCGGTCTTGGAGTCGAATATCACCGTATGCGCATATCTGGCAAGCGGAGCTGCCGCAAGCGTAGCCCCGGTGGGGAAACAGCCGGGATTTGCAACAAACGGTGCATTGATACACTCTTTGCGGTGGAGCTCGGGGATGCCGTACGGGGCAGGGAAATAATCGGAATGGGTAACGCCATACGTTTTCTCGTACACGTCTTTGGGCAGCCGGTAATCAGCGCTGAGGTCTACGACCTTGATCCCGCGGGAGAGCAGCTTACCCGCATAGGTCATTGCTGCTGTATGCGGGACGGCAAGAAATGCCACATCCGCATCGATGGCATCGGTCCCGGGATTCGTAAATGTGAGATTCGTGAACCCTTTCAGGTGGGGGTGGACCTGGTCAAGGGGGGTACCTGCAAGTTTCCGTGACGTGGCACAGACAACATCTGCAGTCGAGTGGTGAACAAGAAGGCGAATCAGCTCACCACCGGCATAGCCGGAGGCCCCGATAATCGCAATTTTCATAGGAAGAATATCCGATTGTTGAAAATTTAATGGTTCTGTGAGAGCTTTTTTGAAAAATCTCTGGTTTTTATAAAAGGATTCAGGAAAACGACGTTATACCTGCCCGAGTTTGCGGGAATAACCAGAATAAAGCCGTTGGCCGAGCAGTTCGATCCGCTGCCGGTCCTCAAGACCCTCCAATAAATCTTCGGGCAGCACATCCATACCGTTCTGGGCGCCAAGATATGCTCCGCAGAGGAAGGCAATGGTATCGGTGTTGCCACCGGTATTCGCAGAGACCGTAAGGAGATCCCGGGGATCGAGATACCTGCTGATCAGGAAAAATGCGATAGGCAGTGTCTGGAAAACGGATACATCATTGCCGATCTTGAGCAGGGCTGTCTGCGTATCCATCCCTTCCTTTTCAAGAACAAGAGCATTGCGTATTTTACCGCCCAGAACCTCATCCTCGAACTGTGCTTTACCCAGCGCCTTTCCAAGAGGATCCGGCGTTTCATTGAGCGCGTGATACAGGAGGGTGACGAAGGTAGATACGGCCGCATGCGCTGCAGGGTGGGTGTGGGTAACATTACATGCCCGGACGGCGCGTTCGCATGCTTCATTCATATCCGGGAACGCGAGGGCGAATGGAACGGCGATGGGGAGGCATCCGGCAGTTGTCGATTTCACACCCTTCCGGGGGACCTGTTCCTGTTCCTTCTGTTGACATACTGCAGAGATCGATCCGTCGGGAAAGCGGAGCGCTTCCCTGCTGTACAGTTCACGGAGGGCGGCAGTGTACCGTTCCTCAGTAAATTTTCCGTCCGCGAGAAGTGTCGAGACAAGGATCATGATCTGGGTATCATCGGTATACTGCCCCGCATTCAGTCCTTCATTGGGGTGACCTTTATACGGGCGCCGGTACCCGTACTTCATCTTGTTCAGGTTGGGAGAAGTACTTTCATTGGGCATACCCAGCGCATCACCGATCGCTGCACCGAGCAGGCAGCCCTTGAATTTCTTCAGCATCGATCCTATATTGAAAAACCCGGGAAGATAACTGTTTTTATATTATTCCATTGAACCCGCTGTTGCTCATGCTCTTCTTGTAGAATTCTGTGCGGAAACCGGGAAATGATAGATCGGTATAATTACCACTTTTTAAGTTGTCAGGTACGACCCTCTATAAAAAAATTTAATAGTCTGTTAAACATGATTAATAATGTAGAATTGGTGGCATATGACGGAAGATTTTGATGTCAAACTGGTAGAGGACGTGAAATCGTACACGCCCGATCCAGAGTACAAGAAAAATTCCTGGATGGGGGATTACCAGCAAGCCTATGCAAAGTTCCTCGCAGATCCTGACGGATTCTGGGAGAGGATGGCAAAGGAACTGGACTGGATCAAGCCATGGGACAGGGTAAAAGAGTGGAATTACCCGTACGCTCAGTGGTTTACGAACGCCAAGCTGAACATCACGGCAAACTGCCTCGACCGCCATGTGAACAACCACCGGCGCAACAAGGTCGCCCTGATCTGGAGAGGGGAAGAGGGCAGGGAACGCATTTTCACGTACCAGAAGCTTCTCTCGCACGTTGGCCGGTTTGCAAATGCGTTGAAAAAAATCGGCGTGAAGAAAGGCGATTGCGTCTGCATTTATATGCCCCTTGTTCCTGAGCAGCTCATTGCCATGCTGGCATGCGCCCGTATCGGGGCAGCCCACAGTGTCGTTTTCGGGGGATTCGGTGCCGCTGCGCTGAACATGCGGATCCAGGACGCCGGGGCCAAGGTTGTGATTACCGCGGATATCTCGATCCGGCGCGGAAAGGCAATCCAGCTCAAGGCAATCGTTGATGAGGCAACACTCAATTCACCGACCGTAGAGCATGTGATCGTCCTGAGGAGGAGGGAGCCCGGGGTTGATCTGCATGAGACAGAACTTGACTTCTACGAGATGATGGAGGGCGTTTCCGATATCTGTCCGCCTGAAGTCATGGATTCCGAAGATCCGTTCTTTATCCTGTACACCAGCGGTTCCACGGGAAAACCAAAGGGAATTGTCCATACCTGTGGCGGGTACATGGTCGGGACCTACTATACCAGCAAGTACATTTTCGATATCAAGGATAACGATATTTTCTGGTGCACCGCGGACCCCGGCTGGATCACCGGCCACAGCTATATCGTGTACGGTCCGCTCGCTGCCGGCGCGACCGTTTTCATCTCCGAACTGACCCCGGATTACCCGGATGCCGGCAGTTTCTGGAGCCTGATAGAAGAGCAGAAGATAACCATATTCTACACAGCTCCCACAGCCATCCGTATGTTCATGAAGATGGGGGAGAGCTGGCCGGACAAGTATGACCTCAGCTCCCTTCGGATTATCGGTTCGGTCGGGGAACCGCTCAACCCCGAGGCGTTCGAGTGGTACTACCGGGTCATCGGAAAAATGAAGGTCCCGATCCTTGACACCTGGTGGCAGACCGAGACCGGCATGCACATGATCACCACCGTGCTCGGGGAGCCCATGCGCCCGGGTTTTGCCGGGAAACCAATTCCCGGAATAGAAGCGGATGTCGTTGACAAAAATGGAAATCCCGTAAAACCCGGCACTGGCGGGCTGCTTGTCATCAAATCCCCGTGGCCTGCCATGCTGCGGACCGTCTACAAGGACGATGAGCGGTACCGCAAGTACTGGTATACCATCGATGGGGTCTATGCGGTAGGCGATCTCGCGGTCAAGGGCAGGGACGGTTACATCATGATCCTCGGGCGTGCGGATGACATCATCATTGTGGCCGGCCACAATATCGGGACTGCCGAGGTTGAAAGTGCCCTTGTATCCCACCATGCGGTTGCAGAAGCGGCAGTTATCGGGAAACCGGATTTTGTGAAAGGTAATTCCATCAAGGCATTTGTCATCCTGAGGGTCGGTAACCAGCCAAGCGACAGGCTCAGGCAGGATCTCCTCCACCATGTCCGGACCACCCTCGGGCCAATCGCCATGCCCCATGAGATCGATTTCGTGGACAAACTCCCGAAAACCCGGAGCGGCAAGATCATGCGCCGGGTTCTCAAAGCAAAAGAGATGGGTATCGATCCCGGGGATATCTCCACACTGGAGGAGTAATCCCCCATTCATATTTCTAAAAATAATTTGCAGGAGATTCATTCAGGAGCGTATAATGACCGTTGGTTCAACAGAAACAGTCATGGGTATGGATGCTGAAAATGGGCGGTGGCTGCTTGTCATCTTCGGCCTGCTCATCAACCTGTGCCTTGGGACGATTTACTCGTGGAGCGTGTTCGTCACACCGCTCACAACGTACTTCACAAAGGATCTCGGCCTGGCTGTGACTGCAGGCGACATCCTGCTGCCGTTTTCGGTATTTCTGGCGTTCTTTGCCATAACTATGCTCTTTGCAGGGAAGTATATCGAACAGTACGGCCCGAGAAATGTCACGATTGTCGGGGGAATCCTGACCGGTCTCGGCTGGATCATGGCCTCATTTGCCACATCGGTCCCGATGCTCTACGTGCTGTACGGGATTATTGGGGGAGTTGGCGTAGGTATCGCTTACGGTGTCCCGGTCGCGGTTGCAGCACGATGGTTCCCCGACCGGCGGGGTCTTGCGGTTGGCCTGACCCTGCTGGGGTTCGGGTTCTCTGCGTTCTTCACGGCAAATATCGCCGGGTATCTGATCGGTGCGTATGGGGTAATGACGACCTTCAGGATCTTCGGGATCGCGTTCGTTATCCTGACCATCCTCTTAGCCCTGCCGCTTAAATTCCCGCAGGCTGGCTGGAAACCTGCCGGGTGGACGCCCGCGACACCGGTTGCAGGCCAGGCGGTTACCTGCGATTTCAGGCGCGAGGAGATGCTGAAAACAACATCGTTCTATGCGCTCTGGGCCTGCTACTTTATCGGGTGCCTTGCCGGACTCATGGCGGTCGGCATCGCAAAACCGGTAGGATCTGATATCGGGATAGAGGCCGGGCTTGCAACAGTCCTCGTCGGCGTCTTTGCGATCTTTAACGGGTTCGGGAGACCGGTCTTTGGTGCCCTCACGGACAAACTGACCCCCCGGAATACGGCTCTCGTCTCGTTCGTCCTGATTGCTCTCGTCTCCGTGCTCATGTGGCAGGTGCCATCGGTGCCGGTTTATATCCTTTCATTTGTCGTCCTCTGGGGCTGTCTTGGGGGTTGGCTCGCGATCGCCCCGACTGCGTGCGGCAGTTACTTTGGCACGTGCGATTACCCGCGATGTTACGGGGTGCTTTTCCTCGCCTATGGCGCGGGTGCCATTGCCGGTCCCCAGCTGGCCGGGTACATCAAGACTTCAACCGGATCCTATCTCGGCGTATTTCCCTACGTGATGGTCCTCGCCGTGATCGGGCTTGTCATAGCATTTGTGCTTCTGAAGCCCCCAAAGGCACCGGAAAGATCCTGATACTCCTTTTCTTCGGTTCCGGGGGCATGTAACCATGTCCCCGCCACAGCGGCATCCCCCTGTTGCGATAACAGGGTGTTATCTGTCAGACATCCATCGAGATACATCCGCTTGCGGGAATGCGTCCCATCGCAATGCGCCTCGTCCCCAGACGGGGGACTGTGGTGCAGGCGGGGAGGCTTCGTTTCAGGAAAAAATGTATTGCTCCAGAGCGGATTTTAGGATAATTCCGGATGTATTTCTTACCTATGGATTTTCTTGCGTTGTGCGATCCGGTATCCGGATATGACCTGGATTGAGTCCCCGAATTCGCGATCGAGAGCGGCGTCTCCTGAGTCGATATAAAGGTGCGGGGTTTGTGCGAGTTTGTGGGGGGTTGCAATAACGATGAGATTTTTTATCCCGATCCTTCGGACAATACGGGCGCTAATCTGCTGGTTTCCCCTGCCCAGGATAAATCCCTGCGCCCCGATCGGGCTGAGGATGACCCGGGTGTCCGGTGATTTCTCCACAAGTGCGAGGAGGGTCTTTTCATCGCAGTCGGCTGCAACCAGCCTCCGGTTCCTGATGGCATCCACGCCGAGCAGTGTCTTTTTGATGCTGAGCCTGCGGGCAATGGCTTCGGTTGTTGTGCCGGCCCCGATGATATAGAGCGTTCCCTGCAGCAGTATCTCATCAATAAACTGCGCTATTGCGGCCTTCGCCCGCTCTTCATCCTGTTCTTCGTATACCTGTTTTGCGGCCTGAATTTTTCCTGCAAGGGCCGGGGTCCGGGCAATACCATAGAGACGGGTCTTCAGCGTACCGGCCCGGTATGCGTTCTCATCCACGTCCATCACCTCGGCATCCCTGAGATGGTGCCGGTCACAGGCCAGCACGAGATCAGCTGCGCTGGCCGGGTCAATGGCAAAGACTGCAGAATACATCTTGACTCCGGCAGGAATGCCCAGGAGCGGTACATCACTTCCGCAAACATCGAAGACATCCCGTGCCGTGCCGTCACCCCCGCAGAAAAGGACCAGGTCGGTACCGTTCTCAAGAAACGCACGCACGGCCTTTCTTGTATCCTCCGGACTGCTCTCGCCCGTGTAATGATACAGGACCCGGTAACCGGCGATGCCGGCTTCCTTCAGGGCATCTTCACCCATTGCACCGGAACAGGTGACAAACGCGAGGTCAGTACTCTTTGCAAGGTGCGCAAGCGCAATCTTTGCCCGCTCCGTGGCACGCGGGACTGCCCCCCGCCGCCGTGCCTCCTCCACGTTCCCGTCAGTACCTTTCAGCCCCACCGACCCGCCCATGCCGGCAACCGGGTTGATGATGAGACCGATCCGTTTCATAAAAAGTGATGGTGTTTGAGGGGTTATTGTATCTTGGGTATCCGGCCGATAGCTTCCCTGATCAGCTCGTCCGGGTACTCGTAGTCAACCAGCTGTCCGGCATAAAACGCATCATAGGCAGACATATCGAAATTACCGTGGCCTGAGCAGTTGAAGAGAATCGTCTTGTCTTCGCCGGTCTTCTTGCATTTCAGCGCCTCATCGATAGCCGCTCTGACCGCGTGTGAGGTTTCAGGCGCAACAATGATCCCTTCCGTGCGGGCAAAGGTCTGGGCAGCGTCAAATGCCTCGCTCTGGTGACAGGAGACGGCCCGCATAACCCCGTCATGGACAAGGCGGGAGACAATGGGGGAATCCCCATGGTACCGGAGACCGCCGGCATGCATTGCGGGCGGCACGAAGTCATGGCCAAGGGTGAACATCTTCAGCAGCGGTGTCAGGCCGGCCACATCCCCGAAGTCATAGGTATAGAGCCCCTTGGTGAGTGTGGGGCACGAAGCGGGTTCGATACCGATAATGTCGATATCCTTGTGCTTTCCGCTCATCTTGTCCCCCGCAAACGGGAACGAGATCCCGGCAAAGTTCGATCCCCCGCCGACACAGCCGATAACAACGTCCGGATAGTCGTCGACCATGGCGAGCTGCTCACGGCATTCCTGGCCGATGATCGTCTGGTGGAGACAGACATGGTTCAGCACCGAACCGAGTGCATAGTTGGTGTTGGCGTGAGTTGCCGCATCCTCAACCGCCTCGGAGATCGCAATCCCCAGGGCACCCGGGGTATCCGGGTCCTTTTCCAGGACTGCCTTCCCGGCATTGGTCTTGGTGCTGGGGCTCGGGATACATTCCGCGCCCCAGACATGCATCATCGACTTGCGGTACGGTTTCTGCGAATAACTCGACCTGACCATGTAGATTGTGCATTCGAGATCGTAGAGCATGGTTGCAAATGCCAGCGCGGATCCCCACTGCCCTGCCCCGGTCTCCGTTGCGATCCTCTCCATCCCCGCGTTCATGTTGTAGTACGCCTGGGGGATCGCGGTATTCGGCTTATGGCTTCCGGCAGGGCTGACACCCTCCCATTTGTAGTAGATCTTCGCGGGGGTCTTCAGGAACTTCTCCAGGCGGTGGGCACGATAGAGCGGACTGGGTCTCCAGAGGTGCAGGACATCTTGTACTTCCTCAGGGATATCGATATACCGATCAGTCGTCACTTCCTGCCGGATCAGTTCCATCGGGAAGATCGCTTTGAGATCGTCGGGCCCTACCGGTTTCTGGGTGGCTGGATGAAGAGGGGGATCCAGCGGTGATGGCAGGTCCGCCTGTACATTATACCACTTCTTTGGCATCTGCTCCTCTTCGAGCAGGATCTTGGTCTTCATATATGGTACTTGCTTTGTACAATTATATACATTGTGGAACACATATGCTTATTCATGCTTTTTTTTATGCATTTGGTTCCTGTAGTAATAAAAAAGGGAATAGTCAATATGAAACCACAAAAAAATTGAATTCACAGACAGACGTAAAAACTGATAAAATATAGAACGAACTCGTTGGAACGTGCAAAAATTGCAGACGGATTTTATCCCTGGTCCAGACAGGTTCAATCGTCCTGCCGCAATAGGGGGGTCGCCATAACGGCGGGGGCGAGACTGTGGGGAAGCCCCCTGGAGTGTCTGAATGAGTTGCCTCTCCGGTTCCAGGAAAAATTCGTCGTCAGATTGGCATGACACCCATAAAAATAACGAGGTATATATTGTGAGAACAACTCCTGAACCATGAAAAGGAGAGCGACTGTCGTCTCTTCATCAGGATTTGCATGAGGAGGCGCTGGTTGTTCTCGTCTCTTTTGTGATATACCTTAATATGCTGCAGATAGTATCTGTAAATACCAGTTGCTGGTCAAACAACAACATTTTGTACGTTCAACGGTGACGAGAGGAAGAATTGGTTCCGTACGACCATAGAGTAAATCCATCAGAAACCATTTATAGCGTCAACACATATGTGTTGACAGGTTTGCTCGAAAGGAGAGAAAGCAATCTCACAACACCAGGATGATGATGCATGAATCCGTCGATAATTGACATTCTGATACGCCCGGATGCGTTCTTCCGGGATTTGGTAAACAAGAAAGAAGACCTGAAGGTCCCGTTCCTCATTGTACTGGCTGGGAGTATCGTTGCTGCAGCATATGGTTACCTGATTGGCGGGCTTACAGCAAAGATGATGGGTTTGGCAATGCCAGGTTTAGAGACCTTCATTACCCTCTCATCGGTTCTTGGAGCACTCATCGGAACATTCATTTTCTGGATCATCTGGGCCGGAGTGATCTATGCTCTGACGTTTGCATTTAAAGGCGAGGGGCCCTTCAAGAGAGTGCTCGAGGTTGTGGGATTCGGGTACCTTCCCCAAGTGCTCGGATCGCTCATTACCCTGGCCGCAGCGTTCATCTATATTCCCCGGATAGCCGTTCCGACAATCACCAATGCGGGGATTCAGGATCCGGTTGTCCTGGAGCAGACCATAAAAGCATTCATGCATGATCCCGCCATGATGGAGCTGACCCAGGTCAGTTCTCTTATATCCATTGTTTTTCTTCTCTGGAGTGCCAATATCTGGATCTTCGGGATAAAACATATCCGGAAGCTCTCCCCCCGGGATGCTGCACTCTGCGTGGGGATTCCCGTTCTTGCCTACATACTGTATATGATCTACAATCTTGGAGTAATGTAAATGAGGTTCTGTCGGAGTTTTACCGTGTTCCTGACGGTCATTCTGCTGAGTACAATGGCCGGCACAGCGAGTGCCGACCTGACCCAGAGCATGGCACCGATCACCGGAAAGGTCTTCGTTACCGATGTAACATTTGATCCCGGAGTTTTTTTTAGCGGGGATGAGGGAACGGTCACCTACACGGTTATGAATGGTAACGCCAACACCAGCGTGATGATGAATCATGGAAATTTCTACGATGCGGATATCAGATTATTGAGTGACACGTACGACTTTTCAAATACGCTGGGCCCCCTCCAGTCACGGGCATTTACCTTCTCGATCAAAACAGATGCCACGGAAGGCGATTATTACCCCACGTTCTCCTTGAGTTTTTACGATTCAAACTTATACCACAAATCACTGCTCCAGGTGGATAACACCCCGCTCGAAATTACCGTTGTCGATTTGCCGGATGCGTTCACCAAAGGGAAGAAAAAAACAGTGTATATGCAGGTGGCTAACCCACGAAAAAATGATGTGAGGAATGTCGTCCTGGAAATTGCCGGTGAAGGTATTACGGCTACTCCCGCAAGAACGTTCATCGGGGATCTCGCTCCGGGGGCAAAAGTGCCGGTAAACATCACGATAACGCCGGAGAAAGAGACCACAGCACTGCTGACTCTGAACTATGATAACGGGAACAATCCGCATAAAAAAACCATGGAACTCCCGGTATTATTCGGTGTGGACAAGAAGCAGGCAAACCCGGTTATGAGCAATGTGCAGGTAAAAACGGAGGCGGGGGTTTACCACGTCACCGGTGATGTCAATAACGCAGGCCTGGAAACGGCGAATACGGTCATGGTGACCGCCCTTGCTCCCGCAGTCCCTCAGGATCCCTACAAGATCTATGTCGTTGGAGCGCTCAAGCCGGATGATTTCGGCAGCTTTGAAGTAACATTTACCGCCGGGCCGGGCAATACCAGTATTCCTCTCGAGTTGTCCTACAAGGACACCGATGGAAATATCTACACCGCGGTTCAGGATGTGAAAATCTCCTCTTCAGGGGCGTCTGCATCACAGGCGGATAGCAGTTTTCCGACCATGCTGCCCGTTGCGGCTGCAATCATCATCGTGCTTCTCTTTGTCGGCGGCTGGGCGTACTACCTGAAAAGGAACAAAAAGTGACCGTGGCCATGGAAAATCCACCGGTAATGCTGTTCCGGGACGTGGTCAAGGTCTACCCGCTTCCCGCTGGAGACGTCATTGCACTGGATGGTGTCTCGTTTCAGGTGGACCGGGGGGAGTTCATCTCGGTGATGGGCCCCTCCGGCTCGGGAAAATCAACCCTCCTGAACCTGATGGGATGCCTTGATACCCCGACCACCGGGGATATTTTCATCAGCGGCACCCGGATCGGGGACATGTCCGACACGGAACTCACCAGTCTCCGCCGCGACCGCATCGGGTTCATCTTCCAGTACTTCAACCTCTTCCCGCTCCTGAACATTATTGAGAATGTCACGTTTCCCATGATGCTCAAGACCGGCAGGGGGGTGGATCCTGAGCGGGGAAAAGAGGTGCTCAGGGCTGTCCAGCTGGATGATAAACTCTTCACCCATACGCCAACGGAACTCTCCGGCGGCCAGCAGCAGCGGGTGGCCGTTGCCCGGGCACTCATCAACAACCCGGATATTCTCCTCTGCGACGAACCGACCGGCAACCTTGATTCAAAGACCGGGGACGGTATCATGGACCTGATGAGCGAGCTCAACCGGAAGGGGACAACGATCATCATGGTCACCCATGATGCGCATATCGCGGAATACTCCCGGAGGACCATCCGGATCGCAGACGGGAGGATCGTTTCATGATCTTCTGGGAGATCGCGAAGAGAAACGTCCGCATCCACCTCCTGCGTTCCTTCCTTGCCATGCTCGGGATCGTCATCGGTGTCGTGGCCATATCCACGATGGGTATTCTCGGGAACAGCATGGTCCTCTCCGTCTCGGACAGCCTGAGAACAGTCGGTGACAGCGTTATTGTCACCCCTCATGCCGGTGGCGGAGGAATGGGTTTCGGTAGTGGCACGACCTCGTTCACCATATCTGAACAGGAATTCCAGCAGATTAAGCGCGTCTCTGCACCCAATGTAGCGATACCCGTTCTCCGGACTTCAGAACGTATGAAACTCGGTGTCGGGAGCGAGGAGATCGTGGCATTGGTCTACGGCCTGGACCCGGATGATGTCCCCCTCATGCTGAATCTGGTGGAAGGGGATTACAGCCGCGGGAACTCCGGTTGTCTTGTCGGGGCGACCTTTGCAAAGGACAACAATGTCAGGGTCGGGTCACGTATCTCGCTGGGAAAAGACGGGGAGAAGGGGACGCTGCGGGTTACCGGCATCATCGAGGAACGGGGAATGGCGTTCGATGTCAGTACGGACTCGGCGGTTGTTGCGACCAGGGACTGGTTTGACGGCACCTACAACCGCGATGATTACGATCAGGTGGTCGTCAAGGTGAAGAATCTTGACGAGATCGCGGATGTCAAGACCGCCATCGAGAAACAGCTGAACCGCCGGGAGACCATTGTTGATGTGATGGATACCCGTAAGACCATGGAGACGATCTTCGAGGCATTCGGCCAGATCACCACGTTTGTTTCCGCAATCGGCGGGATATCCATGATCGTTGCGGGAGTCTCCATCCTCAATATCATGATGATGTCCGTGACAGAACGGATCAAGGAGATCGGCATCATGCGCAGCATCGGGGCACAGCGCAGGGAGGTCATGTCAATGTTCCTGTACGAAGCGGCCATCCTCGGCATTCTCGGTGCCATTATCGGGGGGGTGATGAGTTTTGTTGGCGGGTATGCCATCAGCAGCCTGATGCTCCAGACAACAAAGTACTTCTTCGTGCCCTCGAGCCTCATCCAGATCGTGTACGGCATGGCATTTGGCATCGTCGTCTGCCTTATCTGTGGTATCTACCCGGCCTGGCGGGCAGCGAACCTCAATCCAATCGACGCGCTCCGGCATGAGTGACCGGATCTCTTCTTCCTTTGGCATCAGGTGAATCTTTTTTTAACTACGTGCATAATCAGTGGTATGATGCCTCCGGCACCCGCAGATTCCGATCCTGACTGGAATGAGCTATGGAAACAGCGGCAGAAACTCCACGAGTCCTCAACGATTGCAGACGATCCTTCCCATAACTGGAATAAATTAGAGAATGCGGAGCGGTACGATAAAAATGCCAGGAGCGAGTATGATGACCGGGTGAAAATAACCATTGATTCGCTCGATATCAAACCGGATTCCCGGGTACTGGATATCGGTTCCGGGCCGGGAACACTCGCAATTCCGCTTGCCCCGCGAGTCAGGGAGATCACCGCTGTAGAACCCGGCGCCGGCATGGTCACTATCCTCAAAGATCGTGCAGACCGGATGCAGATGAAAAACATCACCTGTGTGCAGAAATTATGGGAGGACGTAGATCTCTTCCGGGATCTGAAGCCCCCGTATGATATCGTGATTGCCTCCCTCTCACTCACGATGTTCGATATCCGTGAGGCGCTTGAAAAGATGGATGCCGCTGCTTCCGGTTCCGTGCACCTCTTCTGGTTCGTGGACATGCCGTTCTGGGAGCGGATGTACGCCGATCTCTGGGAGCCGCTGCACGGGACACCCTATTTTTCCGGCCCGAAGGCTGACTGCCTCTTCGGCGTTCTGTACCAGATGGGGATCTATGCGGATGTGACCATGCTGCCGCTTTCAAAGGAGTACCGGTTCGGGAACCGGGACGAGATGATGGCATTCTTCCGGAAACGGTTCGGTGCAAAAACCCGTGAGCAGGAGCGGACGGTGGAGGAATACATAGCTCCCCACATCCGGAAACAGGGGAATGAGGTGGTCATCTCAGGGGATTCAACGTTTGCCCACATACGGTGGAAAAAAGAAAAGGGTAAAGTATCAACGTAGCCCCTCTCTTCTAGCTCCAACAGAGTCCCCCCCTGCGCCAGCGCTACGCCCTTGGGGGGCGGGGCGCATGCGATTCCTCTGTAGTACCCAAAATCACGGTTCAGGTAATACAGCACTATCGCAACCGGGGCGCCATGGCAGCGGGGCGAACCCCCTGGAGCGCCGGCGTTTTTCGATTATCGGCAGGTGCACTTTTTCGCCTTCCATTTTTGGTAAGCAATTTTTCTTGTTTTTTCCCGCGTAAATCCTTCTTAAACTTAGGGTTAAAATATCACTTTACCCAAAGAAAAAAGGGATCAGCCAACCTTTCGTATCCGGCCCATGGCGTCCTTAAGCTTCTCCATTGAAGTAGCATACGACAGCCGGATCCATCCCGGCGCATAGAACGCACTGCCCGGAGTTACCGCTACGTGACCCTTCTCAAGCCAGCGCGATGCAACCTCCATATCGTCACTCCGGACCTTCACGAAGGCATAGAACGCCCCGTCCGCCGGGGCTGTCTCGTAACCCATCAGGTTCAGCTCGGAGATAACATACTTCCGCCGGCGGTCGAACTCCTTTCGCATATCCTCTACGCACTGCTGGTCACCTTTAAGCGCCGCAACCCCGCCCCACATCGCAAAGGTTGTTGCCTGGCTGATCGAGTGTTGCTGCACCTTGGACATCTCGCGGATGATCTCGACCGGGGCCACCGCGTACCCGAGCCGCCAGCCGGTCATCGCATACGCTTTTGAGAATCCGTTGATGGTGATCGTCCGCTGTGCCATGTCACCGACAGAGGCGAGCGAGATGTGCTCTTTACCGTAGATCATCTTCTCGTAGATCTCGTCCGACATGGCATAGAGGTCGAAGTCCTCACAGAGGTCTGCCACAAGCTTCATGGACTTCATGTCAAAAACAGCACCCGTAGGGTTTGACGGAGAGTTGACCACGATCATCTTTGTCCGGGCATTCACCCGTTCGAGCAGTGAGTCGTCGAGCTGGAACGTTTTGGGATTAATTGCATGCTTCACCACGTTCCCGCCGGCGATCTGGACACAGGGCTCGTAGGAAACCCAGGCCGGGGTCAGGAGGATGGTTTCGTCCCCGGGGTTCAGGACTGCCTCCATTGCCTCGTAGATCGCATCCTTTGCGCCGCAGGCAACAATCACCTGCTGGGGGGTGCAGGGGACGTTGTTCTCTTTTGTTATCTTCTCACTGATAGCGCCGAGCAGCTCGGGGATTCCGTTGCTCGGGGCATAGTGGGTCTGCCCCCGTTTCAACGCATCGATGCACGCCTCGGTGATATGCTGCGGGGTATCGAAATCCGGCTCGCCAATCGAAAGGCTGATGACATCGATCCCCTCCCTCTGCATCTTCTTGGCCTTGTCGGAGATTGCGATAGTAGCAGAAGGTGCCACTGCCGCAATCTTTTCCGAGAGGGACCTCATTTCAACCGTTTGACAAGCTTGATGGCAGATTCCACCGCCCGCTTGGCGTAATCGATCCGCTCGTTCGCCTCGAGGCGGGTCATGCCGGGCCCGGAGATACCGAGCGTGACCGGTTTGCCAAACTCGAGCGAGAGGTCGATGATCTTCCGCGCAGCGTGCTGCACCACGATCTCGTCATGCTGGGTGTTACCCTCGATAACACAACCGATGGTGACAACAGCATCGACTTTCCCGTTCGTCAGCATCTTTTTTATCGCAAGCGGCATGTCGTACGCGCCGGGCACGTACAGGCATTCGGTCACTTCCGCACCAAGGAATGCTGCATGCTCGCGGCCCTCGATCTCCATCATGTAGGTGATGTCGCGGTTGAACTCAGCGACAACGAATCCGAGTTTTATGGGGTTGGTTTCACACATACTCAATCATCTCGTGTAAAGGGTGATAAATTTGTCACTGGCGGTTACCGGCGTGCCGGCCCGGCATCGGCAAATCCCTGCCGCTGCCCGGTGCCCGCCTCGCGTTCGAGATCTTTCGGACGGGTTACCAGTTTCACGGCATTGACCGCGTGCTCGCGGGTGCGCTGCTCGGCGAGCCATGCAAGCTCCGATGGGTCTTTTGCCTCGTCCTCGTGGACGAAGACCTCGATGATATGTCTGTTCGTCATGAGCTGGCACATGATGAGGCCCTGCGAGGCCTCGTGGGCACACATACGGTCCTTGTCCTTGCCACCGGGCATGCCCAGCGCCATGACGATGTCGCACCGGCGTTCTTCGATCAGTTTCTTGCAGGCAACCGGGAGGTCTTTTATCCCCGGCACCGTTGTCCGCTCGATCGCCACACTGGCGTGTTTTTTGAGCTCGTCGATGGCGATGGCTCCCATGTTGACGCGTGAGAAGGTGGTGTCGGCAACACCAACCCTCATCCGAGCACCTCGGCGGCTGCACCGACACCGTCGCCCTGCACCTTGAAACCACACTTCTTCAGCGCGTGCTGGGTGGCAGCAAGGGTGGCGAGAATCTCCGGGGCGCTGACCGCCCCCATGCTGCCGATCCGGAAGATCTTCCCCTTCAGGTGGTCCTGGCCGCCGGCGATCACGATGCCCATCTTCTTGATGGTGCCCCGCATATCGTCATCCCTGACGCCTGCCGGGTACTCGACCGCGGTGACTGTTTGTGAATAATTATGCAGATTGTCGATCTTCGGGAAGAGCGAGAGTCCCCATGCCTTTGCTGCTGCCTGCACTGCACCCGACATCTTCCTGTGGCGGGCAATCCGCGCCGGGAGGCCTTCCTCCTCGATCATCAGGCAAGCCTCGCGGAGGGCCAGGAAGATCGGGACGGCCGGGGTATACGGCGTCTCCATGGGCTTGCCGCTGGCACTCTTCCGGTATGCCGCGATGTCAAGGTAGTATGGCGGGTTCTTCGTCACCCGTTCCCAAGCCCGGCTGCTGACCGAGACCATGGCAAGGCCCGCGGGGGCAGCAAGACACTTCTGCGAGCCGGTGATCGCGATATCAACGCCCCACCTGTCGGCTTCGACAACATCGCCACCAATGGAGGTGATCCCGTCCATGATGAAGAGCGCGTCGTGCTTCCGGCAGAGCTTCCCGATCTCTTCGGCCGGGTTCCTGATACCTGCCGAGGTCTCGTTGTGGACGAGGGTGACGATCTGTGCCCCTGCTTCGAGCTGTGCCTTCAGCGCCTCTATGTTGACCGGCGTGCCCCAGTCGGACTTGATCTCGTGCGCCTTCCCGTAGCGCTGGCTGATCTTATAGAGCCGCTCGCCAAACTTGCCGTTGACGATACAGGCGATCTCCTTGTCCCGCCCTACGCCGGCGATAGCGGCTTCCATGCCGGCAGTGCCGGAACCGCTGATGATAAAAAGGTCGTTTGTTGTACCAAATGCGGGCTTGAGTACCCGCACGCAGTCGGCATACGCGGCCCCGAACTCGGGGCTGCGGTGGTTTATTGCCTGACGCGACATTGCGAACCTAACCCGTTCCGGTATCGGTACCGGGCCCGGCAGCATCAGGAGAAGTTCTTTTTCCATGTGAATCTGCTCATAGTATATCTGGATAAGCACAATATATGTTTGGATGGCTGACATGGCAGACGTTGCTATCATCTCGGGATCTGTTTCGGATGCGAAGGTTACGGACAAGGTAAAAAAAGTTCTTGATGAGAATGGGGTGTCGTATGACGCACAGATCCTATCGGCCCACCGCGATCCCGACAAGCTTGATGCCTATATCAAAACCAGGACCGTGAAAATTTACATCGCGATCGCCGGCCTTTCCGCAGCCCTGCCCGGGGTGATTGCTTCAAAGACCGACAAGCCGGTCATCGGTGTCCCGGTCAGCGGGACGCTCAACGGGCTTGATGCCCTCCTCGCCATCGCCCAGATGCCAAAAGGAGTCCCGGTTGCGTGCGTTGGTGTGGACAACGGGGAGAACGCGGCGTGGCTGGCTATTCGGATCCTGAAGCTGAAAGACTGATGAAATAATCGTCCTGCCCTTTTCAGATGTATTTTAATATAACAGACAATTGTATGTTATTCATATGCTGAGTGAAAACTGTCTCTCAATCCGCCCTGATGCCTTCCTTCCGCAGAGGTGCACGATATGATTTTTGGAAAAACAGATTGGTTTTCCATTATTACAGGCTGTTTTCTCCTGCTGATGGTTGCAGCCCCTGCATCGGCCTCACCTTTTCCCGTGGTAATCAGGGGAACAATCCTTGAAATGAACGAGACGGATCAAACCCTTCTCCTGCAGGCAGATTGTGAACATGCATGGTGCCAGGTGAATGTGACCGGAATGTACACGGGGCGGATACCAGGTACTGCGGTACTCTCAACCCTGAACACAGGGGAGATGGTCGAAGCCGTCTTCAATGCATGGTACATGGATCTCCATGACCCTTCAACCGGGTACGTCAATCCATCGGATGATATCCGGGATATCAGGAGATGGGGGGCCATCCAGAAACTGGCCTATGGGAACAACACGTCAGAATTTAAGGGAACGGACCTCTTTGGTGATCCTGTATACCTCGCAGCTCCTCTGGCGAGCGGGTATTCCGTTGCGTATGATCTCCGCGGTCCTCCACCACAGGAATATGACTTCCGGATTACACCCCCGGGAACCCTCGTGAATATCACACTGAAGAGATATGCGGAGGTTGCAGGAACATGGACGCTCAGGGCGGGGGAAGCGTTCAACTATACGGACCCTTCAGACAATTCTTCTGTTTCCGTCACATTTGTCGGGGGATACAGACCTGATACCTATGGTCTGGAGAGCTGTCCCTGTACCGATTTGACGGTAAGGATCGAATCCGATGAAACCACGGGAACGCATGTTATTCCGGTACCATCATCTCCAATCCCGACGCAGAAGGGACCTGCTCTGCCGGCTCTTGTGACCCTTGCTCTTGGGAGCGTCGTCATCATTTGGGGTCGGATAAGAGGCCACTGACAGAATCATGAAAGGCAGGAGCTCCGGGATGCGACCTCCACCCTTCCTGTCATGGACAATGAAAAAGGAGATCTTCCCGCACGAGGGCTGCTCCTCACCCTGCACGAAGAAATCCAAGCACCGTGATGTTTCCTGTTTATCTGTTCAGGGATTCTGCATCACGAAGAACGTGTATCCGTAATATCGCTTGTACTTCCGGTACATCTCCGCCTCATAATCGAAGGAATGGAGGATGGCAGCGAGAGCGGGACCGGCACCGTGGGTTTTCCTGAGCTCTTCGATACGGGCAAGCATCGGGACATAGTAATTATCGGCCTCGGGCAAACGGTACGTGGCAAGGAGCCGGAGATCTGCACTCCTGACCAGCTCCCTGAGCTGATCCTCTGTCCGGGGAGTGTAGCTCTCCTTCTCCCACCACTGCACAAGCTCCTGCGGGGGATTTGGTTCAAACCATGCGGCATCGGAGACTACGATGATCCGCCTTTTTTCACGAGCGGCTTCCATGCGTTGAGTCCCTGTTCAAAACCCATGATGAAAATGGCCCCTTCAGACCAGATGAGGTCAAACTGTTCTTTTTCGAACGGCAGGGCATCCATGGAGGCGCAGACAGTTTTTATTCGCCCGAAGAGGCTGTCTTTTCCCGTCCAGGAAGCAATGGAATCCAGAAACGGCTGATGATTATCCACAGCTATGACGGTTCCGGCAGTGAAGCCGGTAAGGTCCCTTGTCTGGGCACCGCTCCCGCACCCGACATCGAGGATCTGCACATCCGCGGGAAGGTCAGGAAGGTATGAATATACGTTCTTTGTCGCACCCGTGCACCCGGGTCCCTGCCGTGGAAGGAACTCGAATACATGGTAAAAAACTCTTCAGGTGTCATTATACCGTAAAGTTGGGAAGATTGGATTGGGTGCTTTGTGGTCATAACAGACCGGGAACAGTCTTATCTGTTCAATTTACTTTTGGCGGGATCTGGTTGTTCCTGGGGGGGTACCCCCTACCCCCCTCCCACTTTTTTTCCCTCCACCTGCATGGGGGTGGCGGGGATACCTCCCCTCATCTCTTTTTTTTCCGGAGGGGGTGTAGGTGGTGCCTGACCGAACCGGGCGGGGGGTACTCTCTGGCCAACATTGGTTGAACTCCGTGTTCTCCGGCGTAGGTCTTACAGGAAGAGGATCTTGTTCCAACCTGTGGGGGTCCCCTTCCCTGCGCAAAAACTCTGCAAATTTATTCCGCAATGAAATGCCCTGTCTCTTCAGTATCCCGCGGATCCGGCTTCTTCTCCAAGGGGAGAGATAGTCTGCAGGAGATTACGGTCTGACGTCGGGAGACAGATTTTTCATGAAATTGGTCATGCTCAGTCTGTGCGAGAAGGGGGATGTGTCGGGTTTTCTTTAAGTTTTCTTCCGGCTTCGATGGTCCGCAAAACAGGGTCTCCTTTTCCCAAATAAATGGTCGGGGTATGAGGAGGGGCCCCCCCTCCCGGTAACTCCTGGAACTTCTCCGCAACCTCTTACATCTTTTTAATCCCGCACCACCCACCTTAACCATAATGTGCGGCATTGCGGGGCAGTACTGTTTTGATGGCCGGTCGCCTGACAGGGAACTGCTTGCACGGATGTCAGAGCAGCTCATTCACCGTGGGCCGGACGGTGCTGGAACAGAGATCCGGGGCTGTATGGGACTGGTGCACCGCAGGCTTGCCATCATCGACCTCTCCGATGATGGCCTCCAGCCGATGACCAATGAGGACAGAACACTCTGGCTGGTATACAACGGCGAGATCTATAACTATGTCGAGCTCCGGGAGGAGTTGATTGGAAAAGGGCACCGCTTTCACTCACAGTCGGATACCGAGGTAATCCTGCATGCTTATGAGGAATGGGGCGCCGGGTGCCTCCAGCGATTCAATGGCATGTGGGCATTTGCCCTGTGGGACGAGCGGTCACAACAGCTCTTCTGTGCACGGGACCGGTTCGGCATCAAACCGTTCTACTATACCAAGACCGGTGGATCCTTCCTGTTTGCTTCCGAAATCAAAGCACTCATTGAGCATCCGGACGTCGGTAAAACACCGGATGATGAGATACTGGGCACCTATCTTGCATGGGGGGTGCAGGATCACTCGGCCCGGACAATGTTTGACGGTATCTTCCAGCTGAAACCGGCTCATGCACTCATAGTGACAAAGGATGGGCCGCACTCACCGTACCGGTACTGGGATATAATGATCAATAGCGCAGTCCGGTCAGATGCCCGTGATGAACAGGAAACAGGCCGGTTCCTTGACCTGCTCCGTGACGCCACCCGTATCCACCTGAGGAGTGATGTCGCTGTCGGCACATGCCTTTCGGGAGGGATCGACTCCTCGACCCTTGCCGTCCTCATCAACAACCTCATACGCGACGAAGCCCCTGCAAGTGTCAGCGACCGGCAGAAAACCTTCTCGGCGGTATTCACCGACAAGCGGTTCAATGAGAGCCGGTATATTGACGAGATCGTGAACGCTACCGGCGTTGATTCGCACCGGACCGAACCGGCGCCGGAACAGCTCCGGGAGGATATCGACCGCCTTATCTGGGTGCAGGACGAGCCGTTCGGATCACTTTCCATCTATGCCCAGTATTGCGTGATGCGGCTCGCCCGGAAAAACGTAAAAGTCGTACTCGACGGTCAGGGAGCAGACGAGCTCCTTGCGGGCTATCTCGCGTACCTGGCAAGTTATATCAGGGGGCTTGTGCACTCGTTCCACATTGGAGCCGCACTATGGGAGATCGCGGGAAGCTTCCGGATTCATCGCAGGTTTTTTTATTCGGCATTCGGACAACTCCTTGTCCGACGGACCCGGCGAAATCTCCTGACCGTTATCGTTCCCCCGGTTGACCGGTATGCGGGGAGTCTTGATGAAGTGCTCAAGCGGGAGCTCTGTTCCACAAACCTGCCGGCACTCCTCCATTACGAGGACCGGAATTCTATGGCATTCTCCATCGAATCGCGGGTGCCTTATCTCGATGTCAGGCTCGTGGAATACGTTGCATCGCTCCCGCTCAACCAGAAGATCCGGAACGGGATGACAAAAACTGCCCTGCGGGGCGCCGTACTGGGTATAATACCTGAATCCGTCCGCTGCCGGGTGGACAAAATGGGCTTTGTCACCCCCGAGGAGGTCTGGATGAAGGAAATGCTCCGCCCGTTCGTGCTCGATGTACTCTGTGCTGACAGTTTCCGGGCACGGCCGTACTGGAATGCTGACGCGGTAATAAAAGATTATCTGGCATTCCTTGAAGGCAAATCGGTATACTCCCCGGAGGTCTGGCGGATCGTCTGCACGGAACTCTGGCTCCGGAAGTTTTTTGATCCAAGGACAGGATCCTCAGAGGGGGGCCCTGGTTCACCGCTGGTCAGCGGGTAATATCCCTTTGCCGGTTGTTACATGGCGGGATCGAATTCTATAAATGGGGAATCCGGACAGAACTATGTATTATTATTCCCGGACAGTCAGGACATATCCGGGACAGACGGACATATCATGAAATCGATCATCCTTGCAGGTGGTGTCGGGACACGGCTCTGGCCGCTCTCCCGGGAATATTACCCCAAACAGTTCATACAGCTTGATAACCGGTCATTATTCCAGCAGACCGTCGAGAGGGCTGCCCGGCTTTCGGCACCCGATGATATATACGTCGTGACCAACGAGATCCACCGGTATCTTGTCCGGAACCAGATCGAGGAACTGGGACTCACGATCGCAGACGATCATCTGCTTGCAGAACCGGAGGGAAAAAATACCCTCCCGGCGATTGCCTGGGCACTGCAGCGCATCCGGTCCGTTTCTCCCGGTGCAACCGCCGTTGTATTCCCGAGCGACCACCTGCTGGGGGAGTCTGCTCTCGACCAGATCCGCGCAGCAGAGCCGCTTGCGAAAAAGAAACTGGTCACATTCGGGATCCGTCCTGCCTCCCCGCACACCGGCTATGGCTACATAAGGCCGGGAAAGCGCCTGGCAATAGGGAACGTGGTGGATGAATTCAGGGAGAAACCCGATGAGAAGACTGCAGAAGACTATGTAAAGAAGGGGTATCTCTGGAACAGTGGGATATTCCTCCTGTCTACGGACTGTTTCTTTGAAGAACTGAAAAAATACCGGCCGGAACTGTATGAGGCATTTGCCGGGGACATACCGGCGAATTATGCAGAACTCGAGCCGCTATCAATAGATTACGGACTGCTGGAACACTCAAAAAAAGTTGCTGTCGTTGTTCTGGAGGCTGCATGGAGCGATCTCGGGACATTCAAGGCACTCTACGATGTGGAACAGCACGACCCGGAAGGGAATGTCGGGAAAGCGGAGTTCCTTGCCGCACGTAATAATTATGTCCATGCACCGGGAAAAAATGTTGGTCTCATCGGAGTCCATAACCTTATAGTTGTTGACACGGTTGATGCGCTCCTCATCTGTGATACGGCGCAGGCCGAGCAGGTGAAGCAGCTGGTCAGCCGGTTCAACCAGCAGGACCTCGAAGTGACAAAGTTCCACCGGAAGGTATACCGTCCCTGGGGTTCGTATACCATCCTTGAGGATACGCCGTTCTACAAGATCAAGCGGGTCACCGTCAAACCCCGCCAGAAACTCTCCCTTCAGTTGCACCACCACCGCTCGGAGCACTGGATTGTGGTGAGCGGGACGGCGGAGGTGGTCCTGAACAGCGAGACCCGGTTGCTGCACCAGGGAGAGAGTACGTTCGTCCGCAGCGGGATGCGGCACCGGTTGAAAAATCCCGGCGTGATACCACTCGAAGTCATCGAAGTACAGCTGGGTGAATATCTCAAGGAAGACGATATCGTCCGGTTCGAAGACGATTACGGCCGGGAGTAAGGAAGATACTCCCCGGGTTAACCGGATAAGACTGGTTGAAAGGATCCACGGTGATTATCTGGTTCTTCCCGGTTTTGGCAATTTTTTAAAAGACCGGCCGGCAGCCCTGCCTTCTGCAGGTACCAGGCACTGCTTTCCCGTACCGATAAGATCGGTTCTCCCTGCAAGGGTAAGTCCTTCAATAACCAGCCCCCGGTTCCGGGGATCCCGGTAGTGCATCAGCGCCCGCTGGATCTTCTTTTCCTGTCCCCGGGGCACATGCACCGCTTCCATGGTAAAAGGATTGAGGCCGGTATAATACATACAGCTCGAGACGCTCATCGGTGTCGGGGTGAAATCCTGCACCTGCTCGGTATACAGGCGGTGGTCGCGGATATAGACAGCCAGTGCAACCATGTCGGGAATCGTACACCCGGGATGTCCGGACATAAAGTACGGCAGGATGTACTGCCGCTTATTTTTCCCCTGCTGGAGGGTTTCGAACTGTGCACAGAACCGGTCGAAGACCTCCCGGCCCGGTTTGTTCATGATCCTGGTCACTTTTTGGGCAACATGTTCCGGGGCAACCTTGAGATGACCGGAAATATGGTGATCGCAGATCATCTCCAGGTACCCGGAATCATCGGCAAGGGCAAGATCGTACCGGATACCGGAACCGATGAAGACATGTTTGATACCGGGAATCGCACGAATCCGGGAGAGCAGCCTGCACTGTTCTTTGTGGCTGGTCCGGAGGTTTTTGCAGGCCGGGCTGCAGCGTTTTTCCGCACAGGCGCCGCGGGTTTCCCACTGGTCGCAGGTGAGACAGTACATATTTGCCGTCGGACCTCCGACATCCTGGATGATGCCGCAAAAAGCGGGCATCTTCGTCATGCGGGTTACTTCACGGATGATCGAGTCGCTGCTCCGGCTCTGGATAATGCGTCCCTGGTGGTGCGTGAGAGCACAGAAGGAACAGGAGCCAAAACACCCCCGGTGGCTGGTCACCGAGAACCGGACGGGTTCCAGTGCAGGCACGGATTGTGTATACGAAGGGTGCGCAGCACGGGCAAACGGGAGCTCGTAGATATGGTCCAGCTCATCCGTTGTGAACGGTCGTGCCGGGGGGTTCTGGATCACCACGGTCTTTGGGTGAGGCTGGGCAACCGCCCTCCCCCGCACGGGATCCTGTTCATGATAGTGCAGAGCGAATGCACGGGCATACGCGGATTTGTCCCGGGCTGCTTCGGTAAACCCGGGGATTTCAACGATTCCCTCAGGGCGGGCACTGCGCCATTCTGCAATATCCATCGTGTAGGAGGTGCCACGGATGTCCCGGAGGGTGTGTACGGACTCCCCGGAAGCGAGCCGCAATGCAATTTCCACCATCTGGCGTTCGCCCATGCCGAATACGAGAATATCTGCCGGGGCATCCGCAAGGATGGACTGTCGCACCCGGTCCTGCCAGTAATCATAGTGGGCGAACCTCCGCAGGCTTGCCTCGATACCCCCGATGACCACCGGAACATTGGGGAAGAGTTCGTGTACCCGGTTCGTATAGACAATCGTGGCACGGTCCGGCCGCTTCGGGATCCCTCCTGGGGAATAGACGTCCTCGCTCCGCCGCTTGAGGTTCGGGGTGTAATTATCAACCATCGAGTCGACGTTTCCTGAAGAAATGCCAAAGAACAGACGGGGCGCTTTCAGAGCCTGAAAATCCTCCGGCGATTGTACCTGCGGCTGCGCAATAATCCCGACCGAGAAACCGGCGTCCCACAGGACCCTGCCGATCAGGGCGGTGCCAAACGAGGGATGATCCACGTAGGCATCCCCGGTTATGAGGATGATGTCAAACTGCCGGATACCCAGTTTTTCCCCTTCCTGGAGCGACATGGGGAGAAACTGCGGCTGGCGGGACATAAAAGACAGGGAGTCCGTATAAACCGGGTTTCAGCCGGACGGTCGGCGTGTGAGGTCCCGGATGATCTCTGCAAGACTCCCCGGGAGTTCGTCGGATTTCTCTTCTTCCTGAGCGCTCGTGCTCTTTTTCTCTTCCTCAGCAGGGATCGTTACACCCTGCTTCTCGTCCGCAGGACTGCGATCTTTTCCGAAAACCGGCAGGTTAAGCTGCATCTTCTCATCAAATTCCCGCCGGGCGGAAAGGCCGGTGAACTCCATGATTACGGCTTCAACAATGAGGTAGGTGACGGCCTTTTCACGGAGACAGCCGGTCAGGGCATGGCCCGACCTGCCGACTGAGGCATGGTAGTGGATATGCGGTCCCCCTTCTCCGGGATAGATGGTCCCGACACCAAATATTTCCCACCCTCCCTCGAACATGACAAAATGCGGGACCGGGGGGATCACCGGCTCTTCCGGGCCGGTCACCATGCGACCGCTCATCAGGGCCCCGAGGAAGTGAATCGATCCGGCCTGGATATTCTTGTCAAGGATGAACTGGCGCAGCGAGACGAGCATATCCTCGCCGTCATCAATTCGTACAACAAATACCCGGCCGATCTGCCCTTCCGTATATTGCATGTGATCAGGTTCCCGTTCTGATGTAACATATAGTACGCACGGATTTATAATTTATATACTCGTGGCCGGTTCCCGCTTTGACCTTTACGGTTCTTTCAATGGGCAGGTGAAGAGGAAAAACCGGGGTGAAGAAGTTATCTCCCTCCGGCTCCCCCGCCACCAAACCCGCCGCCTCCGCCAAAACCTCCCCCGCCGCCGAAGCCGCCCCCGGAACTGCCACGGCTCGGGGGCGAGAACGCCATCAGGGGAAGGAAAGCATAATTCATTCCGATGGCACCCACCGGAATACCGGTATCCGCTACGCGGATATTGAGCGCTTTCATGGCGTTTTCCACGTTATCCCCGACACCAAGTGCAGTGCCGTAGACAAGCCAGTCGCCCCACATCGAGAGATCCGCTGGGGCGTACTTCTGTATCATCGCCATGTCCGAGAGGAACCGGGCGAACGCATCCCACTCCAGTTTCTCCTTGTACCGGCCGTCTTTCCAGTGACCAAAGAGGGTGGATGGGGCAGCAAAGGCGATCCCGGCCTGCACGGTAACAACACCCCAGAGTAGTGCAGCCGGCAGGAGGAGGTAAGACTGCATGGGCGCAACAAGGAACAGGACCAGGGTGATCCCGAACAGAACGATACCCGTAAGCCCCAGCGGGAGGATATGGTCCCTGCCGTCAACGATATACTGCGTTGAGAGGCCGGAGTCCGCCCGTTTTGTCACATCGATGAGCGAGCGCTGGTACTTCAGCGCTGTTTCCTCGGCGGCCCTGTTTTCCCGGGCCTTTTTTGCCAATGCTTGGATCTCATCGGTGTCAAGTATACCTTCCCGGGAGACCAGCTGGAGAAACACCAATACCCGCTGTTCATACGGGTCCAGACCTGTATCTGAAAGGATTTTCACCGTAACGCCCTTTCCCGCTCCCTTTTCCGTAATAGAGATAATCTTGCGCCGGTGGAGGTCCAGCAGGGTTGCATAATAGCCGTCCTCATCGAAGTCCAGGGCATCACCCTTGAAGAGGAGGTTGACCTGCCAGGGTTTCAGGTTCGTGCCAGGGATGGTGCTCAGGAAGGCGGGGACCACAAATGGCTTCTCCTGACCATACCGGCGGTACATGGCGATGAGAAGCAGGGGTACAAGAATGACTGCAATCGTCCCGAGGAGGTGAAGGAGATAGGCTCCATAGTACGGGAGATTGTACTGGAATGCTGCCGAGGCTGTCCTGCCCCTGACATCATCGACAGAATCCCGGAATCCGGGAAACTGGCTGAATCCTTCCGGGGGGCCAAGCATCTCGACTGCAAGGATCTCGTTTTCGGCAAGACTGCCGGAGATGACATAGGTATCCCCCACCTTCTCGGTCTTCAGGAAAGGCGGATATGCATAGATCTGGTCTATACCACGGGCGGGGATGGTGACCTTTACGTCCCTGTACGGGATGTGCAACTCTCCGGCCAGTTTCAGGTTAAGATGGGTGGTGGTTGAATCGTATTCAAGCGGGGGGTTGATGACATACGTGTACTCCGCAGAATACAACCCTGAGGTATAATAGGAAGGGTTGTAGATCCCGACTTCGTTATAATAAGCGAGATCCTCAATAGCGCTGCGGGAAACCTCTGAGGCAGACGAGCCGTAGACCGTAACATCCCCGTTACCGGCCCTCACGTACCCGATCATGCCGGGTTCCGGCGTCATTGACACGAACCGGATAGAGGGTTCCGTACTGGTGTTGAGGGTGAGCGGGGACTCCCAGATACGGTAGAGCATCCGATATTTCCCGCTGCTCGTTACCTCGTACGTATAGTGTTCCGAGAGGGTCCCGTCTTCGTTCAGAACCGCGTCATAAGAACTGACGGTGAGATCCCCGTCAAAAAGCGGAAATATGGCAGTAATAATGAGGAGGGCAAGGAGCCCCAGGGCCAGCATGGCACCCACCACCCATCCCAGTTGTCGTGTCTCGCTCACAAAAATAACCCTTTAGAATTCGATCTTCGGGGGGGTCGTGATCGCTTCTTCAAACTGGAGGTACTCAAGCTTGATGAAGCCCATCAGCCTGGCAACGAAATTCGAGGGGACGGTGTCCACCATGGTGTTGAATTCCTGGGAGATATTGTTAAAGGTATAGCGCTGGCGGGCGATCTCATCCTCAAGGCCCTTGACCGAGTCCATCATGCTTGTGACTGTGGTGACGGTCTTGAGGTCGGGGTAGTTCTCCATCACGGCGAGGAGCCGGCCGAAGATGGAGCGCGACTCCGCATCAACCTTGTTCAGGTCGCCGGGGGATGCCGTTGCGACACTTGCCCTCATGGCGGTGACTCTCTCCAGGGTCTCCTTCTCGAACCTGGCATAGCTCCTGACCGAGCCGAGGAGCTGGTCGATCATGTCCAGCCGCTTTTTCATGGCAACCCGGATCTGGCCGAGCGTTGCTTCCGAGGAGTTCTTCAGGCTGACGAAACGGTTGTAGATGCTGATCACCCAGAGGACCAGGCCCACGACAGCAAGGGCGATAATGCCCGGAATAATCCATTCTATCATGCTTCTCAGAGTACTGATGATCGTTTTATGAGATAAGGTGATTGGGAAAAACGAATAGATCTCGTGAAAAATGGAACAATTTTAAGAGAGAATAATGAGGGCGGGGGCTATCCCCCGCCCGTATCGAAGGACTCTGATGCGACCTTCTCCTCTCTAAAGGCCTGGTGCCTTCAGGATTGTTCACGGGACGATCCCTGTGATGATCCCGGCAAATTCCTGTGCAATCTTAGGGTCCACCACCTGCACCAGCACGATGCCGGCTATGGCGGTGAAGAGGACCCAGAAGACCTTCTTTATCTGCTCGTTTTTGCCGAACGCTTCCAGCACGGCATCCGTGTCTGCCTTCATGGCGGAGCGGATCAGCCGGGGCAGGAAGACGAAGAGCGGCAGGAACAGGACTGCAGTCCCGACGAATGCCAGCGGCAGCGCCGTGAGACCGGCAAACCAGACGCCCGCCGGGACTGCGATGGTTGCCGCGAGCAGGGCAGCCATGCAGGTCTCGCCGAGGCAAAAACCATGTCCTGTACTCAGCGGGATCCGGTGCATTTTCTTCGCTCGTCAGGCCGGCAGGATCGAACATGCCGATCGCGTGGAGCACGCCCCGGCAGAAGGTGCGGAGCGCCTCAGGGAGGGCTGTTTCCATAATCATCCTCCTGCAAGGATACCGGTCCAGAACCGGAACCCTATGGTTCCGGCGGACCGGGGTTCCCTGCGGGATTCAGTTCAGGCCAGCGCCGCTACGGTGTCGGCCCATGTCTCGAGCCTGCTCCGGATAGCCTCATCCGAGTACGAGGTGAGGCTCACCTGGTCCCGGCTGAAGTTCACGTAGTAGATCTCCCCGTTCGCATCGTGGCACTTCAGGGTAGCCGTGTACCGCTCGTTCCCTAAGTCCCGGACCGGTGTCCCGCCGAGCGCGGTCGCGATCGCGGTGTCGTTCACGATCTGGTTTGCCACTGCGGTGAATCCTGCGGTGGTCGGCGACAGTACCGTGATGAGGGCCATGGTCTTTGCCAGTGCATCCTGGTACACGATCCGTGCGGTGTACCCCGCCCTGCTCTGTTCTACTGGCGGGTGGTCGACCCCTCCGGCGTTGTAGCCAACGCACTGGAAGGGATTGTTCGTTACAACGCCCTGGACAATGGTGTCAAAGGCGGTCACGTCTGCGAGCGGGTCCATGAGTTTGCGGACCGCGCTCTTCGTTTCGCTGCTTGGTGTAAAGTCTGCCATGTTTTTAACTCCTGTGCTGTTGTGGAGGAGAGATCCTCCGGACCTCTCCTCATCTCAGAAAACCCGCTCCGCGGATCTCCGGTGATTTTTCCCGGCGGGAACTGCGCAGTTCCCGTCGGCCGGAAGGAAGGATTTTCTCCACCTCCCGGGTCTCTGGTCCCTTTGACAACCAGCATAGGCTGCGGGAATATAACGGATAATCCGGAGGGGGGTGAATGGTGAGTGTAAAAGGGCAGATTCTGCGATCTGTGACCAGAATAGTGGCGGAAATAGTCCCGGGTGAGATAGAGGGTATTGATTGGATTATGAAAAGGATTTGACGCTCCTGGGGGCTCCGCAGATGCTCCGCCCCCGCCGCGTGGGCATCCCCCGCATTGCGAAGCGAGAGACACCTTCATGAGAGACACTCCTGACTGCGCCCCGTCCCCCTCCGGGGGACTGGTAGCTCAAGAGGGGGGAATCGATTTCCAGACAGTAAATATCTCAGAATAAAAAAACAGGGTGAGATTGGTTATGCCACGGGAAGCGTATGCAGATCCCATGCCGGGATCAGGCCGCCCGGGAGCACATCGTAATGCTTCCACCCGCAGGGCGTGGACCAGGACATGACAATCTTCCGGTAACGCCGTGCCACACCCATCATACGGAGCGAATCGATCTTCTTTGCATAGTTCCTGCACAGGATCTTCACGTCCTGGATTGGGTGCTTTGACGAGATCACCTGGACGAGCATGTCCATGTCATCGCGCAGCGCGATGATGTCAACCGGGATCCTCGCGCTGGAGATACGGGCCGGCAGGTACTTCCATGACTGGAGCAGTTCCATGGCCCGGTGGACGATCCCCCGGTTCTTCAGGTAGCAGTCAACAGCGGAGATGGATCCCTTGCTGTCGTGGATTATCACTGCCGTTTCTGTCCCGGCTCCCACCGACAATTTCCCCTGGTCATTACTACAGGCCCAGCCAACAGTCGGTTGGGCATCCTTCTGGTACCTCACCTGCACCGTCATCTCATCTTTCACGGTTTTTTTCTTTGAAGAGGACACGTCCCCTTTCCTTGTTCGGGAGACCGTGCGGGGTCTTCCGGAAACAGTTGCAGTCATACGATCACCTTCGTTTTCTTTTCTCTGACTCTGTTTGTATTCTCCTGCTGCCCTCTCCCACCGGGCCACACTACCCCGGTATCGCCCCAGGCGCCCGCACATCCCGCGGGTCCCCTATCGGGAGAACCCTGCCGGAAGGATCCTGCGCAGCTCCGTACAGCTGCCGGACCGGCGCCCGCTGACGCGGGACCACGACCCGCAGGCAGCAGGGACACACCCCGTGCATCCCCGCCCGGGATCGCGGCACAATTTGGTACACGTTCCCACAATGCCTTGGGATGGTACGACAGGTACCTTGTGCACTGCCGCAATGGATGTCCTGTCGCGGGTTTTGCGGGCGGTTATCCCCGTTTGCTTCGGGAGTGTCCGTCTGCCGTTGCCCGTGACGGTGCCAGTGTGCAGTCTTTCTATGGCACTGTGATTATCTTACGAATGATATATAATGATATAAACTTTGTAGTCGTCACGACCTTGAGCACTCCCTTGTAATCCTCATCTGCGTGCCATTCGGGACGGAGACTGACGAGTTCATGGTAAAGTCCCACGCAGATGCGCCGGCTCATGCAGACAAAGATGCGGGTGATGGTCAAGCGTATCCTCACCAAATACAACTATCCACCGGACAAGCAGCCCGAAGCAGTGATAACAATTCTTGAGCAGGCATATCCTGTGTGCAGAGATCAGTGTGTGATCCCTGTATACAATTTTCAATCAGATCCTGATTTCATAATTTTCATCGCTCCCACGCTCGCGATCAAAAACCGTTCCGGAAAAATCAGAGAACGATTTTCGTTTCGCAACCGGATCCCGATTTTCAGATCAAAAACGACCCACGATTTTCATTTTCAAACCGGATCGCGATTGAAAAATGGTTTCGGGAATATTAGCATCGTCGACATGGTTCATTGGTATCCGGGCTTCATGGGAAAATCGATCAGCGATTTTCATTTCAAAATCGATCACCGATTTTTGTTTTCAAACCGGATCCCGATTTTTAATTTACAATCGTAACTATGATAGCGATCAAAAACCTGATCCGGATCAATCGCGATCCAATTTTCCTGTGGAAATCGGATCCCGATTGAAAGCAGAAATACATCCCATCACACTACCTGTCAGGAAATTCCCCCGCACCAAGACAGCCTGATATAGTATCCCGGATCACCATCAGATCATGCGGGGAGCAGCAAATCCCTATTGCAAAATCCCGATGGACCGGCGGGAGGCGGAGCCCGGCGAGCGGATATTTCTCTTTAAAGTGATCCAGAGCAACCGCGAGGGAAATGTCCGGGGCCACCCGTACCGCATCCTTGCCATACCGGAACGGATCACCCTGTTCGAGTTCGCCGGCGAGATCTGCCAGGCCTTTCACCTGGGATTCGACCATTCGTTCGGTTTTTATAACAATATCAAAAACTTCTACCAGTCCACCGAAGGCTACGAGCTCTTCGGGGACAACCCGGAAACATGGGAGGGGAAGGTCCGGCCGGAATTCAAAGGCGTGGTGAAGACCCGGGTGAAGAGAGCATTTCCGGAGAAGGGCAAAAAGCTGCTCTTTCTCTTCGATTACGGCGACGAGTGCTACTTGAGGGTCGAGCTGAAGGAGATCTGCGATCCCGAACCGGGGAAACGGTACCCGGCACTGCAGAGATCGGAAGGAAAGGCCATCCCGCATCCACCGGGCCAGCGACTGATCTTCTACGTCCAGAGCGGCCGGTAACCGATCCGGATCAATCAAACCCTGACTGAAAATAACCCGCAGAAATGGTTTTTTACTGAAGATACACGAAAAAAACAGATGATTATTCAACAACCATCGAGCCCACAACCCGCAGCTTCCCGCCCTCGAGATAGTGGAGGACAACGCGTGCACCGGGCGGATAGACCAGTGCTTTTTCCATCGTCAGGGTCAGGGTGGGCATCCGCCAGTCACCTTCAACAACGGTCTTTTCAAGCCGGGTCGGGAGGAACTGCATCCAGTGGCCGGCATAGAGAACCATACCTTCCTTGAGGGGGGCCGGCCAGTATTTCACGAGCTGTGCCTTCCCGGAGACCGTGGTCGCTGACTTTATGGTTGGATCACTGGTCAGGACAAAACCACGGTCCAGGTCCTCTGATTCAATATTCTTCAGTGCGAGGCCCACACGGTCACCTTTGGCGGCACTCTCAGCGTCATCGTCATGCTTCTGGATAGAGCGGATCTGGGCAGTTTTTTCCGTCGGGAGGACCTTGAGCGTTTCATGTTTCCTGATCATTCCGAGTGCAACAGAACCAAGGACAACAACGCCGACACCCTTTACATTGAAGTGGGCATCGACCGGGACGACCCCCCGGCCGGCAGTCTCGTGCGCCTTCTGGTGGGCAGTCTGCTTGACCGCGATCTCAAGCATCTTCTCCCGCAGGCCAACCATATCCTCTTCGAGGACTTCGTAGTGTTCGAGGACAGTCCCCTTGATTAAGGGAGCGATCTGGTCCGGTGACAGGTAGTTTTTCAAGATGAGGTAGCCGCTGGATTTGTCTGCGCACTGGAGCATCAGCACGCATTCACCAAATGATGCGTTTATCTCGTTTACGACCAGGAGCACGCGATCCGCGAGGGAGACCGCGTAGAACAGCGAGGAGAGCTTCTCAGGATACCGGGTCGGCTCAATGAAGGTGACCGTTGCATCCCCTTTTTTCAGGTTATAAAAGGTGATATCGCTCGCAGTGCCTTTCTTACCCAGATCTTTTGCGTAATCAGGAGGGGCGAGGAGTGCCACCGTGAGATTGGACATGATGAAAAATATTAACCTGAAAGTATTAGGGGTTTGGCTCAATTGTACATTTTTCACCAGATGAAAAATTCACAACCTGTTGATACTCATCGGTATCTGAGATAATGAATCCGCACCGGAAATGATTACGTAAACGGAATGCGCCGTCACTTCTGTACAGGTAAACGGTGTTTTCATGAAAATTGCACAAAAAGTGATTATCATTGCAGGAGTGAAAACAAGAAAGGAAGAGGGAAGAGCAACCGGATATTACGTTGATTCATGAAGATTTCCGGAAATTCAGCGAAATAATTTTACGCGGTAACCCTCTGCTCCTAATGGTCTTTTCTGTAATATCAGGTCCCTGCTCCTTATGGGATTATCGAAAAAAAAGCCGCCCGCTTATTTGAAACGTGTTTTTTTCTCAAGGATTTTTTTCAAATGGTTTATCGAGGGATTTACTGCAACAAATATGAGGAGAATCAGTACAAGATATTCAAGACAGAAAAATCCAACTGTCAGGAGGTATCCAGTTGAATGTACCGGATTCAGATATTCTACATTTGTATAAAAGGATCCGAACAACAGGGGAAATTCAACATAGGTAATGATTTGGGCAAAGAAAAACAGTGCCACGGCATACAGGCGATCTGCGATTAGCAGGCATACAATGGGAGTAAACCATACAAGATACTGCGGACTGTGATATTTCATGAAAAACACGACTGAGAAGATTGAGAGAACCATAAATTTCAAAAGGGTGGTCCGGTTGATTTTTTCCAGGGTAAACGCAAAATAAACCAGAACAAGCAGGATAGTCCCCATCAGCGCATACATAAGATTCGAGATCAGGGCGATCGAAATGTCAATATTCAGTATTTCATGAAAAATTGCATATACAACATAGGTTGGCGTATTGACATACGCAGTACTTCTGATAAGACTCGCAGAAAAATACTGACTGATAATTTCCGGTTTTAAGACAAGGATCGGGAGGACCGCCACAAGAAACAGTGGAATAAAAATTTTTAATAATTGAAGTATTTCCTGCTTCAAAGAGGTCATCCTTGCATTATACAACGTAATGAATGGCAGAATAATGAGAGGAAAAATTTTTGCGAGTGCTCCTGCAGTATCTGCAAGGTATCCCCTCATGTTCATTCCATAGATTGTAAACAGAACCGCTACCATCAGAAGACACGTGGGAAACGCATCATATTTTGTCAGAACAAAATATGCTGTGGAAAACGCACCGGAATAAATACACGCTGCAAGAAATGCCTTTTTCTCATCACAAACCTTCAGCCCGATAAAATAAATACACAAAACCGTACCAATATCGCAAAGGACCATCAATGCCTGAAATGTGAAAATAAACGCATACGGGTTCATCGTCAGAATTACAGGGATTATCGCAAGCAGAATGGGAACGAGAGCCAGAGGGGGGTAATCAAACGGGAAATCCAGATAAGGAACCTGACCATTCACAACCATCATGCCATGCTCAAAATAATATTCAAAATCGAACAGATCAACAAATGACTGAAAAACCGAGGTTGTCAGGAACAGCACGACGATTTTCGTCATCACAGAGAGGAGTATTATGTAAAAAATGTGAGTTTTGACGACATTTACATCGAGATTATCGAATCGTTCGTTGAGAAAGGTAAACGGAGTCCTGCCTTTTTTCTCTTTTTTTACTGACGGTATGATTTCATCCTTGCGCTTCTTTCCCATTGCGGATCCCGGTGCCTTTTTTTATTGATGAACCGTGTTTGTATCAATTCCAGAAAAACCCTCGGTTTTTATTTAAAAGATCTGGGGGGAACAAGAGAAAATATCACGGTCTTATCCAGGTAATACGCCGGTTGACAAAGAAATTCCATATAAAGCCAATGAGAATTCCGATAAGATTGGACAGAAGATAATAGACGCCAAATACACTGGTGAAGAGATACAAAATCCCCATATTTATGACAAGTCCCCCCGCTGAGACTGCGTGAAACAAGATAAGACGATGCCATGTACTGGATAATTTCAGGCTATATGCCTGCCTGAATGTCCAGAGATCATTCCAGATAAAATTGTTCAGGATTGCAAGCTCGATGGCTAAAAAACCGGCAATAAGGTAATACAATCCCACATATTCTTTCAGGTAATAGAGAACCCCCATGTTTACGAAGATACCGGAAATCCCCACAATCCCGAACTTGAATACCTTTGTCCACTCCCGCCATGCCGCACTTTTGTGGTGGGTGAAGGAGTAAAGACTGATATCGAGGACCTGCCAGGCATACTCGATGATGGTTTTAATCTTCAGCTTGCTCGCACCAGTCTCCCGGTCCACAAACTCGAACGGGATCTCCTTCTCCTTTTTCCAGGTCCCTTTTCCGAGCACTTCGAGCAGGATTTTATAACCCCGGGGTTTCAGTGGTGCGTTATCCACGACTTCTTTTCGGATGGCAAAAAAACCGCTCACCGGATCCGTGATATCCGGGAAGAGGAGCCTGCCGAGGAACGTGGCACCGATGGATATGACCCTGCGTTTCAGAGGCCATTTCCTGATCCCGCCCCCTTCCATGTACCGGCTGCCGATTACGATGTCATTTCCATTCCGGATTTCCTCGTACATCCAGGGGATAAGTACGGGAGGGTGGGAAAAGTCGGCATCGATGACGATAAAAACATCTGATACCGCGTGGGAAAACCCCTCGGCAACGGACTGGGAGAGCCCGTGGTCTTTCTCGCGGATGAGGATCTCCACGTTTTCCTTTGTCCCCTTCAGCTCGTTCACGATGCTGATGGTCCCATCGGATGAATTGTCATCTACGACAAGTATCCGGCCATGGATGGAGTGCTCATAAAAGACCGCATCCACTGCCATTACGATGTTGCGGATATTTGCCTCCTCGTTGAAGGTGGGTATGATGACGGTCAGGTCGTACATGGGAGCTCGGAAAAATATGAGACGTCAGCCTGATGTCAGGAGGTAAATGCCGGTGTTCTGCCCGAGAGATTTTGTGTTCTCCTCAAGCCAGGTTGCTGCGTCGCCTTCCGGGTTTGCAGCGCTGATATCTCCGGTAACAACAAAGAAGAGGGTATTGTTGGTCTTTTGTGCATTGATCGCCATCAGATCACCCGAAGTATATGCTGAAAACTCAATGGTTTGATCCGATGTATTGGAGTAATAATAATCGAGAGGCTGGGATACATACCCTGGTACGACAACAACAAAGTCACCCTGCCGGGTCAGTTGCTGGAGCTGGCCGGAAAAACCCCTCCAGTCCTCTTTTACAAACCCGGAGGAATACGCCGCAAGCATGGGGATATTGATAACGACGAGGAGGGCGATAAACCCGTACACAATCCCGCGGGAGTGTATCCGGTCAGGCACCAGCCTGCAGGAAAGTGCGATCGTGATAAAATAGACAATTGCGAGGAAGATCAGGTACCGGGGCTGCATGGGTATCATGTACGAGAGAATGTTGCTGATAATAAACGTCAGCACGGTGAGCGTTACGATGAAGATGCCCTTGTTCTTATCCAGCAGAAAAGCCTGGATGATCCCTGCAATAAACAGGAGGGGGAGGAGATATAACGAAATTACAGCCCCGGGGATTTGTGGATCCAGGCAGGAGATCTGGGTAAATGTTGCAATGATAATCTCTGGCCCCTGGATCCCGTATGTTGGTGCAGATCCGGTCCGCCTGAAAAAAAGCTGGATAGTAACAAGGATAAGCGGAAGACAGATGAGCCCGAACAAGACACCGCCGGTAACCAGCGGTCTGGCTGCATCCAGATTGTTCCTGATCTTCGGATACAGTTCATAGAGCGCGTACAGGACGAGCGCGCCAATGATGACCATTGCGTAAAAATGGGACCAGAATGCGAGTGCGGAAAGGATTCCGAAGAGTGCCCAGTCCTGAATTGTATTGCTTTTCAGGGCCCTGAAATAAAAGACCATGGAAAAGGCAACAAAAAAGAGCGTCATGGAATATGCCCGGGCTTCCTGTGAATAAAAGAGGAGGAAGGGGGAGAATGCAAATGCCGCTGCCGCGATGATCCCGGTATTCCGATCCATGAATTCCTTCCCGACAAGGTAGACGAGGGGGATTGTCAGCACGCCGAGCAGTGCAGGAATAAACCGGAGGACCACTTCGGAATTCCCGAAGAGCAGCATGATGTGCTCGGTCCAGTAGAAGAGCGGGGGGTTGAATTCTCCTGCCGTTGTAGCCTGCCAGATATCAGGGATTGACTGTACCGCGAACGTGAGGGTCGATGCTTCATCCAGCCAGAGAGAATTGTACCCCAGATTATAGAACCGCAGGATGGCGCCAATCACGGTCAGGGAGAGGAGGATCTGGAGGTACCGGCTCTGAAAAATGGCCTCTTTTATGTTCCCTACAGACAGGTCATGAAACGATTGAACCGGATTCGTGAACCCGTCATCAAGGTTACACTCAAGATCAGTCCGTGGTAATTTTTTCTCCGTTCCCCGATCCCCGCGTTTCCTTCCCATCGCTATCATCTACTATTTCGTAAATATTCTCATATAGATTATTGCTTTTCCGCTATACCGGTAAAACGCACGGGATTTTAAAAAATACGGTGCAGAAATACATTTTTTCGCGTGAAATACTTCCCTCTCCTCCGCTACAACTCCCCGTTGGGAACGGGTCGCGTTGCGGTGGCCCATACCGGGGTACAGGACTTCGGCATCGTTCAGGGATGGTCAACCGGGAGGGATGATACCCCGGTGAGCATCAGCGTTCCCGTATGATTTCTGCAGAGCGAAAAAACCGCTTGGTAGAGATCCTTCGCACAATTCTGACGTTCCCCAGGGCTTCGCCCCCGCCGCTGTGGCATCCCCGAATTGCGATAACGCCGTATTACCTGGTCAATTTTGAATGAGGACAGTACAGATAATTCCAAGACATCGCATGCACGATTGAGCCCCCAACGGGGGCAGGGCTGGCGCAAGGGGGGGGCGATTTAATCGCTTTACAATGATTTCTGCAGAGTAAAAAACAAAATGCCGGCAGATAGTGACTTACGGTGAAATCCGCTGCTGTCTCTTCATGCACGGGGATTGCAGTACTGCAAGGACCTCTTCTGCACTGCCGACGACCGTCGCGGACTGTTCGAGCATCAGGTTTACATGTTCATGGTGTCCGACCCGGCGGAAATCCGTTCGCAGGGCAATGACGGGTTTTCCCAATGCGAAGGCATACCCCATCTCCCATGCCGTCCCGGAATCTGCATCGGCCCCTTCAATAATGGCAACGATAAAGTCAGCATCCTCAAGTGCCGACTTATTGTAGAGAAAGAGGCGTTCCTGTTCCCGAACGTCCCTCATGTCAGAATCATCTCCGGCCTCCTGCGGCAGGTGCACGTCAAACAGATGAGTGCTCAGGAACCGGGCAATTGACGTATTAAAACCACGTTCTGCTTCAGAAAACAGCGGGGCTGCAAGATAAACCCGGTACCGGGCAAATACTGCGACATCCACCGCGGGGACCGAAGGAAATTTTGACAGGAATACCCCCCGGCCTTCCCGTTTCGGCGGTCTGCCTTCTTCTGCACCATAATACGTACTGGATACACCGCAGGTGGGTGACGAGTTGACACCAATGATACAGAGGGGAGGACCCCGCTCGCGGATGACAGCGGTCACCTCTTGTTCAAGATTAACCATGAGGCTTGAGAATTCAAGAGTATTGAGCCGTTCGAGATACGTCCCGGGCTTCCGGCCCGGTCCAAGGTACAGGCTCTCGGGACAGGGAAGGGGAACCATCTCTATCCCGAATCTGGCACACCGTTTGACTGTTTTTGCGAACAACTCGAGATCTGAGGGCTTCGTGATACCCTCCGCCCGGAGGGCGGGATGCAGTACGCAGGGGCTGCAGAGCACGTACATTATTTACAGTGTGTGCACGCACAGATGATCAATGATACCCCTGTACGCATACCGGGACAACAGCTGCGATCCCCGGAAGTGCACGGTAAAGAAGCTTGAAAAGGCGGGTTTTTTAACAATTTTTACAAAAATTACCCGGATCCCGCGAAATACCCTGCTGCTGGATCCCACCGCCGAACAGGCACTGTCACCTGCAGACCGGCATGTCAGGTCTGTAACGGTCCTGGACTGTTCCTGGGAGGTGCTGGATACCGGCGCGATCAGCTCCTGGCGTATCCGCCGGGCGCTCCCTTTTCTGATGGCAGCAAATCCGGTCAACTTCGGTAAACCCTGCAAGCTCTCTTCTGTCGAAGCGCTGGCAGCGGCACTCTATATTCTCGGTGAGAAGGAGCGGGCCCGTGAACTCCTGTCCAGGATCAGCTGGGGTATCAGGTTCCTTGAGGTCAACCGGGAGCCCCTCGATCTCTATGCGGAGGCAAAGGACAGTGCAGAAGTCATCAGAATCCAGGGATTCTATCTGTAAGGCGCAACCATACTCCGGAAGAGTACGGGTTCTTCAAACGTTATGACAAATCCTGTTCGTGGATCGCAGGAAAAAACCGGGGTATCAGCTTACATTCAGTACCGGCTCTCCGCACCGGTGATGCCGTCATGTACCGTTCTTTTCATCCGAATACCTGCAACAACTCAGATACGTAGGTAACCATGGCGTTCATCCCCCGGATATTCGCAAGGACGATCGCCATGAGCGAGGGAAACTGTGCTGGAAAGAAGCTTTTGGAAAATATCGCACAGGACAATCGCAAGGGCGTTTTCCATTCATCCCGGCAGGGAACACCCGGTGATAACCAACAGAACACTGTTGATGGTGGCAGGGATCGCAATAATAATTACAGCATTTACCGGAAATCCTGGAAACAGGGACAAGAGCGTCCCGCCCCGCAAAAAAACCGGGGAATAAAGATAAGATTCTGCCTTGACTGAGGGACAAAAATGCAACCAGGATCAACCCGACATCCATAGCAGGGATACCAAAGATATTTGCGAGGAAAATCAATCGCATAGCTTTTTCCATTCCGGCGCAATGTACGATTGTATGATCAAGGTTGCCATTAACGGGTACGGGACCATCGGCAAACGCGTGGCCGATGCGGTGGCTGCGCAGAAGGACATGAAGGTGATCGGGGTTTCCAAGACGCGCCCCAATGCTGAAGCATTCGTTGCAAAGCAACGCGGGTACCCGCTCTATATTGCTGACATCTCCAAGAAGGACGCATTCGAGAAGGCCGGTCTGAAGGTTGCCGGCAGCGTTGAGGATATGTGCAGGGCAGCGGACGTCGTGGTCGATGCAACCCCGGGAAAAGTCGGCGCTACGAACAAGTCAATGTATGAAAAACTTGGCAAGAAAGCGCTTTGGCAGGGTGGAGAGGAACATGACCTTGCCGGGTTCTCCTTCAACTCCTCCTGCAACTACAAGGATGCCATCGGGCGGCAGTTCGTGCGGGTTGTTTCCTGTAACACCACCGGCCTCTGCCGGATTATCAACGAGATCGACAAGGAGTACGGGGTTACCCATGTCCATGCCATCATGGTCCGTCGCGGATCCGACCCGGGGGAGATCAAGAAAGGACCTATTGACGCTATCGTTCTTGATCCGGTGAGTGTCCCGAGCCACCATGGCCCGGATGTCCTCTCCGTCCTCCCCCATATCTCCATCACCACGATGGCCATGATCGTCCCTACCACGATGATGCACATGCACGCCATCCAGATGACCACGAAAAAACCAGTCAATAAAGAAAGTGTCATCGGGCTCATCAACAGGCACCCCCGGCTCGGGCTCCTCAAGAAAAGTGCCGGCCTCAAGAGCACCGCCGAGCTTAAGGAATTCGCCATGGACCTCGGGCGGCCACGGTCAGACCTGTGGGAGAACTGCATCTTCGAAGAGTCCATCTACGCAGACAAGAATGAGCTCTGCTTCTTCCAGGCCATTCACCAGGAGGCTGACGTTGTTGTCGAAAACATCGATGCCATCCGTGCAATGATGGGCGGGGAGAAAGATGCAGCCAGATCAATAGCTGCAACGAACGCAGCGCTCGGGTTCAAAACCATCCAGAATAACCATTAACACCCATCATCACCCATTATTTCTGATGGACGCATACGAACGTGTTACCCGGAACACTGTCGAAGTCGTCACGGATGATGACCTCCGGGCGCTTCTTTTACAGCCCACAAAACGAGTCTATGCCGGTTATGAGCCAAGCGGTGAGATTCACCTCGGCCACCTCGTCACGATCAACAAGCTGGTTGACCTTCAGGCTGCAGGTTTCGAAGTTACCGTCCTGCTCGCCGACCTCCATGCCTTCCTGAACCGGAAAGGGACCATGGAAAAAGTCCGGGAACTTGCGGATTACAACAGGCGCTGTTTCGAGGGGCTCGGGCTGAAAAACGTGAATTATGTCCTCGGATCGGATGTCCAGCTCAACCGGGACTACGAACTGCTGGTCCTGCGGCTCTCGCAGGAGATCACGCTGAACCGCGCAACGCGGAGCATGGATGAGGTGGGGCGGCAGATGGACCACCCGACCGTTTCGCAGATGATCTACCCTATCATGCAGATGGCGGATATTGCCTTTTTAAAAGCAGATGCGGCGGTCGGTGGCATCGACCAGCGTAAAATCCATATGCTTGCCCGGGAGCACCTCATCAACTTCGGGTATAAGGCACCGGTCTGTATCCACACGCCGATCCTCAACGGGCTGGACGGTAAGAAGATGTCCTCATCGCAGGGGAACTACATCTCCGTTGCTGACAGTGAGGATGAGATCAGGAAGAAGTGCCAGAAGGCGTTCTGCCCGCCGGAGATTGCAGAGAATCCCATCCTCCAGATCTTCCAGCATCATGTATTCCCCCGTCTGCCCGAGGTAATCATCAGGCGGCCGGAGAAGTTCGGGGGTGACCGGAACTTTGTCTCCTATACTGATCTTGAGGCAGCGTATGGCAAGGGCGAGGTTCATCCGATGGATCTCAAGAAGGCATGCAGCGAATCGCTCATCGAAGTCCTTGCCCCGGTCCGTGAGTACATCCGGTAAAAAATGCAGGTGAATTCAGGAATATCCGGTGGCAATCTCGTGAAAAAGGAAACCAACATCGATAAAGAACTGGACCGGTTCGATCAGCGTCTCGAGGAGATGGGTGTCCGTATTAAGGATGCAAATCAGCTCAAGGTGCGTGAGGACGTTTTTGATGAGGTAACGCTCCTCGCACTTTACAAGCTCGTGCACAAGAAATGGCTCTCCGTAATAGGGGGATCCATCAGTACCGGTAAAGAGGCCAATGTCTTTTACGGTGAACGGGATGGTGCTGCAATTGCCATCAAGATCTACCGGATCCGGACTGCCAATTTTACCACAATGAGCTCATATATCATCGGGGACCGCCGGTTCTCCCATGTCAAGAAAGCAAAAAAAGAGCTCATCTTCGCATGGACAAAAAAAGAGTTCTCAAATCTTGTCCGCGCCCGGGATGCGGGGATCGCTGTTCCTGAACCGCTGGTCTGGGACCGGAATATTCTTGTAATGTCGTTTATCGGAGAGGGAGAGATCCCGTACCCCCAGCTCCGGAATGTCGAACTTGAGGACCCGGCAGAAACCTATGCTGAAATTACGAGTATTATCGATACCCTGTACAAGAGGGCGGAGCTGGTGCATGCCGATCTGAGCGAGTTCAATATCCTGTACGGCGATAAACCGTACCTCATAGATATGGGCCAGTCCGTTACCCGCGATCACCCGCGCGCACTCCCGTTCCTCATGCGCGACATCCGGAATATCAACCGGTTCTTCAAAAGCCGGTGCGATGTGCGGACGGATGTGGAAATGTTTAATGCCGTAACGGGACTTAATGAGCCTGAAGAATGAGATCCGTTTATCAGGTTTAGAAAATACAGATATGTGGTGTAACGGTGCCCCCATACCCCGGAATACGAGGTGAATACACAGATGATGCAGGAAGTTAAAATTTCAGGAAGCAGAGTTGGTGTGCTGATTGGTAAGGCTGGCGCAACCAAAAAAGATCTCGAAACAAAAACACATACGACGATAACCGTTGACAGCAAGGAGGGGCTCGTTAAAGTGGAGGCCACGGATGAGAACACAATACCGCTTCTCCGGGCTGTTGAGATTATCAATGCCATCAACCGGGGTTTCTCACCGGAACGTGCCTTCGAGATGATCGAGGACGAGGACCTGCTCCTGGACGTTATCGATCTCTCCGCAATGGCGGAAGGTCCCCGGCAGCTGGACCGTCTCCGTGGCAGAATTATCGGGAAAGATGGCCGGGCCCGGGAACAGATCGAAGACATGACCGATGTCGAGATCTCCGTTTTTGGCAAAACGGTTGCACTCATCGGGTATCCGGAGCAAATGAAGACAGCACGAGCGGCAATCGATATGCTCATTGAGGGTGTTCCGCACGAGAATGTCTTTGCCTTCCTTGACCGGAAAAAGAAAGAGTCAAAACAGGATATGATCAGTTATTATTACTAAAGCCGGCCTTTTGAGTAAAAACATCAATTTATATTTATGCGTTTCCCATTATTTCCTGTGGAGTGTAAATCCTTTTTATGGTTAGGTTTACTAAAATGAGCCATAATGCCAGCGAATTTGAGTGGAATTAAAGGGGTTGCTGGAAGGAGGTTTTCATGCTGACTTCCACGCTTCCGATCCCGGAGAGTCTCAGGCACCGGTACCTTGCAAGCGGTATCGTGGAGCTCTATCCCCCGCAGGCAGAATGCATTCAGACGGGGATGCTTGAGGGAAAGAACCTGCTCGTCTCTATCCCCACTGCAAGCGGCAAAACCCTGATTGCCGAGATGGCAATGCATACGCATATTGCGAAAAAGGGGAAGTGCCTCTATATCGTCCCGCTCAAGGCACTCGCCAGCGAGAAATTCGATGAATTTGCGGGCAAGGGTGTGCGGGTCGGGATTGCTACGGGGGATTTCGACCGCAGGGATGACTCGCTGGCCAGGAATGACATTATTGTTGCCACGAGTGAAAAGGTCGACTCTCTCTTACGGAACCGTGCCCGCTGGATCCATGATATCTCCCTTCTTGTTGTCGATGAAATTCACCTGATCGACTCGGAGAAACGCGGGCCTACTCTCGAGATGGTAATCGCCAAGCTTCGGTACCAGAATCCGTCCATGCAGGTGATAGGCCTCTCCGCAACCATCGGCAACCCGCAGCTCCTCGCCGGGTGGCTCGGGGCAGAACTCGTTACCAGCACCTGGCGGCCGGTCGACCTCCGGCAGGGTGTGTTCTGGAACGACCGGATCCATTTCCGCGAAGGGGATCGCAAAATAAAACAGATATCAAAGAACTATGAGGACCTCAACCTCTGTCTGGATACTATTGAGGAGGGGGGGCAGTGTCTGGTCTTCGTCTCCTCACGCCGGAATGCCGAGGCATTTGCCAAGAGGGCTGCCGGCGCAATCAAAAGCGGGGACCCGGAACTGAAGACCTGTGCAGATCGACTCAGTGCCGGCGCTGATACAGAGATGGCAAAGAGTCTGGCCCTGTGCGTTTCCAAAGGCTCTGCATTTCACCATGCCGGCCTGAGCCGCGAGGAGCGGGGAGTCGTTGAGGAGGGATTCCGGAAAGGGCTGATCAAATGCATCTCGTCTACGCCGACCCTCGCCGCAGGCCTGAACCTTCCCGCCCGGCGGGTCATCATCCGCGATTACCTCCGGTTTGCTGCCGGTGAGGGAATGCAGCCGATTCCGGTAAGCGAGTACCACCAGATGGCAGGGCGGGCCGGACGGCCACGGCTCGATCCCTACGGCGAGGCTATACTTATCGCCAAGGATGCGGGACAGGTAGAGGAACTGTTCGAGTGGTACATCGATGCCCCTGCAGAAGAGGTGCATTCCCGGATCGCCGAGCCCACAGCGCTGTATACCCACGTCCTCTCCCTCGTCGCCTCAGGGTTTGCCGGCACCCGCCCGGAACTGACGGCATTCATGAACCGGTGCTTTTACGTCCATGAACACCATCAGGGCCGCCTGATGCAGCGGGCAGTGGATTCCGCCCTGAAGTTCCTCGTTGATGCAGAGATGGTGCTGGAAATCGGTGAGCATATCGGGGCAACGGAATTCGGATCGCTGGTATCCCGGCTCTATATCGATCCCCGGAGTGCTGCCCTGATCGTGAGCGCGCTCCGGGAAAAAACAGACTATGCCGATATCGGCCTCCTCCAGCTCATCTGCAGCACACCGGATATGCCCCGCCTCTATGTCCGGAATTCAGACCGGCCGCAGTTGGACCGGATGATGGATGAGCACGAAGAGGAACTCTGGCTTCCCGTGCCCCAAGAGGAGGAGGAGATCGAGGAGTATTTCCGCGCAATCAAGACCGCGATGCTTCTCCGAGACTGGTCCGATGAACTTCCCGATGCCAGGATCTGTGAGCGCTATGCGGTTGGACCGGGAGACGTGTACGGGATGGTCGAGAGTGTTAACTGGCTCCTGCATGCCACCGCCGAGCTCTCTCGTCTGTTTGCACCGGCTTTCCACGCGCAGATCCGGGAGTACGAGATCTGCATGAAGAACGGGATCCGGCGCGAGCTCCTGCCGCTGGTGAAACTGCGGGGGATCGGGCGGGTCAGGGCGCGCCGGCTCTTCAACAATAACCTTACCTCACCCGATTTAGTTGTTGCCGCCGGATTGGAATCCGTAACAAAGATCCTCGGCCGTGGAATTGCCGAACAGATCTTCGCCCAGCTTGAGGGCAAAAAAAGAGGTGGCGGGGCAAAACCTGAGCAGAGCGGATCGCGGGAGCAGCCATCTCCAGATGAGAACAATAATGATGGACAATCAACACTCTCTCACTTCAGGTGATTGCATGCAACCCATCCCTGCTGTTAGTGATATCCGGATTGCCCGGTGCTCGATTCATGACCCGGCAGCATTCCTCCGGGGCCTCCGGGCTGTTGCGGCAGCCCACGGTACCCATATTATCTGTTTCAATGCGGACATGATTGCCGGCAGCGTCCATGCCGCAACTGCAGTAGCAATGGCTGTACGGTCATTTGAAGAGGGGCTACCGATCTCGAATACCCTTGAGATGGAGTCTCTTCTCTTTGCAGCCGGGTCGCGACAGTGCAATATCGCGGCCTCTTTTGGGCTCCACAAGGGTGAGAACCGGGTGTATATCTGCTGTTTCCCTGTGCGGGCGGAGGTCTGGGCTGCACTTGAACAGTTGTTCTGCTTTATCCGGGAGAACTGGGACACTATCGATCCTGAGAAGAGAGACCGGTTGATGGAGACGTTTGCAATTTCACGAGAGGAGATAGCCGCTGCCGGCGGGGACGGCCGGATGATCGACCTGGTGCTCGAACGGGTTGCCCTGCTACAGGTCTTACGATAATTTTATAGAGTGCTGTATAGACTTTGCATCGAAAAAATAAGTTGGCCGCTTAACGGTTTGCGTGACTGAGGATATGCGCGATTTCAGGGAGGATCAGCTCTTTGGTCGCCAGAGTAACCGCGGGTGTTGATCCAGGTATACAGAAGACGGCTTTTCCACCGATGATTCCGGCAACCGCCCGGGACAGCATTGATGCTGTACCGATCTGCTGGATGCTCTTCATTCGGAAAAATTCACCGAATCCGTCAATCCTCTTCTCAAGAAGGGGGGAGACCGCCTCTATGGTGCAGTCATCGTGGGTGAGTCCTGTACCTCCGTTGATGATGATACAGTTGGCTTTTTTTATGGCAAGGAAAAGTTCGTTCCTGATTGCGTCGATACGGTCGGGAACGATCGCATAATGCCGGATGGGAATAGTCTTTTCCAGAAGGAGTGCGTTGACAGTCTTTCCGCTGGTATCGGTATCTGCGGTCCTGGTTGTTGAGACGGTGATAACAGCGCCGGTAATCTCGAATGGTCTGGTATGGTTATGGTTCATGGCAGAAGAGATATTGCCTGTTATCAGTAATGAGAATTCCGGCTTTTCTGATCTTGGTATGGCGTATCCCATTCAGAATCACTGTTGTCTGTCAGGCAAACGTTGGACCTGCTGCTACCGGGGATTTTGTTGGTTATTGCCGAAATATATGAATTGTCTGGAAAATCAATAACCATACGCTCTACCGGACCGGCACACCCCATTGGTTCGAGTGGAGATTTTATCACGGGTGGGTTGATGCTATGATACCATCCAGAGGTTCTCCGTATTGAATTTTTTTTAAAACAGAGAAGATCCTATCTAATCAGAAAATTTCGTAAAGCCTCAGAATCATTTCAGATAGTTTATATAGTACTTAGAATATAATTAAAATGGGCTTCCTTTAGAGATTTTCTTAGGAAGGGGGTAGCCCTTCCAGTGTAGGTTCCACACGAAACAAAGGGGTGCCCCCCAAAACTGATGACCAGAAGTGCAACCACCGGGGATTTAGCTGGTTATTGCCGAAATATATGAATCGTCTGGAAAATCAATAACTATCAGGAACATAAAAATATATTTAATCAAATACCATGAAATCCGGGCTTTTTCTAAAACAAAGGAAATATAAGAGTAATTCCACTGGAAACAATGGGGTTTATATTCCGGACAAACCGATCGTTTTTTAGTCTTATCCGGCCAATGCTCAGCTCCACTGTGTACCTATGCCAGAAACTGAAGATTCATCAACAGGTCTTTTTAAGAAATACCTCACCAATAACCGGATATTCAAGGACCGGGAGGTCCTCCGTCACTCGTATCGACCCCAGATCCTCCCCCATCGGAAACCTCAGATCGATTTAGTTGCATCCATCCTGGCACCATCCCTCCGGAATGAAACCCCGTCGAATATTCTTATCTATGGTAAGACCGGCACCGGAAAGACTGCCTGTGTGCGGTATGTTGGTACCGAACTCGAAAAAGCCAGCAGCAAAATGGGAACCCTCTGCCGGATTGTTCATCTCAACTGCGAAGTCATCGATACCCAATACCGTGTTCTCGCTCAGATTGCGAAATGCCTTGATGTTGTTGACGAACTGGCCAGCGATAAGGCCAAAACCCATATCCCAATGACCGGCTGGCCAACCGATCAGGTGTATACAGAGCTGAAAAACCAGCTTGAGGCCGGTGGCGGGGTTCTTGTGATCGTACTGGATGAAATTGACAAGCTCGTCAAGAAGAGCGGCGATGACACGCTCTACAATCTGACACGAATTAATTCCGATCTCAAGAATTCCAAAGTGAGTATCATCGGCATCTCCAATGATCTCAGTTTTAAGGATTTCCTTGACCCGCGGGTTCTTTCATCGCTCTCTGAGGAGGAGATTGTATTCCCGCCCTATAATGCCCCCCAGCTTGTGGATATTCTTGCACAGCGTGCGGAGGGTGCATTTGTGCCGGGTGCGATTGCCGAAGGCGTGATCCCGCTCTGCTCGGCACTTGCAGCACAGGAGCATGGCGATGCGAGAAGGGCGCTCGATCTGTTCAGGATATCCGGTGAACTTGCTGACCGGGACGAGTCTCTGCAGGTTACCGAGGCTCATGTGAAGCAGGCACAGGCAAAGATCGAGACCGACAGCATGATCGAATGCATTGCAACGCTGCCTACGCAGAGCAAACTCATCCTCTTCTCGATGCTGACTCTCGAGAAACTTGGACAGAATATCTTTACGAGCGGGGAAGTCTCACGTATATACCAGGATATTGCACCATCAGTGGAGCTTGATGTACTCACCCACCGGAGGATAACCGATCTGATCTCCGAGCTGAACATGCTCGGGGTAATTAATACCCGGGTTGTCAGCCGCGGACGGTATGGAAGGACAAAAGAGATGTGGTTCGATTCAAATACGGGCAAGATTAACGAGGTTGTCCTCAAGGATACCCGTCTGAACGGACTCAAGGATCTCGATGTATCCCAGATGGAAGCAAAGTGGTTGAAAACCTGGTTCAGGTGATATACATGGATGAAAAAGATCTCGAGCTCCTCCGGATTCTTGAGGAGAACTGCCGGCTCTCTTCAGAAGAAATTGCGACCATGACCAACCTCAGCGCAAGCGAGGTTGAAACGAGGGTTTGCGCACTTGAAGCTGCACGGGTGATCAAGGGATATTCAACCGTGATCAACTGGGAACGGGCAGGAAACGGCGAGGTCTCCGCCATCATTGAACTCAAGGTCAGCCCGGAACGTGATTACGGGTACGACAGGATTGCAGAACGGCTCTCCCGGTTCAGGCAGGTTAAAACCGTCCGCCTTATGACCGGCACCTATGATCTCCAGCTGCTCGTGACCGGAAAAAATATGCAGGAAGTATCCCGGTTTGTGTCCGAACATGTAGCACCCATGGACCGGATCCGGGAAACCGCGACGCATATTATCATGAAGTCATACAAAGTGAATGGCAATACCCTCTTTGAACAGACAGAGCCGGAACGCCTGCCCTATTCCCCGTAAGGTGATATCATGCGTAACTTTGTCTCAAAGCGGGCAGAGGAGATCCCGCCATCGGGGATAAGGAAATTTTTCGACCTTGTCCTGACCATGGAGGACGTGATCTCCCTCGGTGTTGGCGAACCGGATTTCCGGACCCCGTGGAACATCTGCGAATCGAGCATCTATTCGATCGAGCAGGGCACGACCTCATATACCTCCAATAAGGGGCTCCAGACCCTCCGCGATGCCCTCTCCCGGTATCTTGCGCAGCACTATAACCTCCAGTACTCCGGCGATGATGAGATGATCATCACAACCGGCGTTTCTGAAGGACTGGATATTGCCGTCCGGTCTATTGTGGATCCTGGCGATGAAATACTCATAGCCCAGCCCAGCTACGTTTCGTATGCTCCCTGTGTCACCCTCGCCGGTGGCAAACCGGTCCCGATCCGGTGCACCGAAAAAGATCATTTCAAGCTGAACCCGGATGCCCTGGCAGAGAAAATTACTACCAGATCAAAAGCCCTGATCATCAATTTCCCGAACAACCCGACCGGGGGCGTGATGAACCGGGGGGATTTAAAAGCGATAGCGGACATTGTGATCGATCACGATCTTCTCCTCATCAGCGACGAGGTCTATGCAGAACTCACTTATGAAACGAAGCACTGTGCCACTGCGACGGTCAGCGACCTCCGGGAGCGGACGATTACCCTCAACGGGTTCTCGAAAGCCTATGCCATGACCGGCTGGAGGGTGGGGTATCTCTGTGCTCCCCGGGACCTGCTGGAGGCTGCGCTGAAGATACACCAGTATGTCATGCTCTGCGCACCGGTGATGGGGCAGGTTGGGGCTCTCGAGGCCCTCAGGTCTTCTGAAGAAGATAAAAACAGCATGGTGAACGAGTACCGGCTCCGTCGTAATATGTTTGTTGCCGGGCTGAACCGGATCGGGCTTTCCTGCCATGTTCCGGAAGGCGCCTTCTATGCCTTCCCTTCCGTAAAAAAGACCGGCCTTTCAGATGTGGAATTTGCTGAGCGGTTATTAAAAGAACAGCGTGTTGCAGTCGTTCCGGGCAGTGTATTTGGGGCCGGCGGGGAGGACCATCTCCGGTGTGCCTATGCAGTCTCCCGCAAAGACCTGAGCACAGCCCTTGGAAGAATGGAAGAGTTCATGAAAACCCTTTGATCCGGCTCCTTTTTTCCCTTCCGGAACTCCAACACAGCGTCCTGACAGAACCGGCAATCATGAGGGATAGTTTATTTTGGAACTCGACCAATACTACATGAAAGACAATGAGCTGTACAATCATCGTTGGTGGATTTTTTGGGGATGAGGGGAAGGGCAAGGTTGTTGCCCATATCGCCTTTAAAGACAAACCCGTGATCATCTCCCGCGGCGGTGTGGGTCCGAATGCCGGACACACTGTCCAGGTCGGAGACCGCGAATATGGTGTCCGCATGGTGCCGTCCGGTTTTGTCTATAAGGACGCAAAACTCTGCATCGGCAGTGGCGTCCTCGTCGATCCACGGGTCCTGAAACACGAGGTCGATACGCTGGGCGTCAAGGGCCGGGTCTTCGTTGACTGGCGCTGCGGGATCATCACGGAAGAACATATTGCACGGGACAAGGGCAGCGACCACCTTTCCAAGAAGATCGGAAGCACCGGTTCCGGCTGCGGGCCGGCAAATTCCGACCGGGTCATGAGGATATCCCCGCAGGCAAAGGACGTTCCCGAACTTGCGGAATACTTACTGGATGTGCCGAAGGCCATAGATGACGAGCTGAAACAAGATCATACCGTCCTGCTCGAGGGTACCCAGGGTTTTGGTATCTCGCTCTATTATGGAACCTATCCATTCGTGACGAGTAAGGATACCTCCGCTTCGCAGATAGCCGCGGATAACGGAGTCGGCCCGACACGGATTGACGATGTTGTCGTTGTATTCAAGGCCTATCCTACCAGGGTCGGCGAAGGACCGTTCAGCACAGAAATGAGCTTTGAAAAATCCGATGCCATGGGCATCCAGGAATTCGGGACTGTCACGCACCGCAAGCGGCGCATCGGGGGCTGGGACGGGGGCATGGCCCGCTATTCAGCGATGATTAACGGGTGTACCCAGGCAGCCATCACCGGTATCGACCGGATCGACAAGGCGTGTTTTGGTGTTACTGACTACAACAAGCTGACCAAGAAAGCCAGGGATTTCCTCAAGATTGCCGAAGATGACATCGGCTGCCCGATCACGCTCATATCAACCGGCCCCGAAGTTACCCAGATTATTGATATACGGGAAGAACTGGTATGAAGCGGTCACTTATGGATATTCTCTGCTGCCCTGTCTGCAAGGGAGATCTCACCCTTCATGTTGATGAGGAGAATGAGAAGGAGATACTCGAGGGGGAACTGCGCTGCGCTGCCTGCCGGGTGGAGTATCCCATCCATGAGGGGATTCCCAATCTCCTCCCCCCCGCAGGCCGCTAACCGGTCCAGGTGCAGGAAATGAACCTCCCGCGGCCCATCACGATCCTGTTGTCTGCCGGTGCGGGACCTGGCGAAAGCGGGTATGAAATTTATCTCAACCGCAGCGGCATCAACTCCATTGACATCCCCCGGGGGAAAATCATTGCCGAACCAGGTGCAGGGCTCATCTTAAAATTCCTGAATCGTGGTGCACCCGTCCATATCACGATAACTTCTTCGAATGCCAGTATGTTCACCGATTTTTTCCACGAGAACATGTATATTGTGGATGAAGCGGTCCTTAGCATCCCGATCCGGAAGGACTGCGGGGAAGGCACCTTTGAGCTCGAGATTATTGCCGGGTATGGTGTGGTAAAGGCATTGTTACCGGTCTCTATAGTCTCTCTCCAGCGCTCAAGACCGAAAGTTCAGGAAGAATATCCGCTGCAGCCAGTCGCACATGGCCGGCCTCACCTGCTGATGGTCACGATGGGAATCGGGCTGATCCTGTACTGCGCATGGCTTTATACGGATATTGCCTTCCTCAATATCACGTCTTTTATTGTCCTAATTGTTGGTGCTCTCTACACATGGTATCGTCACAGATAGCGCTCTTTGTCGTCGTTCTTCTCGCTGCGTTGATGGTGGACCGCATTTTTGGCGATCCGCACTCCACCTGTCACCCGGTCGCGCTGATGGGCCGGTTCATCGGATGGTGGGGACGGCCGGACCTGTTCCCCCCGGTGGTTCAGCGGGGTGCGGGAGTAGTGTTCTGGGTCATCACCGCGGCACTCTTTGCCCTTCCTTTTTATCTTGTTGAAAAGGCAGCCCCGTGGTTCCTGTACCTGCTCCTCGCCCCGTTCCTGCTGAAAAGCTGTTTTGCCTGGCGCTCACTCGAAGAGCACACGCTCGCGGTTGTGGCTGCACTGGAGGATGGTGTCGAGGGCGGAAGGGACCGGGTGAGTCTGCTGGTCTCCCGCAATACGGCACAGCTCGACCGGCGCCATATCCTTTCCGCCGGCTATGAGTCCATGACGGAAAACCTCACGGACAGCATTGTCTCCCCGTTGCTGTTCTACTCCGTTTCTGGTCTTACCGGCGCAGCGGTGTACCGTGCGGCAAATACCATGGATGCCATGCTCGGGTACCGTGATGAGCGTGAACGGCTCGGCTGGTGCGCAGCACGGATGGACGACCTGTTTAATTATATTCCCGCACGGATCACCGCACTTCTCCTCCTGATGTATTTTGCCTCCTGCGGCAGATTCTCACCGGCAGTGCAGGTGATGCGCCGCGATGGAAAAAAGCGTCCGGGCTTCAACGGTGGTATCGTCATGGCCGCAATGGCCGGCGGGATTGGTATACAGTTTGAAAAACCCGGTGTTTATACGATCGGTGACGGCGGGAGGACCCTGGACGAGGCTGGCCCGGAAATCATCCGCGCGTCGCGGGTAGTGATCCTGATGACGGTATTCATTGCCATCTGTACACTGTTTTTATTGGGTGCGCTGATCAATAGTACCAGCATATGAAACTGGAAGAACTGAGATTTGGCACTGAGCTTCTCAAGCGCGGGTTCGCGTCCATGCAGAAAGGGGGCGTTATCATGGATGTCGTGAATGCCGAGCAGGCAACGATTGCCGAGGAAGCCGGGGCAGTCGCAGTCATGTCACTGGAGCGTGTTCCCTCTGATATCCGGAAGATGGGCGGCGTTGCCCGCATGGCAGACCCGGAGAAGGTCACCGAGATCATCGAAGCAGTTTCCATTCCCGTCATGGGTAAGGTGCGGATCGGGCATTTCGTGGAAGCACAGGTACTCGAAGTTCTCGGCGTGGACATGATCGATGAGAGCGAAGTCCTGACACCGGCCGACGAGCAATACCATATCGATAAGAAACAGTTCAAGGTCCCCTTCGTCTGCGGTGCCCGCGATCTTGGCGAGGCGCTGCGCAGGATCAACGAAGGTGCTGCCATGATCCGGACCAAGGGAGAGGCCGGTACCGGCAATGTTGTTGAAGCCGTCCGCCACATGCGTACGATTATGGGCGAGATCCGCATGTTGCGGGGTCTTGACAAGCAGGAGATGGCCGACTACGCCCGCGAGATCGAAGCTCCCGCAGAACTGGTCATCGAGTGTGCAGAGCGTGGCCGGCTGCCGGTCGTGAATTTTTCCGCCGGCGGTATCGCTAACCCCTCTGATGCAGCCATGATGATGCAGCTCGGCGCGGATGGTGTTTTTGTCGGATCCGGAATTTTCAAATCTTCAAGCCCCGAGCGCATGGCAAAGGCGATCGTGGAAGCGGTCAACCATTTCGATGATCCGAAGGTCATTGCAAAGGTCAGCACCGGCCTTGGCGACGCCATGCCCGGTCTCGATGTCCACACCCTCAGGGACGATGAGGTGCTGCAGACCCGTGGACGCTAAGATCGGGGTTCTTGCGCTGCAGGGAAATGTCAGCGAACATATCGACGCATTCCTGCTCGCGCTTGAGCGGATGGGGCATGGCCCCTCTTCCGAGGTTTTTGAAGTAAGAAGTCCTGAAGACCTTGCTGAGTGCACTACCCTTGCCATTCCCGGCGGAGAATCGACCACAATCTCCCGGCTTATTGACAAGAACGAGCTCTATGATCCCATCCGGCAGTTCAAGGGCGGGATCTTCGCCACCTGCGCCGGCATGGTGCTGATGGCCGCCGACGTTGCAGATCCCCGCATCCACCCGCTCGCACTCCTGGATATGGCTGTGGACCGGAATGCGTTCGGCCGGCAGAGAGAGTCGTTTGAAGTGGATCTCCCCATCGCCGGTCTTGAGGGAGGATCGTTCCATGCTATCTTTATCCGTGCCCCGGTTGTAACCCGGGCCGGCCCGGCACTGAACGTCCTCGCCCGGCTCGATCAGGGTATTGTTGCTGTTGAATGCGGCAGGCATATTGCAGTCTCTTTTCATCCGGAACTGGGTGACGATACCCGTCTCCACGAGCGGTTCCTGAGCATGAACGGGATTTAGGATATCACCACATCGGGTCGTACATTTCGAAAGGTTAGAGCGGGGTTGTCTTATCCGGTCGTCCGGCTGATAAAAACGATGAAGCAGAACTGATCCAAAACTATGCGGACTACTGCAGGAACGTGCGATACCGACTGATCCGGGTATATGATAAGGATTCATCTCATTGAAGGACGGGACCACGAGAGAATGAATGGAAGATAACCCCCGAATCCCCGGATCCTCATACCCTCTTTGAAATCCCTGAACCGGCCCGAGCTTTATGAATCCAACGGGAGAAGAGTGGAATCAGGATCCATTCGTGGATCCATTATTGAGATTCGTGAAGTGGGTAATATCCTGCACGATACCGTTGATGAATACAACTTTTTTGTTTTCATCAAACTCTGCAAGGGCAGTCACACTGACACTGATGGGAGTACCTTCCGGTCTTTTCAGATGCAGTATCCGGTTTTTTACGAACTGCTTTTTCTGGAGTTCTTCCAGGAGCCCGAGCCGTGCAGCGGGATCTGAAAATACATCGATCACCGGGATGTCCTGCAGATCCGACATCGTGGTGTATCCCAGGATATTGAGAAGGGCGGTGTTCCCCCAGACAAACCTGCCACGGGGGTCGCCGGTGCTCCGGTAAATCCCGACATTCAGGTCTTCAACAAGGGTGCGGTAATGGTCTTCATGCTCCCTGAGGTATTGCTCCATCTTCTCTCCCGTGATATCCCTCGCGATAGAAGAGGCACCGGTAACCGCCCCGTACTCCCCGAGAATTGGTGAAATGGTGATCAGGACATCGAGTACCGCTCCGCCTTTTCTCATCATCTTCATCTCATGGCGGCGGATACTTTCGCCCAGGTGGACCCGTTTCAGGATACCTGACAGGTCCTCCTTGTTCTCTGCGGGTACAAGGATGCTCATCGGCTTTCCGATGACCTCCCCGTCGTTGTACCCGCAGAGCCGCTCTGCTGCAGGATTCCAGCTGATAATATTTCCACCAGGATCATTTCCGATGATCGCCTCACCGGATGACTGGACAAGTCCCCGGTACCGGGCCTCGCTGATCCGGAGCATCTCCTCATATTTTTTACGGGTCGTGATATCTTCCACAATGAACGTGAGCCCGTAGCTCCCGTCCTCAAATGCCGTGGGCACCTGCTTTACGCGGAAATGACGCTCCTCGCCGCGGATGGTGCAGTCCGCATCGGATACGGCCTCACCTTTTTCCTTTGGGCCCCGTGCGGTCCAGCTTGCCTTAAGGGCGTGGATAAACGGGTTATCGAGCTCGTGAATGGTCTTTCCGATTAGAGCCTCTTTTTCTGTTTCCAGCAGAAGGGGTACTTGTTCGTTGACCTGGAGGATCCGCTGGTCACTGTCAATGACGATCACCAGGTCGGATGAAAACTCCAGAAGTGCGGAGACGGGCACACGGCGTGAAAGGAAATACACCTTGGCCGCCCCGATAAGCTGCATCTCGACCTGGCCTGAGATCAGGAGCATGTCAAGATATTTTGCCACTAGGTTCCTGTTGATCTTCATCTCGCTTGTCAGATCCGAGATGGTCATACCCCGCTGGTGCCATTTGAGCAGCCTTTTGATCTTATCGACTTTCTCCTGGTCGAGTACTGCCATAGTATCTCCTTGGATGGTCTGTGTAGTAAATATACCGGTTCCGTATTTGAACCGTGATGAACCCGACAAGTAACACGCTCCGTCCACCCATCGGTGAAACAAGAAAATTCAGAAAAAACACCCTTGTATGCTCCTTTCTCCTGGTTGCCGGATCTGCAAGGCAGATCGGTGTGCGTCCTTACATTGCATTCCTGTAAGGCAGACACGGTGTGCAAATTTTGAATATATGCCGCTGCCCATGGACGGGTAATCCCCACAGGAGGTGGAGCGGACATATGGACAATGACAGAAGAAAATTAACGGGAAGGGACGCGGGCGCCCTTGGATTATCAGGAATGGCAGTGACCCGGTTCAGAAAACCCCTGGTTGACTACCTCATCAGTGGTCTTGAAGAGAACGACAAGTGGGTCCGGATCCTTGCAGCTGACCTGCTGGGAAGTGCCGGGGATCCCCGGGCGGTTCAGTACTTAAAACCGCTGCTGGTGGATCGTGACCGGGATCTCCGGATGATCTCTGCCCAGGCTATGGAGATGATTCATTCGCAGCAGTCGGTCATATACCGATCGCCACCGGATCATTGCGCCACCTGCATGATACGGTTCATTGCCGAAGAAGCGCTCCTGCAGCAGAAACCACGGGGATACGTTGCACGTCAAGAAAAAGGGGAATAGAGGATGGGAATTGCCATGAAATTATGCCAGAACAATATCATACCGCTGGAGGCGCAATACCTGTACCGGCGGGGACGGGAAATGATGGACCTGCAGCACCTGGATATCGCACTGGTCTATCTCAGGCGGGCTGTTTTCATTGCACCCGGCTTTTCAAACGCTTATCGGGAACTGTGCAGTTGCCTTGACCTCCTCGGCCGTCCGGAAGAGGCGTCAGTATATCGCATGAAAGCATCCCGGTCTGATCCGATGCACAGCGGTGCCACAATTGACGGTATTGCCATGAAGAGGCAGTCTGGGGATCAGCCCGTGCACGTCCTGACCTGCCGGGTCTGTTAATACTTTTTGGGAATAGTGCCATTCGAACGACTCATTTTTCCTGAATACAATAGGAGAGGCACCTCATGAGAGACACTCCGGGCGGATTTACCACAGGCTCGCCCCCGCCATTGTGGCGACCCCGTATTGCTGCGATAGGACGATAAAACTTGTCTGAAATCGGCTTGCATTTTTCGCATTTTTTTCCAGATGATTCCGTTCAATTTTATTATCAGGTTTTTACGTCGGGATCTGAATGCTGTTTGGGTAACGTATCAAACGTAGCCCCTGACTTCTCGCTCTGACAGGAGGCCCCCTTGCGCCAGCCCTGCCCCCATTGGGGGCTCATGGCACATGCGATTCCTCTGTAGTACCCAAAATCACGGTTCAGGTAACACAGCACTCTGTCGCAACCGTGGCTTTAAAAGCGGCGGGGGGAAGTCCCCGGAGTCGGCGGTTTTCGATCATCGGGCAGGTGCACTTTTTCGCCATCCATTCGGGCAGGCAATTTTTCTTGTTTTCCCCTCGTAGATCCTTCTTGAACTCAGTGGTTAACACTTTACCCCTCTCTTTTTTGGTTTCATAATGACAATACCCTGCTTTTTTTACGCCCGCTATCGCGGAGTCAGGTGGAATGACTCATGAGGAACACCAGTTCCCATTATGATCAATGTTCTACCGGCAGTGCAAAACTATGAACGAGCCGTTCACCCGGCAGGAATATTCAACACAGGATGATGAAAGGAGCCAAGGAATAAAAAACGTAGTTTATTGGTTATTGAGAGCCGGTTGGGTTCATGACACGTCCCATGAACAGTATCGAACCGGTCTCGTTGTCCTGGATGAGGAATAGGAACGGGTGGTCTGCCCTGAATACCGGGACGGGATCAGCACCACCGGGTGCGGCAGCAAGTTTCATTACAACCGCCGTTGCGGCAGCAGCCTCGGTGCCCTCCTCGTTCACGGCAACGAATGCCTGGTGGATCACATCACTGATGAGAAGATCTTTTGTCCCGTCCATGCCCGAAAAGTCCGCATTGCCGGTAAATGCCGTCGGCATTCCCATGGAACCAAGCGTTTCTGGAAGAGAGTATTTGGTCTCGAGGGTAAACTTCGGGAAGTATATCATCACGCGCCGGGATGTTGCCGACTGCTGCAGTGCTGTCAATGTCCCGGTGCTCAGGGACGCCTCCGTTATCGTGAGGTTGTCGGACCTGGGGAGCAGGATGACCATTGAGAGTGCCTTACCCGTGGTGTGCTCGTAGGGCATCGAGAGCATCTGGAGATCGCTGTTCTCCGAATACAGGTATATTGCGTCATCGTCTGTCCGCTGCATCATGGGAATTTTCACCGACGTTCCTGGAGCCGTCCTGAACTCAGCATCTGTGGTCTTGTTTTTGTCGAACTGCTTCACCCAGTCGCCTTTGAAATAGATCGCATTGGTGATGACAAGCCGGGTCATCGGGTCGATGACGCCTGCAGGGATCAGGTCCTTGATCCGTTCTTCGGTCTTGTCCTCCACCCAGGTATTGATCGTGACCCGGGATTCTTCCGGGTGTTTTACAAAGTCAAGGTTGGTGACCTTTGCGCCATAGTACCGTTCCGCGGTCGTGGTGTATTCCGCAAGGAATGGGTAGGTCTTCTCCGCCCAGAGCGCATTGGCCATGCGCAGTGAATAACTGGGATCGCCGCTGTTGATCCCGGCATTCAGGGCTGAAAAACCATCCCTGCGTGCCGTATCCTCCTCCGGGAAATAGAACACGGACCGGATCTCCTCTGCCGTTTTTCCTTCGGCTCCTTCGTAGGTTATGGCGAGAGCCGATGAGAGGGAGAACGGAGAAAAGAAGAGGTTGCAGTCGGTATATTCCTGGTCTTTTGCCAGCTGGGAATACAGGTCGAATGCAAACCGGTTGTTGGCATCGGCAACTGCCTGGGTGCTGTTTTCATTCGTCAAGATAACCGGTGTCGGTGGTTGTCCAGCCGGGGTTTTCTCAATGGCGGGAGATACGGGCTGTACCGGGGGGGTCCCTGTGCATCCTGCAAAAACTATGAGGAGGAGGGTGATTGCTGATAGGATGCACACACCTGAAATTCTTTGGTCCATGAAGAGCATTGAATGACCCTCCAATTATAACTGGCGTTGATTGCGATCTTTTTCGCAGTTATAAAGCGGGAAACGCCATGATATGAGAACCCGCGGATGAAGGGACTACCAGTCCTTCTTCATTGCCTCGGCCCTGAGATCCTTCGGCATCAGCTCAATCGCATACCGCAGCGCCGTTCGGGGCATCACCTTCTTATTTTTCATGACGAAGGAAAAAACCTCGTCAGTGTGTTTCCTGCTTGCTTCCTTGAGGAGCCACCCGTACCCTTTCTGCACCAGGTCGTCCGTATCGGTCAGCAGCAGGCTGGCAATTTCCATGGACTCATTGAGGAATTTCCCGTGTTTTGCCGGTACGATAAGCGAAACCGCTGCAGCCCTCCGCATCCACCGGTTTTCTGACCGCGTCCAGCGCTTCAGTTCCTCGGTATATTCCGGGAACTGTTCGATAAAGTCACCCATGGTATGGTTGCAGAACCCGTCGCATGATGCCCAGTTGGTGATGTAGGTATCTATCCAGTGACGGAAGACCGCCATGTCCCCCCTCTCATACCGGCCTGACAGCGCGTGGGCCCATTCAGAGACAATGAAAGACTCCTCCATGTAACCGGACTGGTAGAGTTCCTCGCATAGGGCGAAGATCTCCGGCTTTGGCCGTCCTTTCACCTCTTTCCAGTACTTCCTGGCAATCGCGATCCCCGTGGCCGTTTTCATCCCGTAACACAAGATCGCTTCCTTGAAGTACCTCCTGGAGATCTTCTGTATTTCCGGATCTGCGTGTGTCGTCAGCTCCTGCCGTATGCGTGCAATGATCGGGTCCATGAAAATGGTATGCGGCAAGGAGTGATAAGGGATGGGGTGTACGGGGATGAAGGTGATCTGTTCCAGCAGCACTGCCCTGACAATACGCAAAGAATGAACTGACAGGTTTCTGTTACTTCTTTCTCTTTCCTGCTTTTGTCGGGCACTGGCCAGCTTCTGTCTCACTGGCCCCGAGATACTCCGCCCCCCAGGTGCAGAGGGCCTCAAGAATCGGGATCAGTGTTTTCCCGAACTTCGTGATGGCATACTCCACCCGCGGGGGCACCTCGGGATAGATTTTCCGCCGGATAATGCCATCCTCCTCAAGCTCGCGGAGCTGCTTGGTCAGCATCTTCGTATTAACGCCCGGAAGTGCTTTCTGCAGCTCGCCAAAACGCATCACCTCGTCCCCCAGCGCCCAGAGGATGAGGGGCTTCCACTTCCCCCCTATGACGTCAAGCGCAGCCTCAACAGGGCAGTGGAAGGTCTTCCCGTTCTTCGTGTAGGTCATAGTTACCTCAATGAAAGTATATTTCTAATCTTACCGTATCCCCTATATATTCAGTTAAGGCAGATTCTAGTCCAATGGTTCAGAATGCCCTTACGGAATATTGGTATGTATTATGTCTGTTTATTGCTTTCTGATCCTGCATCCCACGATAGAGAAGTGATATAAAAATGGAAAAACAACTGATTGGTAATAATTTCTTCATCCCGATGCCGGTTGTCCTTGTCGGTACTCAGGTGAAGGGAAAGGATAATTTTATGGCCGTGGGCTGGTGTGCCCGGGTCAACGGGAACCCGCCGATGATCGCCTGCGGGATCAATAACAACCACTACACGCCACAAGGCATAGCTGAGACAAAGACATTCTCGGTGAACATCCCCTCATCCGGAATTCTTGAAAAGACCGATTACTGCGGTCTTGTATCCGGTCTAAGGACCGATAAATCGAACGTTTTTGATGTCTTCTACGGCTCGCTGAAAACAGCCCCCATGATCCGGGAGTGCCCGGTCACCCTCGAATGCCATCTTGTACAGACCGTTTCCCTCCCAACCCACAACCTCTGCATCGGCGAGATAGCAGGGGTATACGCGGACGGTGCGGCGATCAAGGATGGAAAGCCGGACTTCGCGGTGATTGCCCCGCTCTTCCTGACCATGCCCGACAACCGCTACTGGACGCTCGGGAAGTATGTAGGTGATGCCTGGAGTGCCGGAAAGAAACTGATACCAGTAACGAGACATGACCCAGCCATATAAAGGAAAATCATAACCATGACCACAATACTTGTTGACCAGGATCTCTGCACATGGTGTGGGATCTGTTCTGTTGTCTGCTCGATGGGGGTTATTGACCCCGCTGATGAGAACACCCTGCCAAAGGTACAGGAAGCAAAAGCCGGCATATGTATCCGGTGCGGGCACTGCGAAGCCCACTGTCCGTCTCAGGCGCTCCTCGTGAACGATCGTCCCGACGAAAAAGTGCCCCTGCCGGCCGGTGCGGGAACCATTGCACCCGGTGAAATGGGATTCTACCTGAAGAAACGGCGTTCAGTGCGTCATTTCACCAAAGATCCTGTTCCGAAAGAGAAGATCCTCGAAGTCCTTGAAAATACCCGGTACGCTGCATCGGGCGGTAATGGGCAGCCGGTGGAATGGATCGTTGTCCATGATCCGAAGAACGTGCAGAAGATCGCCGGGCTGACCATCGAGTGGATGAAGACGCTCGTGAACTCTGCTCACCCCATGAGTGGTTATCTGCCGGTACTGATTGGGGCGTGGGAGCGCGGAAACGATGTTATCTGCCGCGGCGCCCCGCACCTCCTCTTTGCGACGATACCAGAGGGCAACCCGATTGCGGTCACCGATGCCATCATCGCGCTTACGCACTTCGATGTCGCCGCTCCGGCCTACGGGATCGGCACCTGCTGGGCGGGATTCGTTGCCATGGCTGCATCTTCATATGAGCCGCTCCAGAAAGAACTTGGCATCCCCGCGGGGCGGAAATTCGCCTACGCGATGATGTTCGGCAATCCGCAGTATAAGATCTACGGGATCCCGCGCCGGAAGATGCTTGCTGTATCATGGCTGTAAGGCTCAGGAATACGTGAACGGTTATGAAAAAAGCACTCATTATCATCGGGAGTCCTAGGAAGAAGGGGAGCACGGCAGTCCTCGCTGCGGAAGCAAAACGGGGACTCAGGGAACAAGGCGTTGAAACAGAAACGGTGTTTCTTAATGACCTGAAGATCAGGGGCTGCCAGGCCTGCTACTGGTGCAAGAAGAACGATGTCAGCGAATGTGCCGTAACAGATGATATGCAGCATCTCCACCGGCTGATGCAGGAATGCGACGGGATGATCGTTGCTTCGCCCATTTATTTCGCAGGTGTCACTGCCCAGACCAAGGCGTGGCTCGATAGGCTCTTTCCCTATATCGGCCTGAACCTGAGCCCGAAGATGCCTCCGGGCAAGAAGGTCTCGTTCATCTTCACGCAGAACCAGCCGGATGCCCGGCTGTTCGAGATTCCTGTCCGGACCTTCATGCAGATGATCGGGCTGACCGGGCTGTCGGTAAAGGATCATATGCTCGCCTGCGACCTCGATGCCGGTATCAAACCGCCAGTTGAGGAGAAGGTGGAGTTTATGGAAAATGCGTACCGGATTGGAAAAGATCTGATCAATTAATGTGTGTTGGCCGAAGGTGTAAAAAAATTGGGTATAGTGCCATTCTGACGACTCATTTTTCCTGGAATACCCGGAGAGGCAAATCATTCAGACACTCCATGGGGACACGCCCCCCGGTTATGGCAGTACCTTTATACCGGATATTACCCTCTTAAAATCCCCGCGAGGGTTCCTGCTCAAACGGAAGTTCGGGTAGTCTGTGGCGGTCTTTCCTCTGCGCTGGCGCTCGTCTTCTGGCACCTCCGAAACGGCGCCGAAGCTGCCGGCGGAGAATGTATAATACAAGATAATACGGTAAAAGGGAGGAGATGGAAGCCGTGGGGCATTCAACACTCAGCCATCCTCCCGGAAGAGCCCGCGCGGTCCGAAACGGATACGTACCGCATCGTTGCCTTTCGTCACGGTCAGGGATGCAAAACCGAGCACGACAACGTCAAGGAGCATCAGAACAGCGAGCGGGACGATGTGCGGCCCGAAGAGGAAGGTTGTGATACCTTGATCAGAATCACGGCAAGGACTGCAACAATCTGGAGCATGCCGGTCTGCGTGTGCTCGTACTCCCGTGCCGGTGATGCGCCCCCGTCCCCGATCACTCCGGCCGTACCAGAGATCCGGCTGGTGTTCCGGAACGAAAAACCTGTACCGGCATTGCAGAAGTGCCTGACCGGAATGTGCCGGCACCGGGGCACGAGCCCGGCCGGTCCCGGATAATTTCTCCCAGCTTTACCGCCACTATTCCACCCCGTCCGTTGTGCCGGCACGTGACAGCCGGTACGACCAGACTGTGATATACAGGACTGCAACCACAAGGATCCCGAATGCAAGGGGCATCACCACTGTCCCCGCAACCGCGCTTCCCAGCACGATCAGCACGCCGGCGATGACAAAGACCGGGCCGCCATGCTCGTGTGTCTTCTTCCAGACCATCTCGTCCCGGACCGTCCACGGCAGGCGGATCCCGATGGTTGTGTTCCGGCGGATATGGGGCATCAGGCGCCCGACCACGATGAAAAAGAACCCGAGCAGCACCGGGAGGACGACTGCGAGCGGCAGGTCCATGCCCGCAGATGAGAGGAGGGTTGTTACCTCAATGCCGAGGAGCAGGCTGACCGTTGCGAAGAGCACGATAGCATAGATGTCGCGGGCATCGTCAAACGACACCCGCATCCGATCGAAGCGGGGAAGCACCACCAGGAGAATCGCCGTCAGGGTGATGATGATCGGGAGGCCGAATGCGCCCGCCAGACGGCCGGCAAATCCGTCAGCCTCGCCGTACACGTTCCAGTGGACCGGGATGGTCTCCGGAAGATACGGGAGAGCTGCAAAGGCGACGAGCCACGAGAGCCCCGTAACCAATAATGTAAGCCGCGAGAACAGCACCGCCCGGCCGGCCACCGGCCCTGCATCAACCGCATTCTCAGGCTGCACTGCCGCTTTTCTCCCGCCCTGCTCGTGTTTCACTCCCGCTGCCATCGGGCACCAGCCCAGGTACTTCCGTATGGTGGTTATTAATTCATTCGTCATGGAATCACCAGAATCCTGTATACGTGTTTTTCCCGGCACATGCCTGTCCGATGGCATAGCAGAGTGCTTCCGGCTCATCAGTACCGATCCGGAATGTTTTGCCGGAATACAACCGGACCTCCACGCCCCGGAACCCCGAAACATTGTAGAGCATCCCCCTCGGTGTCCAGTGGATCCCAAGGCCGTAATACCAGGGGTTGCTGACCGGGATTACAGACTCAATTTCGTCCAGGGACCAGCTCTTCCTGATGAGAGCGACCGGCCCGAACCGGATCCGGATTCCCCGCTCAGCTACCGTGACCGTGAGGGTGGAACCGACAAGAAGCACACCGGTCAAAATACCAAGGACGATGAGGACGATCCATTCAAATCCCTCCAGGATGATGACCGCAAGGAGGAGCAGGATCACTGCAGCGAACAACCCGATGATCATATCCCCCCGCTGGGTATGCTCGTATCTTCCAATATACGGCATTCCCTGCCGGCCGGCTCCCGATGCCCGTGGACTTTCCATGCGCCGGTTGTCAGCAGAAAAATCCTTCGCAGTATCATCGCTCCACTTTGTCTTCGCCATGTTCACGCCCGGGCACCACCCCATCCACCCGTGAACCAGTTCCGAAAACCGTGTCATCATCACACAACCGCCTTCACTTTCGTAAACAGTTCTTCTGCCATCTTCGTTGGATCTGCGGTCTTCTCGATCCGGATGCCGAGCTCGGTTGCATAATCCCAGAGCAGCTCAATGCACTCGGTATACCGCTGGCACGCCCCGCAGTCTCCTTCATGCTCGTACCATACCTGCATCCCGTGCTTTTCGGAGACAAAGATGATCGCCGCTGCCTGGAAGGGAATCGACCGGCCGATGAGGACTCCCCGCTCCGCATTAATCCGATCGATCGCGATCTGGTTTGCCTGTGCCATATCGCGGAGCGTTGTTCCTATCTTCTCGTCCATGACAAGCAGGGCCCTGGATACCGCCTGGCGGGAAATACCGAGCAGGTTGGCTATCATGATATTGGAAGAGCCGCTTCGCCGCATCCTCCAGAACTCAAACTGCTTTTCGTTCGTGGGCAGAAGCATATGTCAACATATGTACGTTGACCCTATAAAAATTTCTTGGAAACGTTTGGCTGGTACGGTGATTTGATCGCAAAACGGGGAGGATGAACAGCCATCTAAAAAAAAAGGGTAACGTATCAACGTTGCCCTGACTTCTCTCTCTGACAGGAGGCCCCCCTTGAGCCAGCCCTGCCCCCATTGGGGGCTCACGGTGCATGGGATTCCTCTGTATTGCCCAAAATCACGGCTCAGGTACTACAGCACTATCGCAACCGGGCCTTCAAAAGCGTCGCGGCGAAGCCCCCGGAAGCGTCGGGGTTTTCCGATCATCGGCAGGTGCACTTTTTCGCCTTCGATTCCGGGCAGGCAATTTTTCTTGTTTTTCCCTCGTAAATCCTTCTTGAACTTAAGGGTGAAAATAACACTTTACCAAAAAAAAAAATATTTTCTCGCCGGGCAATATCCGGATCCGCTCCCGGAACGAGATCTTCGGCCGCCTGCAGAACGGCAGTCCCCCTTGCGGGATTTGCCGCCTCGCCCCCATCGCAGCGTGTGTGCCGTGTGCAGGTTGTCATGAGCCAGGGGCAATCTTCGCAAATGGTCGGAACCATGGGTACTCTACCTCCTTTCGGGTTCCGGCTCAACGGTTTGGACGGCAAAAAAGCGCATATTTTTCATCCCTGCGGCCAATCCAATCGTAATGCAACCCCCGGTTATCATCACGCGAGTACTCCCGGGGGACCTTATGCATAATTTCCCTGTCATTTCCCTTATCAGCGCAAACCTTGTCACTATCGTGCTCGCCATCCTCGGGAACTGGGACCTTGCCATGGTAATGTTCATCTACTGGGCGCAGAGTATCATCATCGGTGTCTTCACCGTTTTCTCGCTCCTCACGGCTGATGCAGCGACCCTTGCGGCGGAGATGGAAAAACCCATCCGGGAGCAGGGCGGGACGGGTAAAGTCACCCATCGGTTTATTCGTTTTTACCAGTGCCTCATTGCCGGGTTCTTCACGGTTCACTACGGTCTCTTCCACTGGGGGTATTATTCTTTTATCGTGGATTCCGGGCTCTTCGGTACCGTGAACCTCGCGGATCCCGGCATCTGGCTTTCCTGTGGCCTCTTCTTTGCCAACCATCTCTACTCGCATATTACCTACCGGCACAAGGGAGAGAAGGGATCAGGATATGTCAACGACCAGTTCTTTACCCCCTACCGGCGGATCATCCCGATGCACCTTACCATTATCTTTGGCAGTATCGTGATAGTTGTCCTGGAGGTTATCGGGATCAACTCGACTCTGCCGGTACTGGTACTCTTCCTTCTCCTCAAGATGTATTCGGATATCAGTGCCCATCTCATCAAGCATCATCAGGAAGAGAACCCGGATGCTCCCGTACAGTACCTCTGAGTACAGATTCTGCAGGATAAAGGCGATAAGACTTAAGGAAACAGGCACGATCCTAGTACAGGAACGAGGCGATATCCATGGCAACCGATCCCGTCTGTCTTATGATCGTTGATGAAGAAGATGCAAAATTCACGAGCACTTTTAAGAACACGAAATATTATTTCTGCTGTAACTGGTGCAAAAAGCAGTTCGAGCAAAATCCGAAGCGGTACTCCCGGCTGGGAATCGATGCCCGGGCTGAGCTGGAAGGGACTTCCTGAAAGAACCTGCCGGGTAACACTGTTCCGCGGTACGTAAAACGGGCTTTTGTTCCCGGCAGGACGACTTATCAGGAATGATCCTAGGGTGGAAATAATGTTTAGGATACGCATGAAGATCAGATGCAGCCATCCAGAGACCGGAACGGTCGGGATTTTGTATGAAACCTGAAGACGATCCCTGGCTTCGTAACGCACATACCAATGCAGAACTCCTTGACCGGGAGATCAGCACCCTGGTGTCATTCACCATCCCGATCCGGGAAAATCACCCCCTTGTTACCAAATACCAGGATTTCTGGAACAAGGCAAAACAGATTACCACGCTCTTCAAAAAGCTCAGACCTCTCGCCCGGAGCGACCGGGACCTGCTCTGGAAAAGGTTCAATGCCCTCTGCCGGGAAGTCAAAGAGAAGCAGAAGGCCGAGTACGGGACGCTCGAATCACTGTCAAAGGGACATTTTGATACCATTATGCACCTTGCGGGGATCGCCGAGCTCCCTTCCGGTATAACGTTTCCTGATATTCACCATCTGGTAGAACACGGGCAGGCCCTCAAAAAAGCCGGCGAAACGCTGGGGAAATTCAAGCACGAGATGATTGCGAAACACAAAAAAGCCTGTTTTGAAAAAATCCAGAAGATTCGCAAAACCCACGATGCGGCATGGGAGTCGGTACACGCGGTAAAACCGAAGCAGCAGACGGGAACAAAATTCCGTGCACGGAAGAACCTTGAGGCAAATTATGAGCGGTATAAAAAAGCTGTAAACGCGCTGGAAAATTTCCGGACCGGGAAGGAGCATATTCGCACCTTCCTCGCTTCCTGCAGCGATCCAGAGAAAGCTGCAAAAGCAAAAACGCAGCTGGTGGAGACCGACGCCCGGATAAAGGATATTGAAGAAGGGATCCGGAAACTGGAAAAATGGATTGCCGAGGATGAGCAACACCTGAAAGAAAAGTGATCAATCTGGGTAGAGTGCCATTCTGACGACTCATTTTTCCTGGAATACACCGGACAGCAACTCATGAGTGACACTCCGGGGGGCTTCGCCACGGGCTCGCCCCCGCCGTTGTGGCGACCCCCCTGTTGCGATAAGACGATTCAACTTGTGGGATCATAGATCAAACCCGTCTGCAATGTTCACACTTTTTTCCAAACGATTTCGTTCAATTTTTTTATCAGGTTTTTACATCTGAATCTGAACTCTGTTTTGGTGGTTTCATAAAGACTATACCCATCAATTTTAATCAGACGCCGGCTTTCGGCGGGTCAGCTGACGATATTTTAATGACATCGTGCTGTCACCGTCATTGCGGCGCGCCATCAGAAGGTTACGTGAGGCCGGGTGTACTGGTCCAACCCGGTTTTCTTGCACGAATTGCATACACGAAGAATGCCAGCTCGCCCTCCGGGGTGATACTATACAGTTTTTCCCGCTCGCTTCCGGAATCAGGCTCTTTTCGGATCAGGTTCCATCCGACAAGTGTCGAGACCAGACGGGAAAATTCAGCCCGTGAGAGTTCCTGTCCAGCTGGTCCCTCAACGTGATTCCGGACAGGGAACTGCCAGGCGTTTGTCTTGTTGAACAGCGTCTCTTCCGGGACGAGCGCATGGGCGTCTTTCCGGGTTTCCTGTCCCCGGAAGAGAATCGTGAGGATCACGAGAACGTGCGGACTGGCAGGCAGATTCCCTGATGGAAGTGACGGAACCGGAACTCTCCGTGCAGGGGAATTTCCGAATGCATAATAGGAGTCGCCCTCCATCCAGAGCGACATCGAGAACAGGCCCAGCGAGAGGCGTTTTGATCCCGCAGATATGTCGAACGAATAGCGGGCATCCATGTGGTCGCTGAATATGCCGAGCACCGGGTCACGGATCGCGTCAAACGCTGTCGCATCGATACAGACCAGTGCGCAGGCAATATTCCGCCGCAGGCAGTATGCATGTACCTCATCAATCGCGGTGCGGATGCCGCACTTCCACGTCCTTTTCTGCATATCATCCCTGGCTGAGTTTGTGTAGACCTCCTTCTCAGCGAAGATGAACGTGTGCGTGACGGTCCTGAGATCCGTAAGGACTGCTGGACCGGTTTTATGGATACGGTCACCCGCGCTGATGATAAGAATGTGTTCCTGCGGATCCATGTATACTATCAGGGGTTGAGCGATACATGACTGTTCCGAATTCCGGCATCAGGTTTCCTGAAAAATCCGGACTCATCGATGAACAAAAAAAAGATTTTTTAAATGAACAGCGGGGCGAGCACGAGCGTCAGTGTAGCAAGGAGCTTGATGAGCACGTGGAGTGACGGGCCGGCGGTATCCTTGAACGGGTCGCCGACCGTATCGCCGATGACCGCTGCCTTGTGGGCCTCGCTCTTCTTGCCGCCGTGGGCACCGGATTCGATATATTTCTTGGCATTGTCCCACGCACCCCCGCTGTTGTTGAGGATGAGTGCAAGGAGGATACCGGTGATCGTCGCTACCATAAGGAAGCCGGCGAGGGCTTCGTACTTCATGGTGACACCGATGATGATCGGGAACGCGATCACGAGGATGCCCGGGAGGATCATGTTCTTCAGGGCACCCTGGGTGGTGATATCGATGACCGCTGCATAATCAGGTTTCTTGGTGCCTGCCATGATTGCCGGATCCTTGAACTGGATGCGGACTGCATCGATGACCGACTGTGCCGTCTTGGAAACGGCACGGATGGCGAAGCTCGCAAAGAGGAAGACGAGCATCGCGCCGAGGAGTGCCCCGACAAAGACGTTCACGCTAGCCAGGTTGACGACCTCGAATGCCTTGCCGGTGAGCTTGGCAATGTCGGCCATGTAGGCATTGAAGAGGAGGAAGACCGCGAGGGAAGCACTGCCGATCGCATACCCCTTGGTAAGGGCCTTGGTGGTGTTGCCGGCTGCATCGAGCTTGTCCATGCGGTGCCGGACTTCATCCGGGGCCTGGCTCATCTCGACGATACCGCCGGCGTTGTCGGCGATGGGACCGAAGGTATCCATGGTGAGGACGTAGGCACAGACCATCAGCATACCGATGGTTGCAACGGCAGTACCGTAGAGACCCCCGCTCGGGATACCGGTCATGGTCCCGCACCAGTACGAGAGGAGAAGGGAGGCACCGATGAGGATTGCGGGAATGGCGGTAGTCTCGAGACCGACCGAGAATCCCATGATGAGGTTGGTTCCCGCCCCGGTTTCAGAGGCGTTCGCGATCTCCTGCACCGGACGGTAGTGGTGGTCGGTGTAGAAGAGGGTGACCCTGAGGAAGGCTACGGAAAGGGCAATACCCACGAAACCTGCAAGGACGAAGTACATCCAGCCTGATGTTACACCGAGGAGGTAATAGACTCCGCCAGTGAGGAAGATCGCGGAAATGATAGCGGTGATGTAGTACCCCCGGTTCATAGCATCCATCGGATCGGCACCGTCTTTGCCCTTGACAGAAAGGATACCGATCATGCTCGCGAGGAGACCGAGCGAACACATGACGATGGGGAACAGGATTCCATTAACCCCGAAGATGGGGAAGAGCGCGACACCGAGGATCATGGCACCGATGTTCTCGGCGGCGGTGGACTCAAAGAGGTCAGCGCCACGGCCGGCACAGTCACCAACGTTATCGCCCACGAGATCTGCGATGGTGGCCGGATTCCGGACATCGTCCTCGGGGATACCGGCCTCGACCTTACCCACAAGGTCTGCACCGACATCAGCGGCTTTCGTATAGATACCGCCACCGAGCTGGGCGAAGAGGGCCACGAACGAGGCCCCGAAGCCGAACCCGATGATCACGAACGGGGTGTGCTGCGGGTCTGCACCGAGCGCGATGTAGGTGAGTGAGACACCCAGGAGCGACATCGAAGTGATGATCAGGCCGGAGATAGCCCCGCCGCGGAACGAGAAGTCAAGTGCCTTCCCGTCGCTGGTCTGGGCTGCGGCTGCCGTGCGGATGTTGGTCCTGACGGCAATCCACATGGCAACGACGCCGGCAACTGCACTGCAGGCTGCACCGACGATGAACGCAGCTGCCGTTGCAAGGGCAATCGCCTGCTGTCCGGTGAGATAATACACTGCAAAGATCACCACGGCAGACACGATGGCGAGCACGGCGATAGTCGAGTACTGGCGCTTGATGAATGCTTCCGCACCCACCCGGATCGCATCAGCGACCTCGCGCATCTTGGGCGTACCCTCGTCCTGTGAGAGGAGATTCCGCGTAAGGATTGCTGCAAGGCCCAGTGCGATAACACAGATCGCAATCACGATTAGTAAGACAAAGTCGATCATTCCATGACCTCCCTGCGGTATCTTCCGGGAAACTCAGGCGCGAACGGCACCGCATGTACGGCATGTACATGTGGTTCCATCCGGACCAGGCCCGGACGACACATCAGGTATGATTAATTGGCATCGGCAGAGACCTGCCCTTTGGAACCAAAGGAGGGTGCAACGGCTCCCGGGACTCACCCTGAATACTTCCACAACCCATCCTAAGAGATCATTAGTGCATTTTTGGAACATTAAACTTTTATCTACTGTTACGGGGTGCATCATGACGTTGGTGCCGGTTCATCACCTTCCGGATTTTTCTGCCGGTCTGGGGATCGCGCGCAATTCAATATGATTAATAATGAAAAATTCCCATAATCCGGGTAGGAGGGTATCTGGTGCAAATTCTCGATTTATTACTCTGTCTCATCCTGTTTCCGTTGGTCGCGGCGCTCTTCCTGCTGGTCGTGCGCAGGGACTCCGTGCGTTCGCTGATTGTCCAGTTCGCTGCGGTTGCCATCGGGATTGTATCGCTGGTGCTGCTTATTCTCGGCTTTGATAAAGGCACGCTCATTTATTCTGTTGCCTCAGAACCGGTCAGCCTGGTCATGTTCATCATTGAGATAATCCTGGCCGTATTCATCCTGTATCTCGGTATAAAGTTCAGGAAATCGCTGACCGTGCTCCTGATCCTTCTGCAGGCAGGCATGCTCGTCTGGTTTGAGACGAGCCTGGCCGGCAACCTGCATATCGCGAATAACCTGTTTGTTGACCAGTTCTCCATCATCATGGCCCTGATCATCGGGATTATTGGTAGCCTTATCTGCGTTTATGCCGTGGGGTACATGGAGACCTACCACAACCGCCATAAGGAGGTGAGGGACCGCAGGAGTATCTTCTTTGGTATCCTGTTCATCTTCCTTGCCGCCATGTTCGGGCTGGTCTTTTCCAACAACCTGCTCTGGGTCTTCTTCTTCTGGGAGATCACCACTATCTGTTCGTTCCTGCTCATCGGGTATGCGGAGACCGAGGAAGCGACCAACAACTCGTTCCTCGCCCTGTCCATGAACCTGCTGGGTGGCGTGGCCTTTATGGCGGCAATTATCTACCTGGTCCTTGCCGATTCTTCAGGAATACTGCTGGACCTCAATCACCTGCTCGCGACCGGCAAGGCCTTTGCCCTGGTGCCGGCAGTCCTGATCTGCTTTGCCGGTATCACCAAGGCAGCCCTGATGCCGTTCTCCTCGTGGCTTGTCGGAGCCATGGTCGCCCCGACGCCGGTCTCTGCCCTGCTCCACTCGAGCACGATGGTCAAGGCCGGTGTTTACATCATCGTCAGGTTTGCTCCGGTGCTTTCTGGGACAACCGAGGGCCTCATGATTGCGCTCGTCGGGGGCATGACGTTTGCGCTCGCGTCCTTCATGGCAATATCCCAGAACAATGCCAAGAAAGTCCTTGCTTACTCGACCATTGCCAACCTCGGGCTGATCGTTGCCTGTGCCGGAGTCGGGACCTATAACCTGATGTGGGTGGCGATCCTGCTGATCATCTTCCACGCGATCGCAAAGTCGCTCCTCTTCCTCTGCGTCGGGACCGTCGAGAACCGGATCGGCAGCCGGAACATCGAGGACATGGGTGGCCTTATCGTCCGGATGCCCAAGATCGCCATCATGATGTTCATCGGGATGGCCGGCATGTTCCTTGCACCGTTCGGTATGGTCATCTCCAAGTGGGCCGCTATCGAGGCGTTCATCACCGCCCCCTTCGGCCTGATCTTTATTGCAATCCTTGCCTTCGGCGGTTCCGCGACCGTTTTCTTCTGGAGCAAGTGGATGGGCAAGATCATCTCGGTGATGCGCGACCAGAACGTCATCGAGGATACGGTGAGAAAAGAGAAATGGGCGGTGCTCTATATCCTGACCGGGCTTGTCGTGGTCGTCTGTCTCATCTTCCCGCTCATCTCGTCGGTCCTGATCGAGCCGTTCGTCCTGAATATCTACGGCCATACCACCCGCCTTGCGCAGGCCAACCTCACGATCATGATCATGATGCTCTTCCTGCTGATGATCATGCCGTTCTCCATGCTCCTCTACGGGAAGAGGGCGCAACCTCCCGCACTGCCCTACATGGGAGGGCGGCCAATGAATGATTCCATGCATTTCGCCGGTTCCATCGGGATCTCCCGCGAACTGGTGCTCTCCAACTACTATCTCGAAAAGACCTTTGGCGAGGAACGGTTGTTCATGATCGGGGTGTCGCTCTGCTGGGGGCTGCTCCTCATTGCCGGTATCCTGCTCCTGGGGGTGATCCTGTGATCCCCGAACCATTGCTGCCGGTCTTCTATGGACTGGTATATGTCCTCCTTGCCCCGCTCCTCGGCGGCCTTATCGCCGGGATCGACCGGAAGGTTACCGCCCGGATGCAGGGCCGTGTCGGGCCGCCAATCCTCCAGCCGTTCTATGATGTGGGAAAGCTCTTCGAGAAGGAGAACCCGGTGGTCACGGTGACCCAGAACTTCTACGTCCTGAGTTACCTGGTCTTTATGATGGTGGCAGGAGCGCTCTTCTTCTCGGGCGGGGACATGCTGCTCGTCATCTTTGCATTCACCCTCTCCCACATCTTCATCGTGCTCGGGGCGTATGCCTCGTACTCCCCGTACAGCCATGTGGGGGCGGAACGGGAGCTCCTCCAGATCATTGCCTATGAGCCGATGATCATCCTGACCGCCGTAGGGATGTACATGGTCACGCAGAGCTTCTTTGTGAGTACTATCGTAGCCTCTTCGGTGCCGATTATTCTCTACCTCCCGGGTATCTTCGTCGGGTACATGATCGTGCTGACCATCAAGCTCCGCAAGTCACCCTTTGACATCTCCACGTCACACCATGCCCACCAGGAGATCGTCAAGGGCGTAACCACGGACTTTGCCGGTCCCAACCTTGGCAAGATCGAGATCGCTCACTGGTACGAGTATGTCTTCCTGCTGGGCGTCATCTGGCTCTTCTTTGCCTGGAACCCGCTCCTCGCGGTCGCAGCGATCCTTGTCGTCTACTTCCTCGAGATCCTCATCGATAACACCATGTCGAGGGTCAAGTGGCAGCTGATGCTCCGGACCGCGTGGATCACTGCAGGCACCCTCGGGATAATCAATCTCGGGGTGTTATATTATCTTGGAATGGTGGTGCCATGACCTATTTACAAAAATCCCCCTGGATTGTGCATTATAATGCATCATCATGCAATGGCTGCGATATCGAGATCCTCGCCGCACTGACACCGGTCTTCGATGTGGAACGGTTTGGTATCATCAATACCGGCAATCCCAAGCATGCGGATATCCTGTTGTGTACCGGCAGTGTCAACGAGCAGAACAAGGTACCGTTAAAGAACGTGTACGACCAGATACCGGAGCCAAAAGTCGTTGTGGCAATCGGCATCTGCGCATCCTCCGGGGGTATCTTCCGGGAATGCTATAACGTTTCCGGCGGGATCGACAAGATTATCCCCGTGGATGTCTATGTGCCCGGGTGTGCAGCCCGGCCGGAGTCAATTATCGATGGCGTGGTCACGGCACTGGGAATTCTCGAACAGAAACGGCTTGCGATGCAGACCGAGGGGAGCCCGGCGGGTACAAAGGCGGGTGAGGCCCGATGACCATGCAGCCTCAGGTAACCACAAATATTGAGGTCGGACAACTGATCGGGAGCGTGGAGCGCTTCCGGAACGAGGGATACCGCCTCGTCCAGATCGGCTGCACCAAGGTCGGCGACCTCTATGAGATCAACTACTCCTTTGACAAGGACTACCATTTCGAGAATATCCGGATTACTATCGGGGGCAGCACTGAGGTCCCGAGTATCTCCGGCATGTACTGGAACTCGTTCATCTACGAGAACGAGATGCACGACCTTTTCGGCATCCAGGTCAGGGGTATGAACATCGATTTCAAGGGTACCCTGTTCCGGACTGCCGTGAAGTACCCGTTCAGCCAGCCACCGGTAACGGTCACCAAGGGGGATAAGCCATGAGCAAACAGATCATCGTCCCGTTCGGGCCGCAGCACCCGGTCCTGCCGGAGCCGATCCACCTTGACCTCGTGCTTGAGGACGAGAAGGTCGTGGATGTCATCCCGTCCATCGGGTATATCCACCGGGGTTTCGAGAAGCTCGTGGAAAAACGGGAATTCACCGAATACGTCTATGTTGCCGAGCGGACCTGCGGGATCTGCAGTTTTATCCATGGGGCAACCTACTGCCAGGGCATTGAGCAGATCATGAAGATCGAGGTGCCCGAGCGGGCCCAGTACCTGCGGGTGATCTGGTCCGAATTCTCGAGGTTGCACTCGCACCTCCTCTGGCTGGGACTCTTTGCCGACTCGTTCGGCTTTGAGAACCTGTTCATGGGGGCCTGGAAAACCCGCGAACGGGTCCTCGACTTTATGGAGGAGACTACAGGCGGCAGGGTCATCCAGGGCACCAGCAAGATCGGGGGTGTCAGGCGGGATATCAGCAGTGAGAGGCTGGACCGGATGGTAAAGGATCTGGATGTTCTCGACCGCGAGATGAAGGAACTGACCACAATATTCCTGCATGACGACTCGATCCGGCACCGGCTCAGGAATGTCGGCACAATTTCCCGGGAGGATGCCTACCACCTTGGAGCGGTTGGGCCGACTGCACGCGGGAGTGGCGTTGCGGTCGATTTAAGGAAGACCGGGTATGGGGCGTATGACCGGCTCAATGTCCCGGTGGTCACGGACAGCTGCGGGGACTGTCTCTCGCGCTGTACTGTCAGGGCAAAGGAGCTCTTCACCTCCACGGACCTCATCCGGCAGGCAGCAAGGAAGATCCCCGACGGCCCTGTCGATGTCAAGGTCACGGGGGCGCCGGACGGGGAGTATTTCATGCGGGCAGAGCAGCCCAGGGGAGAACTCGTTCACTACCTGAAAGGAAACGGCACCAAGTTCCTTGTCAGGTCCCGGATACGGACCCCCACCCTGACCAACATCCCGCCGCTGATCAAAATGCTGGCGGGATGCGATCTTGCCGATGTCCCGGTGATCGTGTTGTCCATTGACCCCTGTATCAGCTGCACGGAGCGGTGAATATCATGGCATTCTTCGAGATGGTAAGAACCGCACTCAGGACCGTCATGCAACAGCCGGTCACTATCCTGTACCCGGCGCAGGCTGCCAAGAAGACCCCGATCTCCCGCGGGCACGTGATGATTGACGAGAGCCGTTGCATTTCCTGCGGCACGTGCCAGCGGAAATGCCCGGCGCAGGCAATTATCATCAGCAAGGAGGCGAAAACCTGGCAGATCGACCGCCTCCGGTGCGTTGTCTGTAACTCCTGCGTAGATACCTGTCCCGTCAAATGTCTCTTCATGGACACCCAGTATACCGCTCCGGTAACTGCACGGAGCGTGGACCTCATTGCAATCACGTACGTGAAACCGCCCAAGCCGGAAAAGAAGGATGAACCAGCCCAATAATTTTTCCTTTTTCTCAAGCACGCGACAACGAATAACGGGCGGGGCAAAACAGGACTATTACCGGTAAACGATCTGCCCGGCGGTCGAACCGGTATCTTCTGTTCTATTCAGCACTTTTTTATATATCACTCGCTAATCGAAGTCAGTTTTCCGGCATGCGGATTACCAAAGGTTTATGTTCTCCTTCATGATATGATGAAATCAATCAGAAAAGAAGTGAAACCACCAGCTGTGTAATGGGATTACCATCAGGGTAATCATGAATACCGGCATTCTGCTGCAGGAGAGCGGGGATTGCAGGTAACCCCCGGAAGATAATCATGACCGATCCTTCCTGTTCTGTCAAACCGGTGACGGGGGAGGGTATGGGCTTTTTTCCCTTCAGCCCTTTTTCGCCGTTCCGGAAAACGGTTGCCGCTTTTCCTGTGCGCCGGCACTGCGTTAATAGCCGGGGGCGTATCTGATGCCAGGACCTGACTTTGTTATCGTCCTTGCAGCCGGCATCGCGACCATTGTCATGGCACTTGTCGCGGTTGTGCAGGAAAACCTCATACGGGCTGTAATCGCATTTGCCATCTCCAGTGTCTCTCTTGCACTCCTGTTTTTCCTGCTCGCCTCCCCGTACGCTGCGGTTCTTGAGCTGGTGGTGGGTGCCGGCCTTGTTGCCGTCCTGTTCCTTGTTGCGCTCATCCTTGCCGGAGGGGAAGAGGTGGACGTGCGCGCATGAATGCCAAAAGCGCCGCCGGTATCCTGGGAGCCGCCTTTCTGGTGATTTTTATCGCGCTCGTTCTTCCCCATCCCCTCGCCTGGCCTGCAGTATTGCCGGTACCCGCAGGGATAGGAACGGCACTCTGGAAAGGCCGCACCGATGAAGTGCTCCTGCAGGGGATGATCATCCTTGCCGGTGTCCTCTCGATACTCCTGCTGCTCGGCCTGAAGCAGTCGGGGAGGTTGCCGCCATGACGCCGGACGAGGGTCTGGTGATCCTGATCGTTGCAGGCACCCTCTTTGCGACCGGGCTCTTCTGCCTGATCGCGCGCAGCAACCTGATCAAGATGGTGATGGGCCTCGAATTTCTCGGCAAGGGGGTCAGCCTCCTCTTTGTGCTCGGGGGATACAGTTCCGGTACCACCGGGGAATCCCAGGCCGTTGTGTTCACCCTGATCGCAATCGAGGCCGTGGTTGCCGGCCTTGCGCTCGCCCTTGTCATCATCGCGAGGCGTGTCTGGAACACATTCGATCTCGCGGCGATCCCGCGGCTTCCCCCCGGTGGTGAGCGGTGATGGCCCTCCTCCCGTGGATGCTCGTCTTTATCGTCCTCATCCCGTTTGCCGGAACCACTCTCGTGCTGCTCTTCCGTAACCGACCGGACACCCGCGAGGCGGCCTCGCTTGCCGCGGCATTCCTGACATTCCTCCTCTGCGCCCTCTCCCTTCCCTCCGCGTTTGCCGCAGAACCCATAGCAACGCCGGCGCTCCGGATCCTTCCCGGGCTCGACATACAGTTTACTGCAGACGCACTCGGTCTTTTGTTTGCGACCCTCGCCTCGCTCCTCTGGATCATTACCAGTGTATACAATATCGGGTACATGAGGGGACTGAATGAACACTCCCAGACGCGGTACTATGCAGCATTTGCCATCACCATCGGGGCAGTGATGGGCGTTGCGCTCTCGTCCAACATGTTCTCCCTGTTCGTCTTCTACGAGATCCTTGCCATCGCCGCTTACCCTCTTGTGGTGCACAAGGAGACCGCGGAAGCGCTTGCAGCAGGGAGAAAATACCTTATCTATACCCAGTGCGGGGGGATAGCCATCCTGGCCGGCATCATGGCCCTCATCGGGATGGGAAACACCCTTGATTTTGTCCCGGGCGGCAACCCGGGCATTGCACTCATAAGCCCGGAATTTGCACGCATTGCCTTCATCCTCCTCTTTTTTGGCCTTGGCGTGAAAGCTTCACTGGTTCCCCTTCACGGCTGGCTTCCCAGCGCGATGGTCGCCCCGACTCCGGTGAGCGGGCTTTTGCACGCGGTCGCGGTCGTGAACACCGGGGTCTTCGGCATCCTCCGGCTGATGTGGTACCTGTTCGGGCCCGATCAGGTGGCAGCGCTCGACCTCCAGTGGATTGTTATCGGCACAGCCGTCGTTACCATCGTTGTCGGCTCCCTCCTTGCGCTCCTGCAGGATGACTTTAAACTCAGACTCGCGTATTCCACCGTGAGCCAGCTCAGCTACATGGTGCTCGGCGCCGCGGTGCTCCTGCCGGCAGGCATATCCGGGGTCTCCGATGCCGGGAGGGTAGCCGCAGTGATCGGGGCAACGTATGCGTTTACTGCCCATGCACTGGGCAAGCTGACCATGTTCTTTGTCGCCGGGACGGTCGCGGTTGAGACCGGCAAGACAAAGATCTCCGAGCTGGACGGGATCGGCCGAAAGATGCCCTGGGAGTTTATAGCATTCACCCTTGCTGCCCTGAGCATGGCGGGGCTGCCGCCCATGGCGGGATTTATTGCAAAATGGTACCTGGGCCTGGGAGTCGGCGCCGGTGATCCCGGCCAGTGGTGGATCCTCCTCATCCTTGTCGGTGCGAGCGTCCTGAACCTGGCCTATTTCCTTCCCGTGATAATCCGGGCATTTTACCGGACCGGGCCTTCAGCTACGGTCTCTGTCCGTCCCACCCTCCGCGGGCCGGTTGTAGTGACCGCAGCCCTGGCCGTCCTGACGGGCCTCTGGACCGTCTTTCCCTTCAGCCCGTATGCGCTCTGTGTCCGGATCGCTGCCAGCGTGACCCACACAGCCATTCCCGCTCTCGGGACTATCACTGCGGGCACTGCGATCCCGCCGTTCATCATCTTCCTGATCGGTGCCCCGCTCGTGCTGGCACTGGGCGGCCGGGCCCGCCAGGCCGGGCTGGCCATTCTCGGGGCGGTATCCCTGATCAACGTCCTGCTCCTCCCGGGGGGTTATTTCTCCGGTCAGGCTGCCGGCGTTGTTACGCAATGGAACGTGCCCTTCCTGGAATATACCCTGACACTCCTGAGAGTTGACAGCCTCTCGTATCTCACCGGGCTCATTTTCGCCCTCATCACGTTCTTTGCCATCCTCTACGCAGCCGCAGTCGCTGCTCCCCGCCTCCATCTCTATGCCCTTCTCTATGCCGGCGCTTCGCTGGGGGTGGTCTTTGCCGGCGACTGGATCACGCTCCTGTTCTTCTGGGAGCTCATGGCAGTGACCTCGACGTTCCTGATCTGGCAGGAGGGCGGGGAGGCGATCGGCGCAGGCTACCGCTACCTCCTCTGGCACGGCCTTGGGGGGACCCTGCTCGGGGCAGGAATTGCGCTGCTGTTCATGGGCGGCGGCTCACCGGTTGTCGGACCGCTTGCCGGGATCCCTGCTGTCACGTACCAGGTGTGGGCTTCGGTGCTGATCGTGCTGGGAATCGGGGTCAACCTGGCCTTTATCCCGCTCCACACCTGGCTTCCCGATGCGTACCCCCGGGCGAACTTTGTCGCCAGCGTATTTTTGAGCGTGTACACGACAAAGGCAGCCGTCTACCTTCTCGCCCGGGCACAGCCCGGGACAGAATTTATTGCCATCATGGGGGCACTCATGGCGGTGTACGGCGTGATATTCGCGGTCTTCCAGAATGACATGCGCCGTCTCCTCTCGTACCATATCATCTCCCAGCTCGGCTACATGGTCGCCGGTATCGGGATCCTTGGCTGGCTGGGTGCGGCGGATACGGTCGGGCAGCTCGGGCTTGCCGGGGGCATGGCCCATCTCTTCAACAACCTCCTCTACAAGACCCTCCTGTTCATGGCCGTCGGTGTGATCATCTGGAAGACCGGTGAGAATGCCCTGAGCCGGGTCGGCGGGCTCCAGAAGAAGATGCCGGTCACCGCGATCGCCTTCTGGATTGCTGCCTTCTCGATCGCGGGCCTCCCGCTCTTCAATGGTTTTATCTCGAAGGGTATGGTGCTCCTCGCTGCGGAACACACCAGTATATGGCTGTGGGTACTTCTCGAGATCGCATCCTTCGGGACCTTCCTTTCGTTCCTCAAGCTCGGGTACTTTGCATTTCTCCGGCCGGGGACAACTGAGGCCTCCGACCCGCCGTTCCTCATGCAGGCAGCCATGCTGGGGATTGCTGCCCTGTGTATTATCATCGGGATCTACCCGGCACTCCTCTACGCCCTCCTGCCCTATACGACCAGCTACGTAGCGTATGATCCTGCGCAGGTCATACCCGCCCTGCTGGTCCCCGGGGCTGCTGCGCTCTTCTTTTTCACGATCGGGAAAAAGATCCTTGAACCCCATGACGGAGCGCTCTGGGACTTCGATATCCTCTACCGGAAGGTGTGTCGTGGCCTGTGCGTTGCTGCCCGCGGGCTCCAGGAATTTTTCCGGCATATCTACAGGTATGCATTCGCGGGAACGCGGCTGCTCTTCGATGCCGGAACGGTTGCCATGGGTTTGGAAAACCGCGACGCGAACTGGAATATCGCGATGTTTGTGGGTGTTCTCGTCGCTCTGGTCACCGTGGTTATCCTGGGGGCCGGGCTATGAACCCGGTTGATATTGCCGGGTTCATGCCCTTCTTTATCGCACTCTCGGGTATCGCGATGTATTTCATTGCAAAACTCCTCCCCCCAAACCTCCGGCACTGGTGCGGTACTCTGACCGGATTTGTCCTTCTGGCAGTCTTCGCACTGCTCGTCTTCGTCCTCTTCCAGCACGCCGCCTACCCAACCATTTCCTATATCGGGCTGACCGGCGGGCTCCTTGTCACCGGTATCGGGGCAGTGGCGGCATGGGCGTCTGCAGGAAGTCTTGATCCAAAAGGACCGGTCCAGTTCTATTACCCGCTCTTCCTCTTTGCCCTTGCCGGGGCCATGGCCGTCGGGTTCGCCACGGACCTCTTCACCATCTTTGTCCTTGTTGAACTGTCTGCAATACCGGTCTATGCGCTCTGCGCGTACCGCTACCAGACAGACCCCGCAGCCCTGTCGGCAGCAATGAAATACCTTCTCCAGGGGGTCGTGGGCACCCTGACCGCACTCCTCGGCGTTGCGCTCCTGTTCCTTGAAGGCCATACCCTGACCATATCCCTGCTTCCTGCCGCCCTTGCACGGGCAGATCCCCCCATCGTCCTGTTCGCGGCCCTCATGATCCTGCTCGGGTATGGCGTGAAACTCGGGATTGTGCCCCTCCACACCTGGCTGCCGGATGTGTACGCCCGGGCGCCGGTCGGTGTTACCGCCATCATGGTAGGCCCGACAAAGATCGGGGTCCTGATCGCGATGGTTTTGTCGCTCTCCGCCCTGCCCTCCGAAGGATCCCTGCCATGGACCCTTGGCATTGTCATCACGTTTTTCGCCGTTGTCACCATGACCACCGGCAATCTTCTCGCGCTCAACCAGACAGACCTCCGGTATATCCTCTCCTACTCGAGCGTTGCCCAGATGGGGTATATCCTGCTGGGATTCGGGATCGGCCTGATCTACAATCTTCCTCTCGGCTTTACTGCCGGCCTCTATTATGCCATCGCGTATGCCATGATGAAATCCGGGGCATTCCTCGCCACAGATGCATTCGCACGCGATGCAGGGTCCTACCGGACGGCACGGATGGGGGGGCTTGGCGCACGGCACCCCCTGCTGGGCATAGCCATGGTCGTATTCATCTTCGGGCTTATCGGCGTCCCCTTCACGTCCGGTTTCCTCGGCAAGCTTCTCCTCGAACAGGCCGGTATGGTAACCTCTCTGTGGAGCGGTGTCCTTCTCGCCCTGATCCTCGCCCTGAACAGCGCGATCTCTCTGGGCTATTACATCCCGGTCATATCGACCCTCCTCTTCTGTGGCACGGACAAGGACACCTGCCCGGTACACAAAAAACCGCTGCCCCTGACGATCGTTTCCGCAGTGGTCTTCCTCGCGCTCGTGACGGTCTATCTCGGGCTGTTCCCGGAATCGTTTGAATGGATATCCCACGCGGCCCGGCAGATCTTTATCGGGGGGGTGCAGTAAATGGTATCGTGGGATCTCCTGGCGTCCCCGGTCATCATCATGGCGTTCGCGCTCGGGATTGGTTCCCTGATCTATGCCTGGTCCCGCAGCGTTGCACCACCTTTTACTCACTCCGTCAACAAGACCATGCCGTATGTCGGGGGAGAGGCGGCGGAGGCGCAGGCATTTATGCCCGGCTACCAGTTCTTCTACGTGGCCCTGTGCTTCACGGTGGTCCACGTTGCTGCACTGGTGCTCGCAACCGCCCCGCCCGATGCCCCGCTCTGGGGGCCGCTGGGGTACCTGGCGATCATGGCCATTGCGATTGTGATCCTGAGGTGGGAGCAGTGACCGGAGTCGTACATGGCTGCGGATATGTATCGATCAATGGCTTATCATCCGTGAATGGAGGTGAAGATTAACCATGGCAGGTTCGGACACCGGCCTCAGCCAGCGTCTCGTGAACTGGGCGCGGGTTAAATCCCCGTGGCTGACGGTGTATAACAGCGGGGCCTGCAATGCCTGCGATATTGAGATCATCGCGTGCCTGATGCCCCGCTTTGATGTCGAGCGCTTCGGGATCCTCGCGAAAGGATCCCCCCGGCACGCGGATATCCTGATTGTCACGGGGCATGTCACGCTGAAGCAGGCCTCCCGCCTGCGCCGGGTCTGGGAACAGATCCCGGAACCGAAATACGTGATTGCCATGGGTGCCTGCGGCGCGTCAGGAGGCGTATTCCACGGCCTGTACCATATGATGGATTGTGTTGACAGCGTGATCCCTGTCGATGTCTATGTCGCAGGATGCCCGCCACGTCCGGACGAGATCATCAACGCCGTCGTGACCTGCCTGAACCTGCTTGGAGAGGATGCAGCCCATGGCGGGAAGGAATGGCGGCAGAAAAAGCCTGCAGGCGGGGCTCCTGCGGAAAAAACTTCAGCGGAGGTATCATGACCGGCGTGGTTACTCCTGACACAATAATAGAACGGATGAAGGAATTCGGGACCGTTGAGCAGGTCCGGAAAAACCGGGTCAGGGTTAAAACCGTCCCTGGCAGGCTCCACGATGCGATTACGACCTCGCAGGCAGTGCTGTTGTTCGACCGCCTCGTTACTATCAGTACCATTGACAACGGGGAGTCGTTTGAACTCCTGTACCACCTGATCGGCCCGCACCGTACCATCATCTCGCTGTCCATCAGTCTTCCCCGGGATGCTCCCGTGACCCCCACGGTATCGGATATCCTCCCCCCGGCAGGCATCTACGAGCGGCAGATCCATGACCTTTTCGGCATCATGTTTGCGGGACATCCTGACTTAAAAAAACTCATGCTGAACGAGGACTGGCCGGAAAACGAACACCCTCTGCGCAAGGACTGGAAACCCGGGCCGGATACGTTTTACGGGGGTATAAAAGGGGAGAGGATGTAAATGCCCGAAGTTGTCATTCCCATCGGCCCGCAGCACCCTGCGCTCAAGGAACCGGTCAATTTCAGGATTATCGCTGACGGGGAGAAGATCGTCCGCCTCGAACTGAACCTCTCCTACAACCACCGCGGGATAGAGAAGGCAGCCGAGCAGCGGAATTTCATACGGGTCCTCCCGCTCCTTGAGCGGGTCTGTGGTATCTGCTCGCATTCCCATGCCACGTGCTTTGCCAAGGGAATTGAGGAGATCATGGGACTGGAGATCCCCCCGCGGGCCCGGTACATCCGCACGATCATCGCCGAACTTGAGCGGATGCACAGCCATCTCCTCTGGCTGGGGGTTGCAGCGCACGAGATCGGGTTCAACACCCTCTTCATGTGGACCTGGCGCGACCGCGAGGCGGTACAGGACACGCTCGAGGAGATGAGCGGGAACCGGGTCCACTACAATATGAACGAGATCGGGGGCGTTCGTTGCGATCTCACCCCGGCCCAGATAGAGGCCGCACTCTTACGGCTGCCCAATCTCGAGGAGCGGATCAAAAAGTACCGGGAGATGGTGGACAGCGAGGAGACCCTGCTGATCCGGTTCCGGGGGGTGGGCTCGATGAGCAGGGAGGAGGCGCTGAACTACGGGGCAGTCGGACCGACCGCACGGGCGAGCGGCGTGGACTACGATGTCCGCCGGGACGACCCGTACCTTGCCTATGCTGAGGTTCCGTGGAACGTTGTCACGGATACCCGGGGGGACGTGTACGGCCGTACGCGGGTCCGGATCGGGGAGCTGTGGGAGAGCTCGCAGATTGTCCGCTTCTGCCTTGAAAATATCCCCCGGGGCCCGATCCGGGTCGATGCGCCCAAAAATGCACCCAAAGGCGAGATCCTCTCGCGGTACGAAGCCCCCCGGGGGGAGCTGGCTCACTATATCCGGACCAACGGGACGGACAAAGTCGAACGGATTGATATCCGGACACCGACCCTGGCGAACTGGACGTCAGTTGCAGTCTGTCTCGTCAACAAGAACCTTGCGGACATACCGGTGATCGTTGCAGCTATCGATCCCTGCCTCTCCTGCACTTCCCGCATGGTCGTTGTCAACAACGAGCGCAGGACGAACGGTGCGGGTGCCCCGGGCGTGCAGATTACGAGCGATCCTAAAAACAGGCAAAACCGGATGTGACCATGACCGACCCCGTATTTCTCCTCCTCTACATCTTCCTCTTTCCGGGGTTCTTCTTCCTGGTTGCGTACGCGCTCTTCCTCTCGTACCTGGACCGGAAGATTGCAGCCCGCATGCAGCAGCGGGTCGGGCCGCCGCTCTACCAGCCGTTTGCGGATTTCATCAAGCTGCTGGGCAAGGAAGTGATCAACCTGGACGGAATGGACCGGAGGCTCGTTGACGCGATTCCCCTTGTTGCCCTTGCGGCTGTCATGACGGCATTTCTCTATGTGCCGGTTCTCGGGTACAGTCCGCTCGCCTTTTCCGGAGACCTTGTCGTGGTCCTCTATCTCATGGCACTCCCGACCATGGCCCTCTTCCTGCTGGGCTGGCTCTCCCGCAACATCTTTTCCGCCGTGGGCGGCGTCCGGGCAGTGACCCAGCTCTTCATTTATGAGGTGCCGTTCTTCCTCGCCCTCCTCACTCCCGCCATTATGGCAGGCAGCTGGTCGATCTCGGAGATCGTCCTCTGGCAGCAGCAGAACCTCTGGCTCGTGTTCTTCCAGCCGATTGGTTTTATTGTTGCACTGGTCGGGCTCCAGGCAAAACTGGAGCGGACTCCCTTCGATATCCCCGAGGCCGAGACCGAGATCATTGGCGGGCCCTGGACGGAGCTGACCGGGCGAAGGCTTGCCCTCATGCACCTGACCACGGAAGTGTCGCTGGTCACCGGCAGTACCCTGATCGCTGCACTGTTCCTTGGCGGCCCGATGCTCCCGTGGGCCCTCCCCTTCCCGTGGCTGAACGCGGCTGCCGGCTTTGGCCTCTTCCTTGCAAAGACCCTTGCCATCCTCCTTGTCCTGTCCTCGATCTCGGCAGCGACCGGCCGCCTGCGCATCGACCAGCTCAACGATATCGGCTGGAAATACCTTGCCAGCGCGGCGCTGGTGCAGGTCGGGATCGTGCTCGTCATCAACTATCTCTGGGTGACGCCATGAGCGTTCTTCTGGAGATGATCCAGAACCTCCTCTCACGGCCGGTTACCATCCTCTATCCCCGGGAGAAAGTCCCGGTACCGGATACCTTCCGCGGGAGGGTGGCGATCAGCGATGACAAATGCATCGGGTGCTCGAAATGTTCCCTCATCTGCCCGGCACAGGTCATCAGGATGATCGAAGGCCCCCGGGATGTCGAATTCAAGGGAAAGAACATTGCCCGCAAGAAACGCCCGCAGGTGAAACTGTTCCAGTGCATCCGCTGCGGCCTCTGCGAGCGGCACTGCCCGACCGGGGCAATTCACCTGGCACCTGAGTTCGGGGGGTCTGGTACGGACCGGGAGGTCGTGATCACCTGATGCAGAAGACGGACCCGGTTTTTGATACCCTCCGGCGCAGGATAACGGGCGCCCGACGGCTCGCCATCGTTGGTATCGGGGAAGAACTCATCCCCCCCGATCAGCTCGGCATGTTCGCGGCACGGGAGATCGATCAGTACCATATCCATGACGTGAGGGTTTTTTGTGCCGGGACCGTTCCGGAGAGCATCACCGGCCCTCTCCGCCGGTACCGGCCCGTACATGTGCTTTTCTTTGATGCTGCGGATATGGGCGTAAGGCCCGGCACGATCGCGCTCATCGAAGCGGATCGGATCCGGGCGAGCCTTCTCTCCACGCATGTCCTCCCGCTCTCTGTTGTGATGGATTATGTTGAACGGGAGTCCGGGACGGAAACCACCCTGCTTGGGATCCAGCCCGATCTCACCCGTCCGGATAAGGACCTCTCAGGCCTTGATCTGGAATTTTTGCGCCAGAACCTGCGGTTGCTGGCACAGATCCTCCGGAACCGGCAGGAATTTTCAGCAGGGATGTGACGACCCCGTCTTCTCCACCTTCCGCAGGTATCCGGTTGACGGGACCATTCTTTTAATCGCAGTCAGGCGCGGGATTAAAAAAATTCAGGTTTTTGACTGTTTTATCCGGAACCCTGCACTATGGCGGCCGGTATGAAAGAAGAACAACTCCGGACAAAAAATGGGTACAGTACACCCACACGTTCAGGAAGATGTACGAGGGAAGAACAAGAAAACTGCCTGTTCGGAATGGAAGGCGAAAAAGAAGCCCCCGCGGCGGGGATCAATGACTGCGCGCTCTAAACAAACACCAAACTGCGCCGCCGCGCCCGGGGGGCCCTTATGAGGGGACCCTCCATAAAAACGTATGATGTTTTTTTTTGATTTTCATGGTTCCGGTGTGAACTCCTCCGGTTCATGCAGGTTTCTCCAGAGAAAAAAATATGCTCTGTAGAAAAGCTGTCAAAAATTTAAGGACTGAATTACGATGAAGCCACGGGCGCTCGCCGCCTCGTCGGGGCTCGCCCCGTGGAGCAGGACCGGGTGCAGAATCCTTTGAGAAAAATGATACAAAATTGGGGGTCAAGAGGGCATGCCCCCTTGGGCTGCTTCCCCCTCTGGGGGAGAGAGGGGGTCACCCTCGCAAATTTCACTGAGTGCCTTATTCAGATGTTTTCTCCAGAGCAAAAAAAAATAAAAATTCCGGATCAGACGACCCGTGAGGTGGTCGACGCCTCGATACCCCGGTCAGTGATGATGAAAGGGAGCAGGCGCTGGGGTGCCGCCGAGTCCTTGATCTTCTGCACTGCCAGTGTCCGCTCGATATCGGCCTGGTGGACCTCGGTACCGAACTCGATGACGATATCTGCTGCCCGCATGATCCTCGTCATGTCGATCGGCTGGTGGATGCCGGTGTAGACGACAAAAACAAGATTGGCATTCCGTTTCCTCATCTCCTCGCGGGCAGTGTGGAGGAACTTCAGGGCCACGTCGATACCGTATTTCACTATGAGGATAGAGAGGGAATCGATCACGATCCTGTTCCCGGCCATCTGGGTCAGGTAGAGGTCCGGGTGCATATCGGTGGCATCCAGCATGCCGGCGTCCACGTCCCCGTCGTTCATCAGGTACGTGCCCTCCTCTTCGTCCTCCCCTCTCCAGAACTGGTACGCGGCAAGGTCAACAGCGGCAAGGGGTGTGCCGTAGAGCATGATGAGGGTTCCCTCGGGAAATCCCCCGTCCAGCAGCAGGTTGAGACCCACGATGCCGGTTGATCGCCTTTTTGCCCGGCTGGTTATCGGGACGTCCTCAATAGGGCTTTTTTTGTTGACCATAATGATTCAGCCTGATAATATAATGGGGAATCATTAAATATTTTTGGGACTGGCGCGCGATTTCACGGGACTCCGGTGCCTCACCCGTGCGACGTGCTGAACTGTTCCCTCAGTTCCCGGCGGAGGAGCTTCCACCCGTGGACCCGGGGCAGTGAGCTGCTCACCATGAGCTTCCGCGGGATCTTGTAGCCGGCCATATGGTCGCGACAATACGCCTCGAGCTCTTCTGCGCTGAGGGTCATCCCGGGCCGGAACACGATCGCCGCAACCGGGACTTCCCCCTTCCGTTCATCGGGTATACCGAAGACAGCAACGTCGGCGACCGCCGGGTGCCGGATGATCACGTTCTCGACCTCGGTCGGGTAGATCTTCCAGCCTGACATGATGATCATGTCCTTTTTCCGGTCCGTGATGCAGAGGATACCCTCCGGATCGAGGTACCCGATATCGCCGGTCAGGAACCAGCCGTCCGGCCTGAAGACCTCGCGGGTCGCTTCCGGCAGGTTCCAGTACCCCTTTGCAACAGCCGGCCCGCGGAGAGCGACTTCCCCGCACTCGCCGTACGGGAGCTCCCGTTCCGGATCGCCGGAATCAACGATCCGGATCTCGGTGTAGCCGACCGCCACCCCGACGCTCCGGTAACCCTTTGTCAGGTGAGGGTACTCCGGGAGCGTGGTGGTTCCCGAGCCGATCACGATCGTTTCCGAGAGCCCGTAGGAGTTTGCCACCGGGATGTGGTAGCGCTTGTCGAAGGCCTCCCAGACTACCGGCAGGAGCTGGCCGCCACCGGAGATGATCACCCGGGCACTTGCGAGCTGCGCTTCCGTGCCGGGCGGGGAATGGACAAGGGTATGGATGACCGGGGGCATCCCGGCGAGCACCGTGACCCTGTACTGGCTGGCAAGCGCGATGTACCGCTCTGGCTCGAACCGCTCCATCATGACGTAGGTTCCCCCGGCCCGGATAACGGCGAGTCCCCATGACAGGCCGACATGGCCCATCGGGTAGATACCGAGGTAGACATCGTCCGGTCGTAACCGGAGGGCGTCCCGCTCAGTATCAAGCGCGGTCATCCAGTTGCCGTGAGTGAGCATGGCCCCCTTGGGCCGGCCGGTTGTGCCGGCCGTATACTGGATATGGCAGAGGTCTTCGGTCGAGCAGTTCGCTGCCCGCGTGTTCTCCGGGACCGGGGGGAACGAGTCCCAGGCAACGGATCCTTCGCAGGAGCCGTTCGTGCAGATGAGGTGGGAGATGGTGGGGGCATCCTTCCGGATGGTGCCGATAATCCCTGCGCCCTGCAGGTCCGTTATCACCGTGCAGGCGCCGGCATCGTTGATCACGTGGAGCAGTTCCTTGCCGCGGTATACGATATTGGTCGGCACCGCCACGGCACCGATCCGCCAGATCGCAAAATAGCTGATAAGGTACTCGGGCGAACTGTCGAGGTAGATACAGACCCGGTCCCCCTTATTCACGCCCAGCGACAGGAGACCATGGCCTACCCGGTTCATCTCGTCCCGGAGCCGTTTGAACGAACAGGTCGTGTTCCGCGAGGGACAGATGAGCGCGGCTTTTGCTTCCGGAACGCTTTTTGCATCGAGAAGGGTGGTAACGTTGGACATGGGACACCGGTTGTTGGGATTGTTACAAAATTTGACGTTGATGTATATAGGTATTCATTCTGAGCGATCGCGATCCGGCAGCCTTTCCGGCTGCCGGAACAGGGGAAAAGAACGCGGCCGGGCTCTGATCCTGCCCGGCCTCTCAGGGAAAAGACGCAATGCTTTTTATGGTTCCTGCCCCGATTAATCAGTCTGACAGTTATGGCAGAAGAAGACCCGCAGCCACGGAATACCGGGGAGCACCCGTCGCAGGTGCAGCAGCAGACAGGGCAGGAGCCAAAGACCCCGCAGGGCCCGGGTAGTTCCGGGCAGCGGAGGAGTGACCGTCGGGACCGCCCCCGCCACCATGGCGGCCGGCGGGACTTTCACCGGCGCGACCAGCAACCGCCCCCGCGTCCCGAAGCCCCAAAAAAACCTGAGGAAACCACGGGAACCGATGAGGACATTGACGAGGAGGAGTCCGGGCCTGACCGCACCTCCCCGCAGCAGCGGCACCACCGCCGGGGGGGGAGGCCTCCCAAAAGGATCATCGAGGAATGGGCAAGCGACCCGTACTGCGAGTAGGAATGTTTTAAACCGGATTAGTACCTGATGCCGGCAAAAGAGGCCGGTGGAAAGAGATTTTTTTTTAAAAAAATTGCCTTGTAGACATCATTTCGATATCTGATGCTCCCGGGGCTTCGCCCCGCCGCCGGGGGGCCCCGTTTGCGGTAGTGCTGTAGTACCTTTTTTACAAAAAAAAACAGGACGTTTCAATGAAGGTCATGCCGGGGCATCGCATGCGCCGCCGCCCCCGACGGGGCAGGGCTGGCCCAAGGGGGTGATCTCATCTTTTAAAAGAGGTTTTCTACCGAGAAAAAAACCATTCCTATCGATTTCTTTCGCGTATGGCATTTCACCGGTGAGGCCTGTTACGAAAGAAATGCTGCCAATTATCGCAGGTTCCGGCAGACGGGGCAGTCGCGATATAAAATAACTACACATAAATACTCATGAATAATATCTTTCATGAGTGAATACATGCCTGACAACCGCATCCATTCCATACTGCCGGTCGTGCTCCTCCTCAGTCTCGCGGCGCTGGTCTTTTGTGCCGGCTGCCTCAAGGACAGTTCGGTGGCAGTAACATCCATCACGGTCGGCGCCCGGGAAGTGACCGGTTCCGAGGTCACCCTGGACGTGACATCCGAAATACAGAACACGTACGGTGTCTCCTCCGGCATCTCACGCGTCCAGCTCAAAGCGTATGATACGGGAAGCGGCCTTGTTATTGCCGAACAGGCCGGCGATGCCGGCTTCCTTGGCATCCGCGGGGCCGGCTCCGTCACCCAGATCATCGTCCTTCCACGCAAAGGCTCCTACCGTCTCGTCAGTACGGTCTTCGAGAACGGGCAGCGCAAAGGGCAGGGAGAGCTGACCGTGTACAGCCTCGAGCGGCTCACGCCCGATATCCAGGAGACCGGCCTTGCCATCACCGACATCGACTTCCTGGTGAAAAAGGTGGCAGGCGACCGGGCGACCATCCAGACAGACATCTATCTCACCAACAATAACCGCGCCCCGAGCGGTGCGTTCGACATCGAAGTGAAGGCAAAGGAGGAAGACGCGAAGCTGCTCGCCGACAAGCAGCGGGCCCGCGTGGAGAGCATCCAGCCGGATGCCACGCGGGTGTCCGGCGTGATCCTCTCGGTCCCCGACCAGTACAACTATGTAGTCGAGGTGCTGATCTGGAAGAACGAGACGATTATCCTGCGTGGCGAGGGCAGTGTGCGGCTCCGGCCCGGGGTGCAGGTGGCCAAGGACACGCAGTTCGTGACAAAGCAGATCGAGACCTCGAAGTTTGTGCAGGAGCCGGCGGGATCGCCGGGATACGCATCCGCTGTCCCGCAGCCGTATGCAACCATGAAATCACCCGGCTTGAGTGCGCCACTGGTTCTTATCGCCCTGAGTGCTCTTGCCGTGCTCGCAAACATCAGGAGGCGGCAGCCATGACCGGAGAAGAGAGTACACAACAGACGACGGAGAATTCGTTTTACATCCCGCCAGCGGGGGGACCGGTGACAAAAGAACCAAAACCCGGAGAGAAGAAGCCGGGAAATGACTGGCTCGGCCTGGTATATGCCATCATCGCGATTTTCGTCCTTATCGCGGCGTTCCAGCTCTATTTCACGGTCCAGGAGCTGATCCGGACCTGGATCTCCGACCAGTTCGTGCCCATTGTTTCGGCGGCCTACTACCTCGCTGTCATCATTGTCGGTGTCTGGCTGATCCGGGATTATGTCCGGAAACTGTAATTTTTTTTGGGTTCTTGTATTCAGCTCAGGATACCGGGTATTTCCGCGGTTTTTACGATCCGCACGCCGATATTCTGTATGTCCCGGACATTGGCCCGGTGCACTTCTCCGGAGGATGCGCCGGTTGCATCATCGATGAGCATGACCGGGTAATTGTATGCAATGCCATCGAAGACCGTGGTCCGGATGCAGTTCGGCGTCTGGATCCCGCACACGAAAAGTGTTGTAACCCCGAGCGTCCGGAGCATCAGGTCGAGTTCGGTGCCGATGAAGGCGCTCATCCGGGTCTTCTCCAGTACATACTCCCCCGGAACAGGGGAGAGTTCATCGATGACCGCTGCTCCCGGGGTACCGGCAACTGCAAACGGGTGATTCCTGAAAAGATCCTGCCGGATAATCTCCACGTCCGAACCATCCTGACGGTGCACACGGAGGACATGGAAGACCGGCAGGGACCGCTTCCGGAATTCGGAGAGGACGGCCTGGATCTTCGGGATTACCTCCCGTGCACCTGCAACCTTCAGCGGTTTTCCCTCGAGCACAAAGTCGTTCTGCATATCGATGATGAGGAGCGCTGGTTTCTCCATGGTCTATCGTTAGACTATTGATGTCTGCCGGGTAATAATCCTGCAGCATAGGTTCCGGAGCATACCATGGATACGATCCTCCAGTCAGCAATCCTGTTCCTGACCGGCATCGTGGCCGGTATTGAGTCCGGAGCCTTTGGCGTTGGCGGCGGTTCGCTGATGACGCCGGTCCAGTTCTGGCTGTACACCCTTGGCGGGACAGATTCCACGCTTGCAACCCGCATCGCGTTCGGCACGTCGCTTGCCGTGATCCTGCCAACCATGATCAGCGGGGCGCTTGCCCACCACAAACACGGGACAGTGGAATGGCATGCAGCCCTGCCGATGGGCGTTGCCGCGATCTTCGGCGGGCTTGCGGGGGGGATTGCGGCATCCCATGTCCCGGGCCACGTGCTCCGGCTGTTCTTTGCGATCTTTATCCTCATCATCGCCGTCCGCATGGTCTGGCGGATCCGGGAATGTGCCGAATGCGAGATGAGGGGATCAACTCTCCAGTTCCTGGTCACCGGGTTCTTCATCGGCGTCCTGTCCGGCCTGACCGGCCTTGGCGGCGGTGCCCTGCTCGTGCCGGTCCTCGTTCTCCTGTTCGGCTACCCGATCCACCGGGCGGTCGGCACGTCATCGGCCTGCCTGATCTTCTCCTCAGCCGGGGCCGTGACGGCGTATATCATCACCGGGTGGGGTGTGGCCGGGCTGCCCCCGTACTCGCTCGGGTACGTGGACCTGCTGACGTTTGCCATCCTTGCCGTGACCACGATCCCGGCCGCCCGTATCGGCGTCCGGTTTGCCCATTCCTGTTCCGGCAGGAACCTGCAGGTCCTCTTTGCGATCCTGATGGTGCTGATCGGGTTCTCCATGCTGCTTGGCGGGTGAGATGTGGGAGGCTGCGGGATTTTCTTGTGGGAAATGCCGGAAGTGTCTCCCATGGATCATAGGAGCACCCGGTGATCGCAAGGGATATCCATCCCGTCGATTTTTATGGGTTAGGATCCACCGGATTCCCGCACAAACCTTAATGGCAAAGGGGATGATACGTAGTGTACGGTATCCGGTATGACAACAATAAAAGCAAAAGTCATCGATGGCTTCCATCTCGAACTGGAGAAAGGAATCCTGACAAAAACCGGTGAAGAGGTCTTCGTAAAAATTATTGAGAAAAAACCGGTTGCATCACTCCGGGGAGCCTGGGGTTATGATGTGGATAGTGCGGACTTTGTGAGTACCCTGCGAAAATCCCGTACTATCCAGCCATTATGAATTATTTTCTGGATACGAGCATATGCGTGGATGTTCTCCGGACGAACGGTCCGCAGAAGTCCTTTGAGCTGTTCGAAAGTTTTTCTGATGATAAGAACACCGGGATTATTTCAGTCATCACGGTTGCAGAGCTGAGCGCTGGTGCGGCCCTTTCTCCATTGAAAGATGCGCAAAAGAAGACCGATGAACTTCTCGCCTATGTTCAGATCGTCGGACTCGATGAGTCTGTTGCCATCGCGGGTGGAAAAATTTATGCAAAACTCTCAAAAACCGGAAAGAAAATTGAATTCAATGACTGCCTGATCGCCGCCACCGCACATTCTCTTGGGATGGATAAGATTGTGACAAGGAACTGTGATCACTTTAACCGGATCGATGGTTGTTCTGCAGTTGTTCCGGAAAAACTCGGTTTTTAAAAAACTTCTATTGGATGAGATCTGCACTGCAGCCGGTAAACCGCCGCCTCCGCTCAGGGAGCCCCTGGATCCCAAAATACCCCGAACACCGGGGATCCCAAAACCGCCCTCCTTTTCAGATCCTGTGCTCTTGTAGGGCTTTTTGGGACTTTCCCCATCCAATAGCGTGTATTAGCCCGGATTTTGTGTCACGACGAAGAAATTTCAATCTGGGCCCGATACGCCGGGAAAAATATCCTCATTGTACCGTTTTTGCCGAATTCCCCGGATTTTCCGTTGCACAGGTTTTTCTAGATTTCCAGAATCGTTCAGAACGAACCCCGTTAGGCAAAAGGGGGCTGATTTATGATCGGGGAACGACCAGGCAGGCGACATTCTCCGGCTAAATTTTCTCCGACGTAAGGCCCGGTCCGGCCGCACCTTACGACAACCCGGGGATTCTCATACCACGCTCCACGAGAAGCTACTCATAGCCAGTTCGTAGAAATCATCTGGTTTACTTATCACAAGGTGTATGGGAATTCCGGATCCCAAAAACCGCCCTTTTTTCCCGGTCATGAGCCGGGAGTACGACTCAGGAAGACTTTCGCCTCCCAATAGCGTGTATTAGGCCGGATTTTTTTCTCCGTCGTGAAAAAATCCATTCCGGGGCCGATAAGGGCCCCGAAATCTCCTCATTGTACCTTTATTTCTGAATTCCCCGGATTTCAGGTACACCGGAATGGCCAGTCTTTTTCAAATCGCTCTATAATCGCTCCGTTTGGCAAAAGGGGCCTTATTTACGATCTCACTCCCCTTCCTCCCCCTCACGCCCGGAAGAGGGAGTTCCTTCGACGGTCACCGTTGGTGGTTCGATGGTTCCGGGAGTGCGGGCAGGGAGGAGGTATACCGGGACTCTCACTGCTGATCCCGGTGAGCCCGGCGCGGGTTCCGGACCCCCGGATTTTTCTGCCCAAACCCCTGCGGTTGCCGGCATCGTTCGTGCCGGGAGCGGTGCCTGGCCAGGCATGGGGTTCCCGGAGCGGTCGAGCTCCACGAGCGAATGTTCAAGCACGCGGAAGAACCGGAACAATCCTTTCGGCGTATAGACCCAGAGCTCGCGGGAGATTTCCGGCGATGATGCAATAAACCGGAGCGCTGCGAGATCCGCTGCTGCTTCCCGTTCCAGCCAGTCCGCCGTGATGCGGATGCGTTCAACGCGCCGGACCCGGACGAATGCGATGACCCCGATCATATAGATGACGAAGCTGCAGATCATGTCCGGCTCGTGCCGGAAATGCCGGACCTCGCCACGCTTCTGTGCGATGTGTTTTGCTTCGCTCAGCGCGATGAGCGGTTTGCGTCCGCGGGGCATTTTTTGATCATCTCCTTTGCCTTACGTTTTTCCGGAGCTTTCGCTCGCTGGTGGTGTGTCATATTGGTGTTTCCTTGAATGCCGGCCGGGCGATGCGGGCGCCGGGGGTTTATTTTCCCGTGCGCCTTGTTACCGGTTGGGCCGGCTGTTTCTGCATGTATTATTCTGCTGGATATATACGTTTTGTAGTATGAGGAGATCCCTATTGCATCCAGATGCAACAGACACCTCTCGCAATGGGGGTGTTGGAAAAACCAGGAGCACCGGCGGGAGGTAATACAACTTTTTCGTCAGATGATATTATTGTAAAATACGTGCATGATAGACTATTGCAATGCCAAAATCCATCGTAACCTGTCATGGGTGCGGTAAAAAATTTGAGGTTCAGGTATACCGTAAGGATACCGCAAAATTTTGTTCACGCTCTTGTAAGGGAAACTGGATGTCAAAAAATATTGTAGGTGAAAAGCACCCGATGTATAATTGGCCAATTAGGGAAGAAACCAGAAAAAAATTAATTGAATCACATAAAGGTGTAAAACAGTCCAAAGAAACCATAGAGAAACGCGCTTCTCAAATGAGAGGAGAAAAGCACCCAGGGTGGAAAGGCGGAAATATTGTAGTAAAATGTCAGGAATGCAGTAAGGAAATTAGTGTTAGAAAAAGTGAGGCAGAAACCCGAAAATTCTGTTCTCGTGCTTGTCAAGGTGCTTGGCGGTCAAAACATCTTGTAGGTGAAAAAGCAGCCAGATGGGCTGGCGGGAAAATAACCAAAAAATGTGAAGAATGTGGGAAAGATTTTGAGGTTCCACAGTTCCGAAAAGATACTGCAAAATTTTGTTCACCTTCTTGTAAAGGGAAATGGATGTCAAAAAACTTCGTTGGCGAAACCCACCCCTTGCATGGAAGAAAACCGACAGAAGAATAATTAAAAAAATTAAGTGAATCCCATAAAGGACTTCTCCCCTCAGAAGAGACGTTGAGGAAACGTAGTAAAAGTCTTAAAGACGCATGGAAAAAAGCTGAAAACCGCAGAAATGCACTGAGCGAGCGCCTTACTGGAGAGAAGAACCCGTTCTGGCAAGGTAAAGGAGTTGTTACTAAAACCTGTGAAGCCTGCGGAAAAGAATACATTGTTGAAAAATACCGAGAGAAAACGGCGCGGGCCTGCTCAAAAGAGTGTGCATTCAAACTCAAAGAGGTTGAACCAATAAAACTTACCTGCAAACATTGTGGCAAAGAATTTGGACGTATACCAAGCCAAGTAAAATTTTTTGATCCGAAGTATTGTTCAAAAGAGTGCGCTTGGTTGGGATCACTGTCAGCAGAACGATATGATAACTACTGCGACTTATTTGATTCAGTCAAACCCCGAGCGCTCGCATTTTATAAGGATAATTACGGGGATATTTGTCCGTTATGTGGGGAATATCTAATTTCAGATACTGGTTCAGTCCATCACGTCTATGGTGAGAAACGGTCATGCTGTCAGGTTATCGGGAAGAAAAATTATACAAACCTCAATTTGAAAAATCAGCCGAGAAACTTTGAAATTATAGGGACTCCTGACAAATTTATCGTTCTATGCAGGTCGTGCCATTCAAAAATATGGCCGAGGACTTTTGAAAAACGGTCTGAGTGGACAAGACATATTGAAAAAATGATAAATGTTGTCCAGGGGGGTAAATCGTTTTACACGATGGAGGAATTTTATGGGGATCGTGCAAACGAGGAAAGAGAAAAGATTAGTCGGAAAATGTTAGCTAGACAAAAAAAAGAGAAAGGTAAAAGTCTATTAATTATTGAAATTAATATTAATTATGCACAATTCAAGTGGAAGCCCAATTGAATTAATAATCGGGATCGTTGGAATCCTGATTTTTGTTTGTGCGATATCCCTTGCATTATCAATCGTTCAAATACCGTTGGGGATTATTTCTTGGATAATCTCTCTTGATATTCCCAACTCGATAAAACTGGCAGTAACAAATGAGATGATAGCACTCTCGTTCTTAATAATCGGAATTCCTGCAGCGATTTATGCAAAAGTTAAAAGGATTATTTGAAAAGGAATCTTTTTTTTCTATTTTGCCTCAAACTCGGAGCATTTCTTTAAAAAAAAGAAAAAAATTACTGATACTCCGGCTGCTGCATCTTCTCGGGGATCCCGCCCTAGAAGTGCTGCCGGATCCTGCCGTATTACTGCCGGAGGTTCTCGTTCATAGTGGGGTAAACCTTGTTCCGGGCCGCATCAATTGGCGGGGGAAACGACCGACGCCCTCTTCCAAATGCGCACTCCCCGGAACGAGCCGGGAGATTTTCCCTTTCCTATAAAAAAATAAAATCTGTCCCGGTACCTGAATCAGCAGAGTGAGGTAAACTGATAAGTGATGCATGATGCAGTTTTGGACGCCGGGTATTGAGGACGGGAAATGTATACCCGCATCCCGGGCAGGATGTATTACCTGCTTTCGTTTCTTTCTGGCATATCGGGCAGAGTTGCTGGGTCTCACCTCCGTCAGGGACCGTCGCCTTGATACGGATTCGGTGTTTCATAGCACTTCTCTCTCCCTCTGTGCTTAAAAAATTTCAACATCGCTGAGGTTACAGGGTATAACTCCGGGAGTACTTTGTGGAACCCTGGTCAGGTAGGGGTCTTTTTTAAAAAAGCGAAAAAATTACTGGTACTCCGGCGGCTGCACCTTCTCGGGGAGCCCGCCCTTGAAGTGCTGCTGGATCTTGCCGTAATACTGCCGGAGGTTCTCGTTCATCGTCGGGTGCACCTTGTTCCTCGCTGCATCGAAGTGGCGGGTGGCAACGACCTTGACTCCCTCGCGGAGGGCAAGCATGCCGGCTTCCCGGCAGAGGGCTTCGAGGTCTGAGCCGACAAATCCTTCGGTCACCCGGGCAAGGTCGGCGGCAAGGCTCTCCCGGGCCGGGTCGGCAAGGGTCAGGTTCCGCTCGGCCATGTGCTCGATGAGACTCCTCCGGCGGGTGCCGGCGGGGATTCCGGTCATCTTTTCCGGCGCCGGGGTGATGGCAGCGGTGATCTCGTCTGCTGTCACCTCCCTGTTCCTCCCGAGTTTCTCGACCAGTTCCGTGATCGCGTCCTCGTTATACTGCGCGGTCAGGCGCACAATCTCCTCAAGGCGCGATCCTTCGAGCGGCATGAAGCGGGTATGGATGGCGATGATCTGCTTCCGGTCCTCAAAGACGGGCTCCCCGATGTACACGAGGCGGTCAAACCGCCCCGCACGCAGGAGGGCCGGGTCGACCATCTCGGGGCGGTTCGTGGCGCCCATGATAACAACATCTTTTAACTCGATGAGGCCGTCCATCTCGGTGAGGATCTGGTTGAGCACGTTGTCGAGGACATGGGAGTCGCCGCCCCGGCCCCGTTCCGGCGCCAGGGCGTCCAGTTCGTCGAAGAAGATGATTGCCGGGGCGACCTGCCGGGCCTTCTTGAAGATCTCGCGCACGGCCCGCTCGCTCTCGCCCACCCACTTGGAGAGGAGCTGGGGGCCGCGGACGGGGATAAAGTTCGCCCCGCTCTCGCTGGCCACCGCTTTTGCGATCAGGGTTTTTCCGGTTCCCGGAGGGCCGTAGAGGAGGATGCCCCGGGGCGGCTCGATCCCGAGATCATCGATCCGCTGCCGGTCTTTTAAGGGGAGCTCGATCGCCTCGCGGACCTCGACCTTCGCTGCATCAAGGCCGCCCACGTTCTGCCACTTGACGTGCGATACTTCCAGCATCACTTCCCGCATCGCGCTCGGGCCAACGTCCCGCTGGGCGCTCCGGAAGTCGCTCGCGTAGACCCGGAGCGTGTCCAGCACCTCCTGCGGGATCTCCTCGGCGTCGAGGTCAAGGTCCGGCAGGTAGCGGCGGAGGGCCCGGATCGCTGCCTCGCGGGCAAGGGCGGCAAGATCGGCGCCCACGAACCCGTGGGTCTGCTGGGCGAGGGTGTCGAGGTTGACGTCCTCGGCAAGCGGCATTCCCCGGGTGTGGATCTTCATGATCTCGATCCGGTCCGGCTCGCTTGGGACCCCGATCTCGATCTCCCGGTCAAAGCGCCCGGGACGGCGGAGGGCCGCATCGATCGCATCGACGCGGTTCGTGGCGCCGATGACAACGACCTGCCCGCGTTCCTCGAGCCCGTCCATCATGGTGAGGAGCTGGGCAACGACCCGGCGTTCGACTTCGCCGGTCACGTCCTCGCGCCGCGGGGCAATGGAGTCCAGTTCGTCGATAAAGATGATCGAAGGCGCGTTCTCCCGGGCCTCGTCGAAGATATCCCGGAGTTTCTGCTCGCTCTCGCCGTAATATTTCGATATCACTTCCGGCCCGGCGATATGGATGAAGTGTGCCCCGCTCTCGCTGGCCACCGCCTTTGCGATCAGGGTCTTGCCGGTGCCCGGCGGGCCGTAGAGGAGGACGCCCTTGGGCGGCTCGATCCCGAGCTTCTGGAACAGTTCCGGGTGCCGGAGCGGGAGCTCGATCGTCTCGCGGAGCCGCTGGAGCTCATCCTTGAGGCCCCCGATATCCTCGTAGCTGAACCGCTTGATACCCTCGAACCCGGCCGCGGGCTTGTCGGAGAACTCGATCGCGGTGTTCTTGGTGATGATCACCGCTTCCTCGGGCTCGACTTCCACGACCTTGAAGCCAACGATCTGCGGCTGGATGAACGGCAGGCCGAGCATGATCGGGATGGTGTCATTTTTTACGACCGGGAAATCGATCAGGCCGTTCACGACATGGGGATTGTTCGCGATCGGGATCTTCTTGGGGAGGTCTTCCGGGGGTGCGAGGACCACCCGTTTCGCCTCGATCTCGTCTGCGATCCTGACGACTTTCACGTTGTCGCCGATGCTGACACCGGCATTCTGCCGGGTAAAATTGTCAACCCGTATCTTGCGCTGGTTCCAGTCCTCGACAAGGGCCCGCCAGACCTTGGCCACGGTCCGGCGTTTCCCCTCGATCGCGACCAGGTCCCCGGGCGAGATCTTGAGCGCGAGCATGGTCTCGGGATCCAGCCGGGCCTTTCCGCCACCCTGATCGCCGGGGTACGCGGAATCCACCCTTAATTGCACTTCTGGCATTACCTTAAAGGTCATATACGCAGGGATTTATAGGTACTGATAATGAGGGTCCTCATCTTCGATCCGTTCCACGGTGCAGCGGGCGACATGGTCACCGGCGCCCTGCTTGATTGCGGGGCAGACCGGGAAGCAGTCCTGCGGGCAATGGCTGCTGTTGTTGCAGAGCCTTCGGTTACGACCGTCACCCGGGAAGGGATCCGGGCCGTAAAAGTGGACACGAACGCCACACCGGCTCACCGGACCCTTGCCGAGGTGATGGAGCGCCTCGATGCAGCGGCTCCCCACGTGCCGGCACCGGCGCTTGCCATGGCCCGCCGGGTCTTTTTGCGGATCCATGCAGCGGAGTCGGCAGTGCACGGTGCCCACGCCCATTTCCATGAAGTGGGGGCGGACGATGCCATTGCGGATGTCCTCGGGGCCTGTACCGCCCTGCACACCCTTGCCGTGGACGGCGTCAGCATTCTCCCGGTCATGCTCGGGCACGGCACGGCCACAGGCTCCCATGGCACATTCCCCGTTCCGTCCCCGGCCACTGCCGCTATCCTGCAGGAGACAACCCTCGTTGTCTCGCCCGGAGAACATGCCGGCGAGCTCTGCACGCCGACCGGCGCGGCACTCCTTGCCGAGTTCTCTACCCTTGACCCCGGCACGCTGGGAGGATATACCATCCTCGCGAGCGGGTACGGTGCCGGCACCCGGGACACCCGTGATGCCCCGAATGTCCTCCGGGTGATACTGGCCGGGACTGCAGGTACCGGCGCTGCATTGTCGCAGGACACCACAGACCTGCTGGAGACCAATGTGGACGATGTCAGCGGAGAGGTGATCGCCCACGCGGTTGCACGGTTCATGGAGGCCGGTGCACGGGACGCATCCGCGGTCCCGGTCATCATGAAAAAAGGCCGCCCCGCGTTCCTGGTCCGCGTAATCAGCCCCCCGGAATCGAGCGCCCGGCTCGCGGAGCTCATGGCGCTTGAGCTCGGGACCCTCGGAGTCCGCTGCATCCCGGGGGTGCACCGCTTTATTGCGGAACGGACGGTTCTGGAGGTTGAGATTGAAATCGCCGGCAAACGCTGCCACCTGCCCGTAAAACTGGGGTGGATGCACGGGTCGGTCTACGTGCTGAAGGCAGAGTACGAACCGGCCCGGCAGATCGCCGCGGAGACGGGAATACCGGTCCGGGCCGTGCTCCGGGCCGTGGAAGAGCAGGCGTGGGAGCAGGTAAAAACGGGGCAGGTACAGTCCCCGCACTGATCCCAGGTTTACCGCGAACCCGCCATGACTCCTCCCCTCCGCACGGAACGACTCGAACTCGTACCGGCAACAACGGAGATCCTGAAAAGCGATCACGGTGACCGGGCAGGCCTTGCTCGGCTTCTTGCTGCAGAGATCCCGGCAGCTTGGCCGCCGCCGCTGATGGATGAGAACGCGATCCGCGAGTTCATCCGGCTGAGTTCCGAAACCGCCGGGCCGCTCTTTGCTGCATGGTACTGGGTCCTTGACAATCCGGCAGCCGGATGCCGGGTCCTGGTTGGCAACGGGGGAGTTCTCGGGATAAAGAACGCGCCGGACGCCGTTGTCCTTGGCTACTCGGTGCTGGACGAGTACCACAACCGGGGCTATGCAACCGAAGCAGTCCGCGCTCTGGTACCTGAAATCTTCTCTCTGCCGGGCATCCAAAGGATCATTGCCACAACCTACCCTGACTTCGGGGCTTCTGTCCGGGTGCTTGAGAAAAACGGCTTTTCGCGAACCGACCGGGTGCCCGCCGGCACGGGGGCAGAGGAGGGAACGGTCTGCTTCCTGCTGGAAAAACCCCGGCAGTCCGGCTGCCCGTGCGGGTGACGGTATCCGGGCTTTATAGTATACCATCCAATATCTGAACAGGCAGACTCCTAGAGAACCCCGGGCACTTCAGGATCCCCTGTTGTTCCGGGTAGAAGGAAAACGGGACGGACCTCATGAAAACGGAAAAACGGACGAGCGGGATACCGGCGCTGGACGGGCTCATTGGCGGCGGGCTCGAGATGAGGACCATCACCCAGATCTATGGTGAACCGGCAAGCGGCAAGAGCACGCTGTGCATGATCGCCGCAGTCGCGTGCCTGCGGGCCGGTGACCCCGTGGTCTATATCGATTCCGAAGGGTTCTCCATAGAGCGCTTCCGCCAGATTGCCCGAGAGGACACTGAAAAAATTGCCGATCACCTCTACCTCTTCGAACCGCTCGATTTCGAGCACCAGGGCACGATGATCGCCGAAGCGGAAAAGGTGCTCAAGGCCCATAAGCCGGGCCTCCTCGTGATGGACTCGGCAACCGCCCTCTACCGCACCGACCTTGAAAAGGGGCGGGACGCGCTGCAGGCGCTCACAAAGCAGATGATCCACCTGCTCGGGTACTGCAAGCGCTACGAGATACCGGTCATCATCACCAACCAGGTGTATATGGATACCACCAGGAACACCTTCTCCGGCCTTGGCGGTGTCGCCCTCGAACATCTCTCGAAAGTCATCATCCGTCTCGAGAAGACGGATACCCCCGGCCTCCGCCGGGCCCGGCTGGTCAAGCACCGCTCCCGCCCGGAAGGTGCGTTCTTCCTGTTCGAGATCGTTGAAGAAGGAGTACGGGTAAAGGAATGACGGGGACCGTCCGATACCCATGTATCCGACCATTTCATCCACAAGACCGGATTGTTGTCCGGGTATTGTAACCATTATATCTTTTCAGTCTGACCGGTAGGTGTTCATCATGCTGAGCAGGGAGGTTACCGCACAGATCAAGGCGGTGCTGGAGCAGCACCCGGAGGGACTCAGCATCACGGATCTTGTCAAATCCGTGGATATCAACCGGAACACGGCGGGGCGGTACCTTGAGCGCATGCTCCTCTCCGGCCAGGTGGAGATGCGCCGTTTCGGCATGGCAAAGATGTACACGCTGGCAGAACGGCTGCCCGTCTCCTCGGTCCTCTCCATCTCCTCGGAACTGGTCCTGCAGCTCGACTTCAGCCAGCGGATTATTTTTGCCAACGACACGCTCCTCACCTTCCTTCACGCACCGGCAAAAGCCCTGTTCGGGAAAAACATCGAATTCACGCCATTCCCGGTGGTGTTCGAAGAGGTATTTCCTGAACTCCTCGACCGCTTCCGGCGGGGGCTGAGGGGAGAGGAATGGCACGGGGAGCTGTCCCGTCCCGTCCGGGACACGTTCTTCTTCTGCCGGGTCACCCCGACCGTGTCCAATGAGGGCACAAAAAGCGTTTCGGTTTTCCTTGAGGACATCTCGAACCAGAAACGGGACGAGGAGCGGATCCGGAAAAGTGAAGCACGCCTGCGGAGCATCTTCCGGGCCTCTTCGGTTGGTATCGGTGTGGTGGCCGACCGTATCCTCCTCGAGGTGAACGACCGCTTCTGCCAGATGACCGGGTACCCTGCCGCCGAACTCGTTGGAAAATCGGTGCGGATGCTGTATTCCTCGCCGGAAGAATTCGACCGGACCGGTGTCCTGAAATACTCACAGGCACGCCGGGGCGGCACCGGCTCGATTGAAACGCACTGGGTCAAAAAGGATGGAACAGTCATCGATGTCCTCATGAGTGTGACCCTCCTGGACCCCGCCAACATCTCTGCCGGGATCACGTTCACGGCACTGGACATCACCGAGCGGAACCGGGCCGGGCAGGCCCTGCGTGAGAGCGAGGCACGTCTCCAGCTGGCGCTTTCCGGCGCTGAAATGGGAATGTGGGAGCTGGAAATCCCGTCCCTGAAAGGTTCGATCGATGAACGGGCTGCCGCGATCCTCGGTTTCAGGAGAAACGATATCGGGACGTACCGTGCTGACTGGGACACACTGTCGCATCCTGACGATGTTCCCTTCATTCACCAGAGACTTGCCGCCCATCTTGAGGGGCGTGCACCGCTCTTTGAATCCGAGCACCGCATGCGGCATACGTCCGGCAGGTGGATATGGATACTTGGCCGGGGTAAAATCACGTCCCGGTCAAAGGAGGATTCGGGCATACGGATTTCCGGGACCCTGCAGGATATCACCGCACGCAAGGAGTCTGAGCAGGCGCTCCGGGAGAGCGAGGAGAAGTACCGGCATGTTGTCGAGGAATCCCTGCAGGGACTGACCATCCTTCAGGATGGCCGGCCGGTGTATGCGAACCCGGCCATGCTGGAGATTGGTGGATATGCCTCGCTGGATGAATACCTGGCGCTCAGCAGCGATGAGACGATGGCTACCGTCCACCCGGAAGACCGCGGCCGGATAGCACAGGTCATGGCGGACCGCCTGGCGGGAATGCCGATACCGCCGGAAAATGAGTTCCGCATCCTGCGGAAGGATGGGGAGATCCGGTGGGTTATGACGCGTGGGGCCCGCATCACGTACAGCGGGGCACCGGCGGTCCAGATCACGTATTTTGATATAACCGAACGCAAGCAGGCCGAGCGATCGCTCTCGGAGAGCGAGGAACGCCTCCGCCAGGTTACAGAAACCCTGACCAGCGTGTTCTATGTCCACGACCGGGTATCGAACCAGTTCGTGTACGTGAGCCCGGCCTATGAAAAGATATGGAAACGGTCATGCCAGTCCCTGTATGACAATCCCTATACCTACCGTGAATCAGTGCATCCGGATGACCAGCCCCTGCTGCTGGAATCCATCCGGCAGGAACGGGAAGGGTCGAAGTATGTGGACACAGAGTACCGGATTATCCAGCCTGACGGGACAGTCCGCTGGATCCACTCGCAGAACTTCCCGATCTTTGATGCACAGGGAAAAGTGTACCGCGTTGCGGGGATTGCAGAGGATATCACCGGGCGCAGGACTGCAGAGGATGCCCTCCGCGAGAGCGAGGACCGGTACCGGAAACTTGTCGAAATATCCCCGAATGCGATCATCCTGCACCAGGACGGGAAGATACTCTACGTCAACGCGGAGCTGGTCCGCATCCTGGGTGCCCGGGACGCGGGTGAACTGACGGGCAGAGAGGTTCTGGAGATCATCCATCCCGGTTACCTGCAGGCAATCCGGGAAAATATCCGGAGAGACCTCAAGGGGGAGAATACGCCGGTCATGGAGATGCAGCTGCTCCGGACCGATGGTACCCCGGTCATGATCGAGGGCAGGGGTGTATCGACCAGTATCGGCGGCAGGCCGGCAGTCCTCGTGGCGCTCAATGACATCACGGAGCGTTACCAGGCTGCGGTTGCCCTGAAGGAGAGCGAGAACCGGTACCGGAGCCTTGCCGAAGCCTCCCGGGACATCATCTTTGTCATAGGCAGGGATGATCGGGTCGATTATGTCAACAGCTATGCCGCAGCCATGCTCGGAATGCCTGCCAGCCAGCTTGCCGGGAGAGAACGCTCATCCCTGTTCAGCGGCGAAACAGGAGAACGGCAGGCCCGGGGGCTCCGCCGTGTCTTTGAGACCGGGAAAGAAGGCCGGAGCGAGGGCCCCATGGAGGTCTCAGGGAAAAAGCGCTGGTTCGACCACTATCTCATTCCCATAACGGATGCGCAGGGGACAGTCACCTCCGTGCTCGGGGTTTCGCGGGACATCACGGACCGGAAGATCGCAGAAGAGGCGCAGCGCGCGAGCGAGGAGCGGTACCGGTTCATCGCGGACAATTCGCTCGATATCATCACCCGCATCACTCCTGAGAATATCTGTACCTATGTTTCGCCTGCCATCACCCCGCTCCTCGGTTATCCCGTGGCCGGGATGGTGGACAAGCCCGTCCTTTCTCTCGTGCATCCGGATGATCTCGGGCAACTGCATCGCGATATGGAGGCAATTGTCCGGAACGGATTGAACCAGTATATCTCCGTGTTCAGGATCCGGCACAGGGACGGCCACTTCCTGTGGTTCGAGTCCACCACACGCGTTATCCGCGATGAGAGTACAGGCAGCATCAGGGAGTTCCTGAGCATTGCCCGCGATGTGACCGGGCGGATGGAAGCAGGAAGATGACCCCCGTATCAGGGATGGCGGTGACCAGCCCGGCCTGAGGCACGTGCCTGCCCTGCCGGTGCTGTCTTCAGGGTCAGGAAAATCTGTTGCAGGGAAAGGTACTGCACCCGCAGGATCTCACCGGTGTGCCTGTTTTAATCCGATCCTTACCGGCTCCGGCGAAGATTTTGGGGAGCGTTTCCGGACTGACAACGACCGCGGACTGCCCTCGTGCATCCAGGTGAATTGTTCCTTTGAACCGGTGGTTTCGGCCGCCGCTGTCTGGTTCAGGAATCACTGCCAGCCATCACGGGTCCTGTTCCGCAGTATCGCCGCCTGTATAAAACGATCAAGATCAGAAGGGGATAACCCCGGTAAATACCGTTGTTGCCGGCCCCTGCATCTTTGCCCCGCCCTTCAGGTGGATCGTGAGGGGACCGCCCCGGGTCTCGACCTCGATCATATCCCCGGCCAGCCCGAGGTGGTGCATGACCGCAGCCGATGCCGTGGCACCGGTCCCGCAGGAGAGCGTCTCATCCTCGACCCCCCGCTCGAACGTGCGGATGCGGATGCTGTTCTCGCCGCTCTTCTCTACGAAGTTCACGTTCGCACCGTTCGGGAAGGTGGCATGGCGGCGGATGGCCGGCGCAACGGCTGCAACATCGATCGCATCCACCGCATCCACCAGGATGACCGCATGCGGGACCCCGGTGTTCACTGCGTAGACATCGAAGTCGCCGATATGCTCCTTGTATTCACCGCTCCCGGTCGCCGGGATATCCTTCCGCTCGAAGAGGGGGTCGGTCATTGTCACGGTAGCAAGGAAATCCTCACCGCCCGTCTCGATCGTAACAATGATCGGCCCGGCCTGTGTCTCGATACTACACGATCCTTTCACGTACCCGGCATCGGACGCGAACTTTGCAAGGCAGCGGATGCCGTTCCCGCACATCTCCGCCTCGCTCTCGTCCGGCTGGAGGAGGCGCATCTTCAGGTCGTACTGTGCTGATTTTGAGAGGTATATAACCCCGTCTGCGCCGATCCCGAACCGCCGGTCACAGTAGATTGCGGCGAACTGTCCCTTCATCTCGTCGGGAATGACAACCTTCTGGTACTCATCGATCACGATGAAGTCGTTCCCGTTCCCGTGTAATTTGGCAAATGGTATTTCCATGATGGTATCCCCGCCCGCTGTCACGGTGACCTGCAGCAGGATTTGAGCCCGTGATCAGCTTGCACGTCCAGACCGATTAGTTTTTTCTCTGTTTCATCTTTCAATGCGGAGGGATTTTTAAAAAATCCCTCCTGCCGAAGGATCTTCGGTTTCCCTCATCCCTCCGGGAAGTTGTTGAGTTCAAGGGATTTCTGGAACTCCCCGATGTCCCAGCCAAGGTATTCCCGGATGATCACATACGCCATCTGCGGGGGGATCGCCCCGGCCTCGGTGACGATCAGGTCGATATACTCCGCCGGTGTCACATCGAACGCAGGGTTGCGCACCCGCACATGCGGGAGCGTCTTTGCCAGCGCCGCCGGCAGGACCTCGTCCGGTGACCGCTCCTCGATCTGGATGAGCTCCCCGACGACCGTCCGCGGGGCAAACTTATAGGTCTCGGCGGCCACGATCATGTTCACCCGTGCCTCCTTTGCGGTATGGGCTACCTGCGAGGTGCCGATCTTGTTCACCACCGCCCCGTTGACCGTCACCGCATCGGCTCCGACGATAACAAGGTCAATATCGTTGATGAACGAGCGGACAGCCGAGTCCACGATGAAGTTCGTCCTGATCCCGGCATCGTTGAGTGCCCGGATCGTGATATGCCCCTGGTTCCTCGGTCGCACCTCGGTGGCAAAGACCTCGATATCCTTGCCGCTCCGGTGCGCCTCTATGATGCACCCGAGCGCAACCTCGGAGTTGCAGTGTGTCAGGATCGTGTCGCCGTCACGGATATGGCTGGCGCCGAACCGTGCAATATTCTCAACCGCATCCCGGGACGACCGGAGAAAGCGGTCAGCCCGGCCGGCTATACCGTCCCGCGCCCCTTCAACCGTTGTTGCATCATCAAGGCCGGCCATGACAATATGGACTGCATTCGGGAGCGATACTGCGGTCGGCCGCGTGGCAACGAGGGTTTTTGCGGTCTGCTCCATCTCCGCGGTGAACGCGGGCAGGTCCGGTACCCGGAGGGAGAGGGCATGGTCCCTGAGCGCAACGGCCGCTGCCCGGGCGATCCGGCCGGCTCCCCGGATCTCCATGCATTTTATCTTCTCTGCGGTTTCAGATACGGACATCAGCATCATTGATTGAATGAGCGGAAAAGTACATAGATTTATTGCCGGGTGCCAATCATGACAGTAGCCGTTGTTTTCGACAGTGCAGGAACGCTCCTGAACACCTACCGGGTTGCAAAGGACATCCGGAACCAGAAACTGCTTCCCGGGATCGAGACCACGACCCTCACCTTCAGCTCCACCGACCGGGTCCTGATCGTGCTCCCCGTCCATTCCAAGGACCTGATGGCAGCGCCCGGGGACGCCCTCCTCTCGGATTACCTTATCCGGCATGATATCGGGTTTGGGATCAGCTGCACACGAAAGATCACGACGTCCGAAGAGATCGGGGACGTGCTCTATGCAGATGAGCGGGCACGGGTGGGCGACCTGCAGGAATGTATCCGCAATGTCTGGACGGTCTGCAAGGCAGAATCGGTCGTGACCCTGAACAGCGGGGCGATCATCGACATGGCGCAGCGGGCTATCGAGTTCGCCATTACCGCCGGGGGCTGGCCGTTCGACGGGGCAAAAGAGGCGATCACCGCCCTCCACCGCATGGGTGTGCCGACGTTCATCGCCTCCGGCGACCGGGTCACGAAACTGGAACGGATGGCCGACCACCTCGGCATCCCCCGCGACCGCGTCTACGGTGTGGCCACGCCCACGGTGAAAGCGCAGATCGTCAGCGATCTCCGCCAGGAATATGACCAGGTCCTGATGGTCGGGGACGGGATCAATGACCTCTGTGCCTTGCGGAACGCGGATATCGCCATCCTGACGGTCCAGCAGCCCGGTGACCGGCCGGAAGAATTGTACACGGAAGCAGACTACGTGGTAAAAAATGTCGGGGAAGTCGTGACCATCGTACAGGACCTGATTGCAGCGCGGAAAAGTTGCGATCGTGACGGCTGTGGTGCCGCATATAAAAGGTAATATGCGACAAGTGCTACATTAGGTATTAGGTATTATGAAGGCTCCACTGATAACGGTCGAGAACCTCTCCATGAATTTTGATGGCAAAGAGGTTCTCAAAAACATCTCTTTTGAGATTGCCGAGGGGGAAATCCTGGGGATTATCGGCAGGAGCGGTGCAGGAAAGACCGTCCTTATGCACCTGATGCGGGGCGTGGAACAGCCCCCAACGAGCGGCCGGATCATCTACCACACCGCCGTCTGCAGCGGGTGTGCCTACCTCCATGTAGGGAGTGCAGCCGGGAAATCCTGCCCGTACTGCGGCAGTACGATGACCGCACAGGACATTGATCTCTGGAACGACAAGGACGAGACGCTCCGGCGCCGCCTGATGCGCCGGACGGCGATCATGTTCCAGCGTACCTTTGCCCTGTACGGTGACGACCGGGTCATCGAAAATGTCCTCCATGCGCTCGACGATATCGAATATCCTCCCGAACAGGCCATCAACCGGGCAGCTGACCTTATCGACCAGGTGCGGCTCTCGCACCGGATGATGCATATCGCCCGGGATCTCTCGGGAGGCGAGAAACAGCGGGTCGTCCTCGCCCGCCAGCTCGCAAAGGAACCCTTCATGCTCTTTGCCGATGAGCCGACCGGAACGCTCGATCCCGGCACGGCAAAGATCGTCCACGAGATGCTCTCGGAGGCAGCAAAGGTCAATAATATGGGTATCGTGGTCACATCCCACTTCTCGCAGGTGATCGAGGACGTGGCGAGCCGTGCCATCCTGCTCGTGGACGGCAGCATCGCCGGCATCGGGACGCCAAAGGACGTCATCGCGCAGTTCATGAAGGGCTTTGATGACAGCGAGACATTCGAAGAGGCCGAGCTCGGGGAGAAGATGGTGGTGGCCCGCGATCTGGTCAAGCGCTACATCTCGGTTGACCGCGGCATGATCAAGGCCGTCAACGGGGTCTCGTTTGAAGTCCAGACCAAGGAGATCTTTGGTATTATCGGGAAGAGCGGGGCGGGCAAGACCACCCTGTCCGGCATCATCGCCGGCCTCGTCGAACCCACGAGCGGCGAGATGAATATCCGGATCGGCGAGGAATGGGTGGACATGACCAAGCCGGGCGTTGAGGAGCGGGGGAGGGCAACCGCCTATATCGGGCTCCTCCACCAGGAGTACGACCTCTTCCCGCACCGCACGGTGCTCGATAACCTGACCGATGCCATCGGCCTCGAGTTCCCCAAGGAGCTTGCCATGAGAAAGGCGCTCGTAACCCTCCGGATGGCCGGGTTTACCGGGGAGAAGAGCGAGGAGATCCTCGACCGGATGCCCGCACAGCTCTCGGAAGGGGAGCGGCACCGCGTGGCCCTTGCCCAGGTGCTCATCCGCGAGCCGCGCCTTGTGATCCTTGATGAGCCCACGGGTACCATGGACCCGATCACCAAGATCGACGTGAAACATTCCATCATGCACGCCCGCGAGGAGATGGATGAGACCTTCATCGTGGTCTCGCATGACATGGACTTCGTGCGGGACATCTGCGACCGCCTTGCCCTGATGCGGGGCGGCAGGATCGTGCAGATCGGCAAGACCGAGGAAGTGCTGGCAAGCCTTACCGCGGAAGAGCGCAAGGTCATGAGCCAGCCGGCGGCATGAGGCGGCGATGATCACCCTCCACCTCGACGGGGAGAGGCTGACGATTGCCGAAGGCAGCACTCTTGCCGGTATTTTAAAAAATCATCCCACCGGCTGTTCGGTGGCCATCATCCGCCCGGCCACCCAGGAGCAGGCGAAGACCGGCAGCCTTGCCATCAGTACGACGGCAGGCCAGATTACGGTCGAGCTCTCCGGCGATCATGCGGCGTTTCTCGAATCACCGGCCCTTGTCCCGCAGCTGCTCCTCCACTGGCACGACCGCTACGCGGCAGCCTTCGGGCCGTTCCCCTCTGATATCCATCCTACAAGAAAACCCCACCTGTACGAGCGGGGCGATGTCATCCTTGGCTGCGGCGGATACGACCCGGCGCGATCGTACCTGCTGTTTTCAAAAAGCCGGCATTCTGCCGACCATGGCGCTGATGAGAGCGGCGGAGTAATCGGGACCGTTGTCAGCGGAAAGGGGGTGCTCGACCGCTGGTCGACCGGTGACAAGGTCCTCAAGATCGAAGCGGTGATCAGCTGGGCAGACACCAGCCGTTCCTTCACCACGAGCGATACGGCCCTTGTCCTCGAGGACGGGATGCAGGTCGTCACCCGCGTTGCGGTCGTGGCACAGGGGTTTTCCCCCGAAAAAATCCTGACAGAAGCAGCAACCAGCGTGGAGCATATGCTCCTTGCACTGCAGTCCGGGCGGTTTGTCGTGGACCGGGCAACCAGCACGCATATCACGGATCTCCGGCGCGCCGGGACAGAGGTCCCCCGGGAATACCGTCACCCGCGGAGGGAGGGAGCCGTCACGGTCCGCGCAACGGGAAAGGCAGCCGGCGGGGTCTTCATCTACCGCACCGATGTCCCGAGCAGCATGGTGCACAGTATTGTCGGGCAGGTGGTGCAGGGCATCGAGCTGGTCCGCCTTGCGCAGGAGCATGATGTTATAGCTGTCAGCGTGCAGCCGGAACGTATTGACCTGCTCGGCCTGCCGGTCCAGCGGGCAAAAGAGATTGCCCTGGCCCGGGGATTTACCCTGGTCATTGACAAGGACACCGGCGAGCGGATCGTGGTCTCCCAGGACCCCGGTACCACGCTGGAGGTGCTGGCCGGACGGAAGGCGACCGTCACGACAGCACCGTCTGACAAGGTGATCGATATCGAGCTCGACGATGCACACGCACCGGTCAGCTGCGGGATCTTCCGGAGCATCACCGGTCTCGTGGAGCACGATGCCGGGATGCTGCCGGTCTTCATGAAGTTCGACGACGTGGTCCTCTTCCGGCCGACTATCCCGACCGGCATCAAGATCAACCCGGAAAATGTCCCGGTGGGTGAAGCCCCGGCGGCCGGCATCGGTATCACCAACGATTCCCGGAAAAACACGGGGCTCGTGGGAGTACGCCTCTCGGCCAACCGGGAGTTCGGGCCCACGTCCGAGCCCTTTGAGGGGACCAACATGATCGGCCGTGTCATCGATACGGAAAAACTGAAAAAAGTAAAGGAGCGGGAAAAAGTGTATATCAGGGAGGTGCGACGGTGACGGAGTATACTCCGGTCCATGTCGGCACCGTGACGAAGTACGTGGTAGTGGAATCGTTCGATATCACCCCGGCAGACCTTGCGGTCCGGGCGTACGAGATCGCGAAAGGCGCCATGATCAAGGAGACCTGTTTCGGTCTCGTCATCAACGGGAAAGAGGAGGAGGTGGACCGGATCATCAGTGAGCTCAGGACGATCGATCCTGATCACATCTTTATCAAGGACCGGGGTTTCCCCCCGGGCGATCCCCGCCGCTGCCGGGCAAACCTCGGCGGTGCACGCCCGGGGTACCATGGCATGGAGCAGGAGATGACGATCATCCCCTACGTCTCCCACGGGCTCGAAGTGATACAGACCCGTGACATACAGACCGTCCCCGCTCCGCAAAACCCGCTCGAGCATACGGACCTCGACGTCAACCGGCTCAAGAAACTGATCGAAGCTCAGGAGTCCTGAAATGGTAAAAGTATTCATCTACCCTGCAACGAGCCTGATCCTCTCTGACCTGGTGGCCCGCTACGGCCACACCCCGCTCTCATCGGCTGTAGCCATCCGCGAACGCATCCAGACCGCAGGACTCGAATCCCCGCCGCTCCAGATCACTCCCGAAGAACCGAAAAAAGGCCTGCGGTGGGCGGCAGTCGAGGTACCGGCCGGCGTCCGGGGCCGGATGTCGCTCTACGGGCCGCAGATCGAGGCCTGCGAAGCAGCGATCATCATCAACGATGCCGACCTTGCGTTCGGCTGCATGGGGTGCGCCCGGACAAACGAGCTCGTGAAGTTCCTCCTCCGGCAGAAGGATATCCCGAAGCTCGACCTGTACTACCCGAAGAGCGAGGAAGAGGGCGTTCAGTTCGTATCGGCAATAAAGCGGTTCCTCGACGGGCTGGGAGGACAGAAATGACCCCCCCGGTACGGATCGCCCAGCTCTCCTGCGGGCCGGAATACTCCGGTATCCAGCACGAGATCGATGTTGCCGCCCATGCAGTGGGTGGAGAGATCTTTTACCCGGATATCGCGCTCAGGGACGTCCGCCGGGACTTCGACCGCTTTGGTCTGGACGTCCGGAGCCCGGACTTAAAACTTGCGATTGCCCGGGCCATGGCACTCGTGGAAGGGCGGGTGGAGGCGGACGCTGTCTTCATTGCCACCTGCTTCCGGTGTGCGGAGGCGGCGATCGTGAGAAACGAGCTCCGGCGCTACATCACCGAGCATTCGAAACTGCCGGTGGTCAGTTACTCCTTCACCGAACGGACAACCTCCGGGACACTGCTCACCCGCATGGAAGCGCTTACCACGATCGCCCGCCGGCGTGCCCTGCTCGCCCGGGAGGTCCAGCAGGGGATCACCCTCGGCCTTGACTCGGGCTCTGCCACCACCAAGGCAATCGTGATGAAGGACAACAAGATCATCGGCACCGGCTGGCAGCCTACGACGGAAGTGCTGAAAAGTGCAAACGACGTGATCGATCACGCCCTCATGGAGGCAGGGATCACCCGGGACGATATCCAGGCAGTCGGTACCACCGGATACGGCCGGTTCCTGGTAGGAAAGGAGATCAGGGCCGACCTCATCCAGGAAGAGCTGACCGTCAACTCGAAAGGGGCGGTCTACCTCGCAAACCGCCAGCATGGGCCGGCGACCGTGATCGATATCGGGGGCATGGACAACAAGGCGATCTCGGTGATGGACGGGATCCCCGGCACCTTTACGATGGGCGGGATCTGCGCCGGCGCGAGCGGGCGGTTTTTAGAGATGACCGCCAAGCGTCTTGGCGTTGATATCACCGAGCTCGGGCCGCTCGCCATGAAAGGCATGGGCGGGCGGGTGCCGATGAACAGCTACTGCATCGTGTTTGGCACCCAGAGCCTGGTCAATGCCCTTGCCGCCGGGAGCACCCGCGAGGACGTGGCCGCGGCTGCCTGCCATTCCGTTGCCGAGCAGGTCTTTGAGCAGCAGCTGCAGGAAGTGGACATCAAGGAGCCGGTGATCATGGTCGGGGGCACCTCGCTCATCGAGGGCCTCGTCTTTGCCATGGGCGAACTGCTCCAGACAAAGATTGTCGTGCCGCCCCACTCGCAGTACATCGGTGCTGTCGGGTCTGCGCTTCTTGCATCAGGATTCATACAGGAACGATGAGATGGCTGCCCTTGAGTACTTTGAAGTGGAGTGCCCCGAGCCGCTGGGGGCGGAGTACTACCGGCAGATCACCAACGACGTCCTCTTAGACCACAACCTCCTGAAAGTGATCGAGAAACTCCATATCTATATCGACCCGAAGGTGCCGCTCTTTGTTGCGGTGGGGACGCTCCGGAAGATCACGACGATCGTCCGCGTCCGCGACTTTGCCAACGTGAACCCGCTCGAAGGGAAGATCACCCTCGTCATCTCAAACGAGACCTACCTTGCCCCGATGCTGAAGCTCTTCTGGGAGCGGTTCGGCAAGGAGCACGTGGAACAGCCCGACCGCTTTACCGTGATGCTCTACGACGTCAGGACCGCCCCGGCAGAGATCGAGGACCTGGTGGTTGCCGATCCCAGTGAGTCCCTTTTCAAGGACCTGATCTACGCATTCCGGTGCATTGCGCCGGAAGGCTTCCGCCTCCGGAGCGAGAAGTTTTCCAAGGAGAAGTTCTCGTTCGTTGCCAGCGAGAACACGCTCTCTGAAGATATCGATTCGCTCGTTGCCACAAAGTTTGCCCTTATCGGGGTGAAGCCATGACCCTTGTACCGGTCACCTACAAGGGCGGGATCTACCAGCACGACATCATCATCGACCTCATTGAGGACCTGGGCGGGTACATTGTCCAGAAGCACATCATCGCGGCCGAGGTCGTGCTCCAGTGTTTTGTCCCGAAAGATGATATCGAACAGATCCGCCGGATCGCAAAGCCCCTTTTCGGGGAAGTGACGGACTCGCCGCTCGTTGGCACCGAGATCGCGATCGTTTCGATGAGCCTCGAGATCCACCACCTGCCCCACCCGTCCTGCGATATCGCGGAGTACGTGCGCCGGATCGGGGCAAAGAGCAACATGGTCAGCCTTGCCCGGGGCCCCGGGAAGCGGATCGCGGGACTGAATGACGAAGAACGGGACGTGATCAACGAGCACGACATTGCAGTCTACCTGCTCGGGAACTTTGAGACCTGTATCGAGTACAAGATCCCGACCCTGCGGCGGGGGATCGAGGTGCCGATCATCCTCTGCGGCGGCCCGGACGAGGCGACCCTCCGGCGGATCACCAACCCGCCGGTCGAGGGGTACGTGGGGAATGTCGGGCGGTTCATGCGCAGGACCAAGGAGTCCGACCAGCTGGAAAAGCTCGATGAAATTGTTGCAGAAATTACCCGGGTTGTCGAGAAGAAGCGGGACGACATTGCAAAAGACCCGCTCTCGGTTTCCCCTGCACGGCTCATGGACCTGATCCGGGAGAAGGTACCCGATATCAATGAGGTGACTTCGCCCACGCCCCTGACGGTGCAGATGCGGGGGCTCCGGGTGAAGCTCCCCTATGACCGGTACGCGGCCCCCCTCCGGGCGATCGAGATCGAGGACGGGATAACGATCGGGGACATATCAGAGGTCGTCCCCTCGCGGATGCGGGACTATATTCTCGTAAAAATCCTGCCATTCTCCGAGACCAACACGGTGATATAGATGGGAAAAAAGGTATCAGCACTCTCAACAAAAGACCAGTTCGAGGAAAAGCTCGCCCGCATCGTTGAAATCGGAGCCGATAAGACCGCGGAAGAATGGATGGAGGCGATCGAGGAGGACTATGGGCGCGTGCCGCTCATCTTCAAGCGGATGGGCGAGCGCCCTGAAGTGCTCATCTCCCACCTCCTGTACAAAGGCACGGTTGCCCAGACGAGTCCGCTTGACCCGAAGTACGTGGAGCTGATCAGCATGGCAGTCGGCGCAGCCCTCAAGTGCCCGCACTGCACGGGATACCACATGCAGGCTGCACTCCGGATGGGGGCCACCCGCGAGGAGATCCTTGAGGTTATCCTGCTGTCCGGCATGATCTCGAACTCATCCGTGCTCGCGAACGCGTACCGGATCATTGACGATAAGCTGGAGAAGTGCATACCCTGCGAGTCAAAGGGTGTGGTGCAGGGCGGGACGGCGGAGGTTTCGAAGAAGCAACCGGCCGGTAAGAAAGGGCTGAGGACGAAATAGCATTCAGGTTCATCCTCCCAGTTCTCGTTTTTTTTGTGGTTCCGATATTCCAGTCACGGTTTTTCTTCCTGCATTCAAGAGGTCATTTCTTCCGGTTCCATCCATTGAACCGCGGCTATGGTAGGAATTCATAAAGGAAAATCTTCAAAACAGGAAATGAGCACAGGCGGGATTGAAGCCACATTGAGCTCAAACAGGGCTCAATGTGACGCCGGCAACGCACACATCCGGATTCCCCGTCCCTTCAATAACCGGGTGCGTGCTCCCTGATCCCGGTAATACTCAATACTTTTCTTGCATAAATCCGGCGCCGGCCCTGGTATCATCCGATGGTCCGGGAGTGCCGGCAGATCGGTTTCCGGTCTGGATCAATGGCGGCCATCTGCTGATTGCGGGTGCATACCTTACAAATCCATGCCATCAACCAACGTTATTATCCTTCACCGGTATTCACAACAGGCCATGGGTTATTCAGCAAACCAGACGTTACACTGCGGACAGCGATCCACGCCGGATGGAACCACAGCAGCGCATTCCGAACAGGAGCAGACCGTGTACAGCGCCGGAAAGAAGCGGATCCAGATTGGTCGCAGGATAATCCGGTACAGGCCCAGGATCACGATGCACAGTATCGCGTTGGCAAGCAAACCCAACGGGGAAACTGTGACTATGACTATCACGAGGGTAAAAAGGACAGACCAGTCCAGCCAGATGAGCAGATCCGTTGTTGTACATTTTTTGAAAGGGATGGCTGGTGAGGTATTTTTCACCGGCGGTTCATCTGCCTTCATTCCGGAAGAGGGAGACATGCGTTCTGATTATTTCGCATTACCAGTACATGAGGGTATTTTTATTGCGGTCCCGGAGTACGGAGATGCTGTGCCAGTACAGGATACCGGTATATCCGGCCGGGTGAGCTGCGGTCGAAGGTACCGTCCTTGATATCCTCCGTTTGAATGGTGTCTCCGGACGGGTGCCAGCCGTGGTTACTCGATTGAATCCAGGACAGCAATCCAGTCAAAATCGGTGATGCTCTGCGGAGTGAGGGCAAAGTAGGTCGAATTCTTCGTACTCCCCGACCGGACCGGCAGGTCCGCGAACGCAGACGGGAGTCCCTGTACCCCGTGTGTTGGAATAAACCGCGCCGGCCCGGCGGCAGCCGTCAGCCGTGCTTCAAGCGTGCCGGGCTCCGGCTGCCCGATGCCGTGGGCTTCCGACACACCCGCTGCCGAGCCGATCACGGCATAACCCGCCCCGAGCCTCGCGCTGAGGTGCGCCCCCACCGGCCACCACGCGTTGAGCACCGTTCCCAGCTGCCATTCGGTCCTGCCGTGCTTCAGGTGGCTGTTGTGGGCAAAGGCGAACACCTTCCCCCGGTCCTTCTCGCAGGCCAGGATATAAGCGAGGTTGTCTGCCATCATCGCGTCGCGCATGCCAAGGAGCCGGGCAACGCGCTCGCGGGATTTCCGCGCCACCCCGGCATGGTAGGTCAGCAGCTGCCGGGCAGCCGTTGCGTACTGGACGGCTTCCCGGTAACGGTCTTCATCGCCCGCCGCAACCAGGCCGGGGCGGCGGACCTGCAGTTCGGTGATAAGTTCCTCGGTCTCGATCCGCAATGCCGTCGCGGCCGGGGACAGGCCAACCGATTGTGCCGGGTCCATTGCCGCAGCGGGGTTCTCCCAGCCGGCATCCTCGCCGATCAGCGGCCCGATGCGCCCGCGGTATTCCTGCCCCGTGGCAGGGTCAGCCGAAGTCAGGTAAGCGAGGGCGAACTCCAGGAGCTGGCGCGGGCTGTCGCTCTTCATCATCTCGGTCGGGCTGTCGAAGCCGTAGAACCGGAGCTTGACGCGGTGGCCGGGATCGGCGTTGTACTCCCGCATCCATTCCACCAGTTCGCGGTTGCCCTCGAGCCGGCGAAAACCGTAGCTGAACCCGGTATCCTGCAGCGCATCATACGATGCCGGGCCGCGCCCGGCCACGTACTCGTTCACCACCCGCGACCGGGGGAAGCTGCTCTCGATGGCGATCGCCCGGTAGCCATGCGCCTCCACGAGGTGCCGGAAGATCCGGTTGCGGAGCAGCAGCAGGTCCCTGCTCCCGTGGAGTGCCTCCCCGAAGCCGAGGATCTTCACCCGGTCCCCGATGGAGGCGATGACCCGGTCAAGGGCAGCATTGCATGATTCGGACGAATCCGGAGAGAACGAGACTGCTTCGTTCCGTATCCAGTCATCGGGGGTTGTGGAGACCGGCCCTTGACTTCCCTCCAGCAACGTACTTTTTTTCATCAGAACTTCCTCATCATCAGATCATCAGATGCATCTGGTAATTGTCCCCTTTATATTTTTTCTGCTTTGTAGAAATCATTCAGATACTGAAGCCCCCGGGCTTCGCCCCGCCGCCGAAGCGCCCCGGTTGCGATAGTGTTTTATTATCCTTTTTTACAAAAAACTGGTCTGTAGAAACGCACATGAACGGGCGTTCGCACCCGAACCATGAAAATCGTATATAATGAGGGTTCCCCGCCTCAGGGCCTCTCCGAGGCACGGCGGGGCAGTTCGGTGTTTTTTTTTAAATATCAGTATTGATCCGCTGCGGGGGCGCCCCGTCGGGGGCGGCGGCACATATCATTATCGGGGGTATGGGGGTATCAACCCCCATCATCGATTCCGGAATTAAACGATTTTCATGGGAAATCCTTCGCACAATTCTGACGCTCTTGGGGGCTTTGCCCCCGCCGCTGTGGCATCCCCGAATTGCGATAGTGCTGTATTACCTTGTCAATTTTGAATCAGGACAGTACAGGTAATTCCAAGGCATCGCATGCGCCATGAGCCCCCTACGGGGGCAGCGCTGGCGCAAGGGGGTGATCTCATGTTTTTAAAAAGAGTTTTCTACCGAGCCATTTTTTCAAGCGGTCACGCCCGGCCCTGCCCCCGGCCCTCGCAAGGATTGGGGCCTGACATGGGAGTTCACCCGCGATACCATTTCAGGGCCACAGAAGCACCAGCACAGGCGACAATTCCTGTCAGCACTGGTACAGGGTCAGCAGACGCCGGCGTCTGTGAGGAGGGGCCCGGCAGCTCCTTCTGCACCGTTGGCTCCGCCCTTTGTGGAACCGCTGTACCGGGGACCGGCACAGCTTCGAGAAGACGTCTCCCTTCAGCCAGTGCAGATTCTGTCCGGTCGAGCGCCAGACCGATCGAAACAAACTCGAAGGCGGGGGTTGTATTCGCCTTGCCAAGATGCTGTTGCGCCACGTCGATCTGTTCCATGATAAGGGAAGTGTCGGTCCCGGTCATATTTCTGGTGGCCGCATCGGCCCGAAGGCGGGCGAGTTCTGCGGTCAGGCTGCTGATCCTCTCGCGGCTCATGGTGGTGTTGAGCACATAGGCACTATGCTGGTACACCGGATCATTGCAGTCCGTGCTGGCAACGTCAAGGATCCGCAGGACCGTCAGGCGTTTCGGCTCCATGACGGAGGGGGCAGTGCCATACAGGTTGATGTCAAGGGATTCGGTCACGTTCGCGGGCCATGACAGGACATCGCCGCTGATGATGACCCGGGACTTCCTCTCCACGGTCTCGTCCTTTTTCACCCCGTTCCGGACAATGTTCCAGGTCCAGACCGGGCTGTCAAGGCCCGAGGTCAGCTCGAGCTGGCTTGTTTCCGGATAGGTCGTGTTCTCTCTCTCCGGGAAGTCCACGCGGACAGACATCACGACCGCCATGCCAGGTGTCAGGGCACCGGACCCCGCGGTCTCGATGGTCACCGCGGATGGCTGGACTTCAAGTTTCGTTTCAGGACAGGCAGCGGATGCTGCCAAGGTAAGGGAGATGCAGAGACAGATCGCCAGCAGCATGATCTTACCGGTACCCGGTTGTATGGCCATGGATCAATAACATCTCTTTTTATAAAATGGTGAGGAGTTACCGGGTTAATGGCTTTGCGTTTTGTATCTGGTGTCCAAATGCTCATCAACATGGGAGGGGTGGGCGCCTCTCCCGTTGAGTGAGTGGGGGGTACCTCCCCCCCCTCCGGCTTTTCTGGGGAGGGGGCTACCCCCTATCACCTTCACATTCTCTCGCCCAGCATACAGATCGCCTTGTGGATCCCCCCGAATTTTGCCGCAACGTCAATGGTCTTCAGTGAACGGATATCAAAGTACGGGGATACCAGGTCCCGGATCTCATCTTCGGATGAAAAATAGAGGATCGTCCCCACCGGCGTTTTCCGGGTCTTGCCCTGCCCGCCGAACTGGGAATCGTCCACGCTGAAGCAGACGGAAAGGTAGGTTGCGTGCGGGCTGGTCAGCCGTTGGACGTTCCTGATATAGATCGCCCGTTCCTCCGGCATGAGATGATGCAGGAGCTCGTAGTCATACGCGAAATCGAATGTCCTCTCAAGAGCGTGAAGGTCGCCGAGGAGATCTGCGACGATAAACGTACATCGCATTCCTTTCTCTGCCGCTTTCCCGCGTGCGATCTGGATCGCTGCCGGGGAACTGTCGACGCCGGTCACTTCAAACCCGTGCCCGGCGAGCCAGACCGCGTAATTGCCGGCCCCGCACCCGAGATCGATTGCCCGGCACGGCCGGACCTGGCCGCTCTTTACTAGCTTTACGAGTACCTCTGGAGGCGTCTCGATATTCCACGGGATCTTATCCAGCGGCACCTTCCGGTAAATTTCATCGATCTCGGCGGTCTGCATAATCCCCCACGGGAGAGGGATCGGAGCCGGGTCATGATAAAGAATTGCCTGTGAGCTGCCCGAAGGGCAAACGTTTTTCCTTTGTTTTTTAAAAAAATGATCAGAGCTATGCTTATCTGGTAAGAACCGGCAACTAGAGCAGGGAAAAAGCCATGAATTCCCATATCGCATTTCTCCGCGGGATAAATGTCGGCGGCAATACCATGATATCCATGAAAGACCTCGCCGCGATCTGCGCGGATATCGGGTTTGAAAACGTCCGCACCTATCTCAACAGCGGGAATGTAATCTTCCAGAGTGCCCTTCCGGAAGCAGTCCTTCAGAAGGAGCTTGAAAAGGCACTTTCAGAAAAAACCGGAAAGGCTATCGGGGTCGTTCTCCGCGGTGCCGGAGACCTGGAACGTGTAGTCAAAGGCAACCCCTTCCCGGATGCGGTTCCTTCGCAGGTCGGTGTGCTCCTTGTTACGGAACCGGTAGTAAAGAATATCCTGGAGGAATTCGTCATCCCGGACAGGGAGAAAGTCGTTCCAGGGAACCGGGAGGTATATGTCCACTACCCGGACGGCATCGGACGCTCGACACTGAAGTGGCCTCCGTCGCTCAGGGGCGGGACGATGCGGAATATCAATACGCTTACGAAGCTGGCAGGGCTGGCTGCGGAAGGGTAAGCAGTACCCATTCTGATCGAAAGAATCGAAGTCTGTTTGAAATTTTCCAGTCAGGGTTTGATTGATCCGGATCAGATTTTCAATCAGGATCGTGATCATGATGAAAATTTTTGAATCAAAGTCTGCTCTACATTTTTCAATCAAGGTTTGATGAAAAAATTTCAACCAAGGTCCGGGGATCAAAAGTTAACCACCTGTACACTATTGCCCAATATCTCCCCACGACGGAAGGTGGCACTGGGGCACCAGTTTTCAACCAGGGTCTGCTGAAAAATTTTCAATCAGGGTTTGCCTGAAAAATAAAAAACAAGGTCTGGTTGAAATTTTTCATTCAAGGTTTGGTTGATCAGCGAACGGTTTTTAATCAGGATCGGGATCGCGATGAAGAATTTCCAGTCAGGGTCTGGTTGGAAAGAGAAGAGGATGGCACGTGATTATTTTCTCTCCCCTTTGTCCTTTGCCGCAGTCCCGAAGAGCTCGTTCACCATCTTGACTGCGCACAGGTCCCCGCACATCGAGCAGGTCTCCGTCTCGCCGTCCCGTTCATGGATCTTCCGGGCATGGTCGCCATACAGAGCGAGCCGGAACTGCTCGTCCCAGTCAAGCTCGTGCCGGGCCTCGGCCATCTGCACCTCGCGCTCCATCCGCCAGCCCTCGTGCTTCCGGACCGTGTCGCCGACATGGGCCGCGATCTTCGCCACCCGCGTGCCCTCCACGATATCAGCAACATCGGGAAGGGCAAGGTGCTCGCTCGGCGAGACCATGCAGAGGAAGTCGGCGCCGTTCAGGCAGGCTGCTGCCCCGCCGATGGCCGCCACCACGTGGTCGTAGCCCGGTGCGATATCGGTAACAAGGGGACCGAGCAGGTAGAGGGGGGCATGGTCGGTGATCTCTTTGATCATCCGCACGTTGTAGCCCACCTGGTTGAGCGGCATGTGGCCCGGCCCCTCGATCATCCGCTGGACGCCAACGGCCTGCGCCCGCTTTGCGAGCGTGCCGAGTGTCACGTACTCCACGGACTTGGCCAGTTTCTCTGCATCCTGCAGGCAGCCGGGGCGCATCCCGTCCCCAAGGCTGATCGTCACGTCATGCTCCGCAAGGATCTCCAGCAGGTAGTCATACTCGGCATAGAGTGGGTTCTCCTCCTCCCGCTTCATCATCATCGCGCAGTGGAACGAGCCCCCCCGGCTCACCACGCCCATCAGCCGCTGGTCAGCCCGCAGGGCGGCGAGCGCCTGCCGGTTCACACCACAGTGGAGCGTCAGGAAATCAACGCCCTGTCTGCAGTGCTCCCGGATGACCTGGAAGAGCAGGTCGGCGGTCACGTCGCCGGCATTGCCGGCCCGGCGGACTGCCTCGTAGACCGGGACCGTCCCGACCGTGGTGTCGAACCGGAGGATCTTCTTCCGGATCGCAACGAGGTCGCCGCCGGTGGAGAGGTCCATCAGGGCATCGGCGCCATTCGCGAGCGCAGCTTTCGCCTTCTCCTCCTCGAGCGCGGGATCGCACCGGCTGCCCGAGGTCCCGATGTTCACGTTGACCTTGACCGTGCAGCCCTCGCCGATGGCACAGCGCCGGTGCTCCCGGGCGGGATTGGCCGGGACCACGATCCTGCCTTCAGCAACCCGCCGGACAAACCGCTCAGGCTCCATACCTTCCGCCCGTGCCACTCCTTCCAGTTCCCGGGGAACCCCGCTGCAGCACCTGCGGATGAGCAAATCCATAAGAACCATCTGTTTTGAGTCCTTATTATTGTGCATGCAGGTCGAGTGGCTGTACAGCGGCGATCCGTGGGCGAACGCCTATGTGGTGGGAAACATCCTCGTGGACGCGGGCGTTCTGCCCATGGCAGTTGTGCCGTATAAGGGCCAGATTGAGACGATCGTACTTACCCACTGCCATTTCGACCACACGGCACGGGTAAAAGAGATCGCGCACATGTGCAACGCAAAGGTCGCCATCCACCGGGCCGATGCCCGGGGGCTCCTGGACGAGGTCCCCAGCCTCTCCATGAACTTCGGAGCCCGGGCACCGGGGGTGATCGCCGACCTGCTGCTGACCGAAGGCGACACCATCGGCGATTTCATGGTCCTCCACACCCCGGGCCACACCCCGGGCTGCATCTGCCTGTACTCGGAGAAGGACCGGCTGCTCCTCAGCGGGGATACGGTCTTTGCCGACGGCTACTTCGGGCGCTATGACTTCCCCGGGGGGAGCAGGGCGGAACTTGCCCGTTCACTCGACCGCCTCTCGGCGCTGGATGTTGAAGGACTGTTCGCAGGCCACGGGGAGCCCACGGAGGAGAACGGCAGCCGCTCCATTGCGGCCGCCGTGGGGCTGATGAAGAGCGGGTATGGATAAGGGGATCTATTGTCTTGTTTTTAAGAACCCGCGCTGCACGCTGCGGGTCGGTGCGCTGGGAGAGATTGCGTTCCGCCGGGGCTGGCATATCTACGTGGGTTCGGCGCTCGGGAGCGGAGGGCTGGCAAGGCTCGAGCGGCATGTCACCATGTCCCGGAACAAGGACCGGCGCCCGACATGGCATGTAGATTACCTGCTGACATCCGGTCACGTTTCCCTGAAATATACCATTGCCGCATCGACCGCGGGCCCGCTCGAATGCGAACTCGCCAGGGCGGTCGGGGGCAGCTCTGTTCCCGACTTTGGCAGCAGCGACTGTGACTGCCCCTCGCACCTCTTCTTCCGCCGCACCCGTCCGGTCCATGAAGTGGAGGGTGCATTCCGGAAATGCGGGCTTGTTCCGGTCACCGCAACTATCATGAACAGGCAGCACCGTAAGGGATATCTATGAAAGTGCTGGGCTTATCCGGAAGCATGCGCAAGGATGGCAATACGTCACAGCTCATCAAGGTCATCCTCGAGCGCTGCAAAGACGCGGGGATCAAGACCGAGTTCGTGTCCCTTGCCGGCAAGAAGATCATGCCCTGTCTCGGCTGCGAGAAGTGCAAGGTGGAAAAATGGTGCATCAATACGAGCGACGACTGGAATGCTGTCGTAGAGAAGGTGCTGGAGTGCGACGTGCTCGTGATAGGGTCGCCTACGTATTATTACGATGTCTGCGGCCATCTCAAGAACTTCATTGACCGGACCTACTCGCTCTACCATGACCGCAAACTCGCCGGCAGGAAAGGCGTGGCGGTTGCGGTCCACGCCAACAAGGGTGCGAGTCGCACGATCCAGACGATCGAGGGGTTCCTCAGCGCCCATGAATTCGCTTCACTGGGGTCCGTCAAGGGCACCGGTTACCACCAGGGGGCGGTGATGGATGATACCGAAGCGATTAACAAAGCCCAGAAGATCGGGGACAAAATCGTCCGGCTGGTAAAACGCCTCGACGATTAAAGACGGAACAAACCGTCAGTCATGTTTTTTTCCGGTCATGGATTCGATCCCGATCCGGATTACCGCGACCGACCTGATATCATCTGCAGAAAACTCATGGGTGCCGCCATGGTAATGGCGCATGATACAGTTGAGCCCGTGCCTTTTTTCAGCGGGATCGCCCAGGACGGCTGCCCTGCCGTACCCGATCACGCTCCGGTACCGCATCCCCCACGAGCACGGGCGGTCGCCCTGAATCGTCTGGTCGCAGATATCCACTTCAACGCAGCAGCGGGGATTCCTCTCTAAAATGGCGATCTTCTTTCCTTCCGGTGCTGAGTGGATGTAGACGGCCCCGTCCTCGTACCCGAAGCTGACCGGGATAACATACGGCTCCCCGTTGTCTGCAAGGCCGATCCTGCACACCATCGCTTCGTCCAGGATCTCTTCGATCTCAGCCCGGTCCGTGATCTCCCGGTCTTTTCTCCTCACCATGATTCCCCCGCTTCGGCCGGCAGGCACCGTCCGGTTCAGAGCAGCCCGTAGAGCGTTGACCGGCGCCGGAGGGTCCGCCCGAGGTCTTCCGCCACCCGCTGCATCTCGGCCGGGTCGAGATAGTCCGTGTTGGTGGCACCGGCGCCCTTGGAGATGGACTCCTCGAACATCGTGCCGCCGAGGTCGTTTGCGCCGGCGATCAGGCCGAGCTGGGCGAGCTTGATCCCTTCCTTGACCCACGAGACCTGGATGTTCCTGAAATTGTCGAGGAAGAGCCGCCCGACCGCGACCATCAGCAGGTCCTCGCGGCCGGTAGCACCGGCCCGGGCCTTCCCTGCCCGGAACAGCGGAGTGTTCATGTGGATGAACGAGAGGGGGACGAACTCGGTAAACCCGCTGGTCTCGTCCTGGATGTCCCGCAGGATGCCGAGGTGTTTCACCCGGTCCCGGTCCGTCTCGCAGTGGCCGTACATGATCGTGGCAGTTGTCGGGATCCCGAGGCCGTGTGCCTCGGTGATGATCCGCACCCATTCCTTTGTTCCGATCTTCTGCCGGCAGATTTTTTCCCGGATGGAATCCACGAGGATCTCCGCCGCCGTGCCGCACATCGAGCCGAGGCCGGCCTCCCGCATCATCTCCAGGACGCGGACAGTACTCAGCCGGCTCTTTTTTGCCGCGTACGCGACCTCCATGGGGTTGCCCGCATGGAGGTGGACGCCCGGCGCCGCCTCGCAGATCCAGCGATAGACATCGGTATACGACTGTGCCGTGAAGTCCGGGTGGAGGCCGCTCACCGTGCAGATCTCGGAGACGCCCCGCCGGTACGCGAGCGCTGCCTTCTTCCGGATCTCTGCCTCGTCATGGAAGTAGATACCGTCATCTCCGGGCTTCTTCGAGAACCCGCAGAACCCGCAGGCGTTCACGCAGAGGTTGGTGACATTGATGTTCTGGTTCCGGACATACGTGACGGCATTGCCTGCCCGCTCCTCCCGGACCTCGTCCGCGGCCGCGGCGATCTCCCAGACCTGCCGGCCACGGGTCTTAAAAAGCATGAGCCCTTCCTTCCCGCTGAGCCGGTGGCCCCCTTTCACATCCTCCAGCAGCACCGCAAGTGTCCTGTCCACCATCTCTCCCCTCGTCCTTTTCTCCAGTGTAGCGCCCCGGGACAGGTAAAGGTATCGCTCTGTTGGGAATGGTTTTGCCTACGGATCGAACCGTGCCGGTTTTACGTGATTATTGGTAAAATAATTCGGTAAGGTGCTTACAAAACCCTAAAAATAAATTTTTTATAGTCAGATGTAAAAATGATTTTTGCTCTTGAGGAATCCTTTGCACAATTCTGGCGCTCTTTTTGGGCTTCGCCCCCGCCGCTGTGGCACCCCCGGACTGCGATAACACCGTTTGCGCTGGTCAATTTTGAATGAGGACCGTACAGATAATTCCAGGGCACCGCATACCCCCGCCCCAACGGGGGCAGGGCCGGCGCTAGGGGGTGATTTCATGTTTTTAAAAAGAGGTTTTCTACCGGGCAGATACCTGTTCTTTTTACCCGCTCATCCGGGTACCATCAGCTGTCGTGGGTCCGTATGGATGAGAACATCCTTTCTCTCAGGTTCTGGTACCGGGTGAAATTTTCAGTATCCGTGATAAATGAAAACCTGTGCAGGTGGTGGACGGTGATAATGACTTCTTTGGTGTATGCCGGCGGAAAATGATCCGCGGGCACTATGACGTCATAGGATAAGGCCATAGCATTCCCGGTGCTGAATTCCCGGTAATTTGCCACATAATTGATCGCATACAAATCCGGGTACGTCTTCTGGAATTCATCCCTGACCCATGCGAAACTGGGAACAACAATGACATTTCCCGTCAGGTGATCCAGGAAATCCCGGGTGAATGCTGCAAATTTCAGGGTGCCGTCAGCACTCCGCATCATGACGACCCGGGACGGGCTCTTGAAAAGGTCATCATCCGGGTAAAAACTGAACGGACCAATGGATTTCAGCTCATCTTCATAGCATACGCGATAATACGCCCGTTCGATATCCACCTCATTCTTGCAGTAGTAGGGGGTATACGTTGAGGTTGTCACCGTCCATGTCGACGGGTAATCAACACTGAAATCACTGTCGGAATACCGTAAGAATGTTATTTTTGACACGTCGGTAGGATCCGGTTCGGGAGCGGGGGTCGATGCACCTGATGCAGGCACATCCGGTGTCATTGAGATGACCGGGGTTGTTGGTAGGGAAGCCGGGGCTACGGTTGCGGGTGTCCGGGTCACGGGGACAGTCGTACTCCCGGTCTGGTGCGGTGTTGGCGCTGCCGGAGCTGGTGGTTGCGAACTGATACACCCGGTCAGAATGATGACCGCAACAATGAGCGCACAGCAGGGGAAAAGGGCACTTCTTCTCATGACTGATCCTGCTCTCCCTGAAGCGATGAATGTTCTCATCAGTTGCTGACCTGTGAGAAAAGAAAATGAAATTTTTTCCGGAAAACTTTACCAAAACCGCGTTGACTGGAGAACCCTGCGGTTTTTTTAGCCCGGAGGGCTCAATAGTTTCCTGTTCTGGTAGCCGGAATGCTACCCGGAAGGTAATTCGAGAACGAGAAGGGAGGGTTTTTACCGACCTCCGGGTCTCAGGATCCTGCGGCATCATGGCGCATGATTCTTATTCCTCCACGCCAACTCTCTCTACAGGAGTGCTATGGAGTTTATCGAAGTGCGGTTGTCACGGAAAAAAGCAGAGGGGTTCGTCATCCCGCTCGGTCCCGCGAACCTTGTCGCGATCAAGACTGACGTAGGGATGGTGGGGTGCGGGGCGTTCGATATCGCAGCGCTCGACTCGTTCAGCTACCCGGCAGCCAAAGTCCGGCCCTCGTTCGGGCCGTCCATCGCGGATACCGATGATATCCTGAAGGGGATTGTCAAAGAAGCCAACCGTTCGGCATTCGGGCGTGGTATCCGGACCGGCATGACCGGCAGGGAAGCACTGGAACTCCTCTGAACATACCAGGAATTATCTTTTCTGCCATGGGAGACCCGTTCCGGGCCCGGGCACCGCTTTCCCGACCCGTTTCTTTCGTCTGAATGGGGCATGAAAGCATTATACGGTAATCAATACCAACACATCTACTGACGAGTCAGACTGATCCGTCTGGCAAGGCATATCCCGGATCGCGGAGCAGGGCATGACACGGGTAATCGAAGCACGGGACCTATCAAAAGCATACGGCGATGTACAGGCAGTCGACCACGTGACCCTTTCGGTGGAGGAGGGAGCGCTCTTTGGTCTGCTGGGCCCGAACGGCTCCGGTAAGACCACGATGATACGGATGCTGACCGGGCAGACCCGGCCGAGCAGCGGCACGGCAACCGTGCTCGGGACCGACGTGGTAACGGACCCGGTCGGGGTCCGCTGGCAGGTGGGGATAATCCCCGAGCAGGAGACCCCTCCCAGTTTCCTCACCGCCATGGAATACCTCCGGTTCGTTGCCGCAGTCCGGCGGATCCCGGATATTGAAAAAAAGGCGGACTGGTGGTTTGATTTTCTGGACTTTGCCGACAAGAAGGATGTGCTCTGCAAGGACCTGTCCCGGGGCACCCGCCAGAAACTGATGTTTGTGCAGGCCTTCATCCATGAACCATCGCTGGCGCTCATCGACGAACCGCTGATCAACTTCGACCCGATCATGCAGGACGTGGTCAAGGACTACCTTGCCGGCTATGTAAAAAAGAGAAGGACGGTCTTCATCTCGACCCACTTCCTCGAGGTGGCCGAAGAGATCTGCTCGGCATTCGCGATCCTCCACAAGGGGAGGCCGCTCCATTCCGGGCCCGTTACCGAACTGAAAGAGAAGGGCGAGCACCTGCCCGCCTTCTTCCTCTCGCTTGTCCGGACGGATCGCCATGTTTGAACTCTTCACCAGCATGATGAAGGAGGAGTGGCGGGTCCATTCCACGATGTTCGGCAGCCTCTCCTTTGCCCTCTTCCCGGTCCTGATCTTCGGGATCGCGCTCATGGGCTCGTTCCTTCTCCCGCTGATGCGGACAACGCTCCCCGCCGGCAACCTCACGATGATCGTCCACGCCAATTACCTGATGCTCGGGATTATGGTCGGCGCGTTCGGGCTCCTGGGCAACGAGGTGATGAACCGGCGGTTCGGCCAGGCAAGCTTCCTCTCGTACTCTGCCCGGTCCCTCCCGCTTTCGGACCGGTTCATCTTCACGAACTTCGTGGTCAAGGACACCATCTATTACTTCTTCCTCTGGGTATTTCCCTTCGGGTTCGGGTATATCCTCGCCTCGCCGTTTACCGGTGTCCTCATCGCGGACGCCCTCTTCCTCCTCCTCACCCTGACGCTCTCCTTCCTCTTCGGCCTCTGCGGTGTCTTCTTCCTCTCCACGGTTTATGCCTGGTCAAAACCGGTGCTCTTGCTCCTCCTCCTGGTCCTTGGTGCGGGCATTGGCGGTCTCTCGGCCCTGGCCGGGTTGAACCCGGCGCTCTTCTTTCCGCCGCTGCTGCTCAACAGCGCGTTCTCGTGGACAAATCTCCTCCTTTCCTGCGCCGTGCTTGCGGCCCTCTTTGGCATCTCGCTCCTGCTCTTCAACCCGGAATCTGTCGGGTCCGAGAAAAAATACAAAAACAGTTTCACGCCCCTGATGGAGCGGTTTGGCTTCCTGCCCAACCCCCCGCTGGCAGCGAAGGACATCATCGATCTCTACCGGAGCGGGAGCATGGTCGGCCAGACCATCTTCTCGTTCATCCTCCCGCTCGGGGTGATCTGGTTCTTCCTTTCCCTGATGGACCGCTTCTTCCCCCCGCACGGGCTGCTCTTCCTTTTTGCCATCACCACCGGCGTAATAGCATCGACCATGTACACGTGGGTGACGATGTTCGATACCTTCGGCCCGTACGCATGCCTGCCCGTGACCGTCAGCACCCTGATCGCGAGCAAGCTCACCACCTTCTCGATCCTCCAGCTCATCCCGGCCGCGTTTATCGCGGTCGTGGCGGTCCTTTCCGGCGAGGCCGCGGTTCTCGTCCCGGCCGTGGTGCTCGGGATCTCGGTCTCGTTTTATGCCGTCAGTGTCATGGCCTGGCTCTGCGGGCTCTCCCCCAACGAGCTCGTGTATGACGTGAAGGTGCTCTTCGTGTACCTCGTCCTCGTCGGCATCGTCATCACGCTCTTCACGTCCGTTGCGTTTGCCAACCCCTCCTATGCGCTCTCGGCTGTCATCCTCGCCGTGCCGGCATGGTGGTTTGTAGAGAAGGCAAAGATCCGCTGGGATGCAGTGGACCCGGCAGGATTCTGAACGGAAAAACGTGGCACCTTCATGAGGGTTTACTCTCATGATACCCGGGAAAGCGCATGCGGATCTGCCGGGGGAAACACCATGAGTCATTCAGTCCGGGTCGGGAATGCCGGAGGAGAGATAAGCAAAAACGGTGCGATACTTCGGAAACGCTGATCCGCAATCCTCAATCAGATTGCAGCGCGTGATCCGCTGCCGGGCATTGGCAAAGCAAAACGGGAAATGAGCATTGTACCAGTTGCGGTCGATATGGTAATATTATCAACTATTTAAAACAGTGTGTTATAGACTATATACAATGATGATACACAATAATTATACATCTCGAAAGACATACCAACAAACTACACTGGAGCACGATCTGACCCTACCATGATGCAGGATTACGAGCAGGAACTCGTTGCCATAAAAGATCTTCTCAAGAAAAATCCCGGCGGGATGAGTGTAACCGATATCTCAAAAGCATTAAAAAAGAACAAGAACACGGTCGGGAGATACCTCGATATCCTCCTCATCTCCGGCCAGGTGGACATGCGCGCGTACGGCATGGCAAAGGTGTACACGATCTCCCGGCGCGTCCCGCTCTCGGCCATGCTCAGCTACTCAAAAGAACTCATCATGGTGCTGGATAACGAGTTCCGGATCATCGATATCAATGAACATTTTTTAAAACTCCTGCAACTCCCGCGTGAAGATACGCTCAGAAAAAATATCTCATTCCTGCAATCGCCCGAAGTGGATGTCCACGAACTCCTCGACACGATCACTACCAGAGGCGGAGACCGGGAGACGAGCGTCACCTTTCATGTCAGGGATTCCGGGGACCGGATCTTCCACCAGAAATGCGTACCTACGGTTTTTGATGACGGGAGAAAAGGCCTCACGCTGATCCTTGAAGATATCACGGAACATATCCTTGCGGAAAAAGAGATACGGGTGAGCGAGGAGCGGTTCCGGATGATGGCGGATAACATCCGGGACGGCCTCATCATCATGGAAAATGGCAAAACAATCTATGCCAATAACCGCATTGCCGAGATCACCGGTTACTCGCTCAAAGAACTGTGGGCCATGGAGCCCCTCACGATTATCGCACCGGAGTCCCGTGAGGAAGCGCTCCAGCAGATACGGGATATTGAAGCCCACCCCGACAAGCCGTGTGATCTCCAGACCTGGATCATCCGGAAGGACAGAGAGCGGCGTTTTGTCTCTTCCCGTATCAGCGGGGTGCGGCATCATGCTATGTTCTATAATTTCGTCATCTTCACGGATATCACGGAACTCAAAACCCAGGAAGCCCTGGTGAGCGAGAGCGAGCAGCGGTTCCGGATGATGGCGGATAACATCCAGGACGGGCTGATCATTGTTGAAAATGATAAAATCGTCTTCTCCAACCGTCGCATCAAGGAGATAACCGGCTACTCCACCGAAGAGATCGCGGCAATGGGCCTTCACGGAACCCTGCAGATAGATGACGTGCAGGCAATCGCTGATTCCGGGATCGTGCCGGTTACGGACAAGTGCCGGATTGAGGAGATCTTTAAAAATGTCCGGCCGGACTCACCGCTCCCGGGCGAATTCAGGATCTGGATCCGGCGCAAGGATGAGATGCACCGCTATATCCATGGAAAGATCACCGCTGCAAAACACGGGGATATCACCAGCTTCTACATCACGATTGCGGATGTCACGGATTTTGCCGAGCGGGAGAAGGCCCTGCGGGAGCGTATTGACGCGCTCCAGGATCTGGTCCACTGACGGTTCCCGTCACCCGGTATCCCGGTCTCTTTTTCTTTCGTCAGTAAGTGTCCGGACTCTCTAATGTTCCGGTTACATCTATAATCTGTATGTATATCCAATAAAGCAAATGTTTTAATATAATAATATCCAACGCTGATGGCAACAATTGAAGAACGAGATATACCCATGACCGTTGTGAAAATGAATGTAATCCGGAAAAATATTGGCTCCGGGAATTCCCCGCTCGGACGAGCGCAGGGGAACGGCCTGCTCTGGCCGTTCATGCTCATCAGTATCGCGGCACTCCTCATCGTTGCCTCTCCGGCCAGTGCCGGGGAGCAGTACATGTCAGGGAGCCCGGAACTTTCTGCTTCCCTCGGGGGTACCAATGAAATCTCCCCGGGACAGGAAGTCCAGATCGCGGTAGTTGTCGAGAACAGCGGACTGAACCAGTTCAAATTCGTCAATACCGGTCTTGTCAGCCGCGATGACCTGCCGAACACGGCAAAGTTCCTGACGGTAACCCTTGGGGCCGGGGACTCGCCGTTCATCATCAAATCCGATCCCCAGATGCTTGGCGATCTGAAAGCCAGCAGCACGGCGACCGGCAGATTCACCGTCCGGATCCCTTCGGATACCCCCGCGGGTATCTACAACCTTCCCGTGACGCTGAATTATACCTACCTCCAGACGGCCGAACAGTACGGTGTGGATACCGTCCAGAATTTCTATAAATCAAAGGAAGAGGTTTTCCAGATCCCCGTACGGGTCAGACCGGATGTGCGGATCAGCATTGTTTCCTCCGAGTTCAGGGAGCTGAATGCCGGCACGGAGGGATCGATTACCCTCACGGTCAAAAACATCGGGCACGAGGACGGGAAGAAAGCAATCCTTACTCTTGCCCGGAACGACGGGAGCCCGGTGATCCCGACTGAAGGGAGCGCCTATATCGGGGACTTCCCTGCAGGCGCTTCTGCAACGGCCGTGTTCAGGGCATCGGTATCCGGCAGTGCAGAAGCCCAGACCTATCCGCTCGATGTTTATGTGAAATACGAGAACAGTGACGGGGATACTCATTCATCGGATATCGAGACAGTTGGTGTTCCGGTTGGCGGGAAGATAGAATTTACCATTGTCTCAGAACCCGAAACCGTGAGCCCCGGCCAGAAGAAAACGATCACCGTCCAGTACAAGAATACCGGCGGCGCAACAGCGTACCAGGCCCAGGCCCGCGTGAGCATGGTGGATCCGTTCACCAGCAACGATGACACCGCGTACCTTGGCGATGTTGCACCGGGTGAGATAAAACAGGCGACGTTTCTCATCTCGGCTGATTCAGCGGCAACCCTGAAAAAATACGGTATAGATTCCGAGATCCGCTACAATGACGCGTTCGATAACCAGATCATATCGGATCCGATAAAACTCGGCCTGACCGTGACTCAGGATACCGGCATGGTTGCAGGGCTGATGAAAAATCCGCTCCTGCTGGCAGTCCTTGCAGTCATCATCATCGGTGCAGGGTACGCCCTGTACCGTAAGAACGCGAACCGGTGAGAGGTGCCGATGACTCACAAGGACTGGAGAGGATCTCCCGGGACCGCACTGCTCCTGCTGAGCCTGCTTCTGTGTGGTATCCTCGCCGCGGCACCCGCGTCGGCTGCCACACAGTACCTCGGGGACGGCCCCTCATTTACTGCATCGGTGAGCGGTATCAACGAGTTTGTGCCGGGCGAGGAGACGACGATCAGTATCCTCGTAAAAAACACCGGGCTCAATAATTTAAAACAGGTCAGCTCCGGGACGATTGAACCGGAGGACGTGCAGAGCACGGCAAAAACCGTCACCATCGGGCTCGCGTCAGCCGGTGATGCGGTACTGATCAGGACCGACCCGCAGATGGTCGGTGACATCCGTGGCGGGAATTCCGTCACGGTCCGGTTCATCGCAAAGATATCCGCGAATGCAACAACCGGTGAATACCAGCTCCCCCTGACCCTCTCGTACCGGTACCCGCGGGTGATCGTACAGGAACGGGCAGATGTGTTCGAGTTCACCTACAATGAAGCTGAAGATACCCTGCCCGTCACCATCCGGATACAGCCCCGTGTCAAAGCGGAGGTCATGGAGGCAGTACCGGAACAGCTGACCGCCGGATCCGAGGGATACCTGAACCTGAAGATCAGGAATGCCGGCCCGGAAAACGGTACGCTGGCGTCCGTGAAGCTGCTCCGGAACGGGCAGAGCCCGGTGTTCCCGGTAGTCAGCACCATGTTTATCGGGGACTTCCCGAGCGGGGACACCGTGGCATGCCGGTACAGGGTATCGGTATCACAGGATGCTACGGACCAGACCTATCCCGTTGATCTTGTCGTCTCCTACACGAACCGGGAGGGAACGGTTGTGACCTCATCAAGAACCACGGTGGGTGTTTCCGTTGATGCCAGACCTGGATTCAGCGTGACATCTCCCGTTCCTGAGGTTTCAGGCGGGCCGGGAAGGACCATTGAAGTTCAGTACCGCAATGACGGGAACGTAACCGTGTATGCTGCACAGGCACGGATCACCCTTCACGACCCCGTAACCAGCAGCGATAATACCGCGTATCTTGGCGATATCGCACCCGGTGAATCGGCAACAGCATGGTACGACATAGCGGCAGATGAAGCCGCAGAATCCCGGGTATATGTTTTTGACAGCACCATACGGTACCGTGACGCACTCGGCACCAGCCTGGAATCGGATACCATACCGGTACAGATTACGGTCGTACCGGCACCTTCGGCACCGGCAGGACTCCTTGTACCTGCAGGAGCTCTTATCGCGGTAACTGTTGCCGGTATTCTCTTCCTTGTATACCGGCGAAAGAAGGAAAACCGGTGAGGATTCCATGATTCAGCAGATCTTTGAAGGTATCGCGAATACGATCATCAAGCGGCCGAAACCGGTGGCTGTCCTGGTCGTTGCCCTGTTCTGCATGGGTCTGTACGGCATGACCCTGCTCACCATGCAGACCGGGTGGGAGACCTACACAGACAAGGACACTCCTGCCGGTGCCCTCCATGCGCAATACGTGAGGGACTACTCATCGGACGCCATCATCCTCATCATCGAAGCCGGCGACCCGCTCGCCCCGGAAGTCCTCTCGTATATTGATAATCTAGAAACGGATCTGGGGCAGCAGCAAAATGTCAGGAGCGTACAGAGCCTCACCGATGTCTTAAAAGCGTACAACGGAGGCACCCTTCCCTCGTCGCGGGTGGAAACAGAGCGGATCGTCAACTCGCTTCCCGAGAGTACCCGCGCCCTGCTCTATCCTTCCAATGTCCTGACCCTCGTCCAGATCAAGCTCACCCCGGGGCTTTCAGAGACTGTCCAGAAATCCGTCCTCGCCAACATCGAATCGGTCGTGGATACCTCAAATCCGCCGCCCGGTATGAAAGTCGAACTCTCCGGTTCCCCGGCGTTCATGCAGCAGATGAGCGAATGCCTTTCCAGCAACATGGGCATCCTCATCGGGGGTGCGATGATCCTGATGGTCATCACGATGGGCATCCTCTTCTCCTATGTCCGGCACCGCTTCATGCCGGTCCTGCTCGTGGCAGTCGGCCTCGTCACCTCCCTTGGCCTGATGGGCATTGCCGGTATCCAGCTGAACATGGCGGTGATCGGGGCGTTCCCGGTCCTGATCGGCCTTGGTATCGATTACGCGATCCAGTTCCATGCCCGGTTTGACGAGGAGGCGCGGAAGGGGTCGCTCGAGGACGCGGTCTTCATGACCGTGACCAAAACAGGTCCGGCGGTCTTATACGCGATGCTTGCCACCTGCGCGGGATTTATCGCCATGTTTGTCTCGACCGTGCCGATGATCCGCTCGTTCGGCCTTGTTGCGATAATCGGTATCTTTACCTGCTACTGGATCTCGTGTATCGGTATGCCCACGCTCGGGCTCCTGTTGAACTACCAGCCCAAGCCGCAGAGCGGTGAGTGTTATGCCGTGGGAACGGATGCCTGCGATACCATTATCAACAAAGAGCAGTCAAAAAAGAAGGGCTCCTTCTCCTACGGCCAGTTCCTGACCGGCGTATCGATGAAGATTGCGAAGAACCCGATCCCCGTCCTTCTTGTGGCCGGTCTTATTGCCCTGATCGGGTTCCAGATCGACCCGACCATCCCGGTCCAGTCCGATGAGAACGCCTTTGTCCCCTCAGACATGCCGGCCAAGATCAACATCGACAAGGTCACCCGTGTCATCGGTGCAACCAGCACCGCTGACCTCTTCGTCCAGGGCTCGCGGGTAACGGACCTCGATACGCTCATCTGGATGAAAAAGTTCCAGGACTACGAACTCTCGCACCACCCGGAGGTCACCGGGGCCACGAGCATTGTCACGTACATCCTCCAGTACAACGGCGGCACCATCCCGGAGACGCAGGCCCGGCTCGATGCCGTCCTGGCAACAATTCCCGAAGATACGAAGAAGCCATACCTTGCCAGCCCGATGAGCGGGGTCATACGGCTCAGTACCACCGAACTCACCATGTTGCAGCAGAAGACCTTAAAGATGAACGTGGTGAGTGATATTGGGTTCCTCGAACCCCCGGTCGGGATCACGGTACAGCCCGCCGGGAGCTTTGAGATGTTCACGTCGCTCCTTTCATCGCTCTCCGAGTCGAAGGAGATGATGAATCTCCTCGGGTTCATCTTTGTCTTCGTCTTCCTGATCCTCGTGTACCGGCACCTCCATGCAGTGTCTCCGATCATCCCGATCATCTTCGTCGTAGGCTGGAATGCGGTGGCCATGTATATCATGGGTATCGAGTACTCGCCGCTGACCGCAACGCTGGGATCGATGACCATCGGTGTTGCGGCGGAGTACACCATCCTCGTTATGGAGCGGTACGCGGAGGAAGAGGAGCGGCTGCACGACCCGGTGGCAGCCATCCAGGAGAGCGTGCAGAAGATCGGTACCGCTATCACGGTCTCGGGCCTTGCTACCTTCTTCGGATTCTCGGCGCTCTGCCTTGCGACCTTCCCGATCATCAGCAACTTCGGTGTCACCACCCTGATTGCGGTCGCATTCTCCCTGCTGGGCGCGATCTTTATCATGCCGGCCGTGCTCTCGGTCATGGGGCAGGTCACCGCATGGTTCGAGGCACGGCACAAAAGCGATGCCTCAGCCGTACCGGAGCAACTCTGAGCCGGACTGTTCAGGATACAGATCCGGAATTCTTTTTTTCTGATATTTTTCCCGGGGCCGGAGGTGCTCAAGGCATGTGCGCCAGATTTCCTCGTAATACGCTGGGGAAAACCCCGGGCTTGCTCACGGGCGTTTCCATGAATCTGTTCTGTTTTTGCCCTGTTGGGATCATGGTAAAATGATCTCATGTTTTAAGTGTTCTGCCGGGCAGTTTATTGAATTTTTTTCGCTTTCAACCCCGAGGTTGGTTATGACAGGGAGCGCCTGCTGCTTCGCGGTCCCATCGAAGATACCTGACAGCGGGCAGAAACAGATATCATCGTTTACAGCCTGAGGTTTTTTATGGATACAACCTGCCTGCTGCGTTCCTTTTCTGAGTATCAGGTATTACATGGATACTTTCTATCAGGAAATTTGCCAATCCCGCGTCCGGAGCACCGGATCATGGATCACACCTCACAGAGTTCTGATAGTGACAAACGGGACGGATACGTATGGGCATAGACGACCAGTCCCGGCCTGCTGCAATGAACGGCCTCTCTGAGGAGGAAGCCCGGAAGCGGCTCGCGCAGTCCGGCCCCAACAGCATTGCGAAAGCGTACAAAGTGACCTTCCTCTCCATCGCAAAGGAGGAGCTGACCGAACCGATGATCCTTCTCCTCCTTGTAGTCGGGGTCGCGTACACCATCGTCGGCGAGTTCCGGGACGCCCTGACCCTGTACGCGATCATCATCACCCTCGTCCTGGTCGAGATCGGGACCGAGTACCGGGCCAAGAAGGCGATCGATTCGCTTGCAACCATCGCTGCCCCGGAGACGAAGGTCATCAGGGACGGGCGCATCGCTGGTATCCCTACCGCCGGCGTAGTACCCGGTGACCTGCTTGTACTGGTGCCCGGGACCAGGATCGCAGCGGATGGCCGCCTCGTGTCTTCGGTCAGTCTCCGGGTCGATGAGTCTTCCCTGACGGGGGAATCGTTCCCCGTAGAGAAGGAGGCCGGCTCTGAGGCATTCTCCGGCACGCTCGTTCTCGCGGGAGAGGGGCTGCTCGAGGCCTCCTTGACCGGGGGGAGAACACGGATAGGAGAGATCGCCACGCAGGCACAGGTAGTCAGACCCCCGAAGACCGCCTTGCAGCTCGCCATGAAGTCGCTTGCGAGAACGCTCGCTGTAGTCGCCATCTTCTTCTCGGTCATCATCCCGCTGGCCGGTTACCTCCGGGGCCAGTCCCTGGAAGAGAGCATCCTGACCGGTCTTGCCCTCGCCTTTGCCACGATCCCCGAGGAACTCCCGATCATCATCACCATGACCCTCGGCCTCAGTGCATACCTGCTCTCGAAAGAGAACTTCCTGATCAAACGGCTCCGGGCGGCCGAGATTCTCGGCAACGCGACCGTGATCCTGACCGACAAGACCGGCACCATTACCGAGAGCCGGATGCAGGTCGTCACGGTCCACCCGGCTGGAGACGAAGCAGCAGTCCTCACTGCAGCGCGTCTGGCGATGACCGGACTCTCCCTCTCGGCAACGGACCAGGCCGTCATCGACAAGGCCGCGGAATATGGTATCCCTGCTGAGGTATCCCCGATCCTCAGGGAAGAGAGTTTTGGCAGCGGCCGGATGACCCGCATGGTCATCCGGAACCGGGCTGACGGGCCGGTCCTCTCGGTAATCGGTGCCCCGGAGGAGATTCTGGCCAGCGCCGGTCATACCAGCGCGGGGCTGCAGGAGGCTCTTGAAGCGGAAACGGCTAAAGGGCGGCGCGTTATCGCGGTGGCCCACCGGACACTTGCTCAGGAGGAGACCAGAGGGCCCGCTGAAGACCTCGGGCGTGGCCTCATCATCGACGGCCTGATCGCGATCGAGGACCCGCCGCGTCCCGGGGTGCGGGAAACGATTGAGCGGATGTCCCGCGCCGGGGTCCGGACGATCATGGTGACCGGTGACCACCCGTTGACGGCCGCCGCGATCGCCGGCGAGGTCGGTATCCCTGCCGGAACCGTACTTGAGGGGCGCGAACTCGACGCGCTCTCTGACGCCCGGCTCCGGAAGACCGTGCAGGAGGTCAGTGTCTTCGCACGCACCACCCCGCAGCATAAGCACCGGCTGACCGAAGCCCTCCAGGCACAGGGGGAGGTAGTTGCCGTGACCGGTGACGGCGTGAACGATACCCTCGCGCTGAAGGGCGCCGATATCGGGATCGCCATGGGGCTGAAGGGCACCGATGCGGCAAAGGAGGCAGCGGATATCGTGCTGGCCGACGACAACTTCGTGACGGTAGGAAAGGGGATCTTTGAGGGGCGTCGTATCTTCGACAACCTCTCCAAGGGGGTCAGATACTACCTCTCGGTGAAGGTGGCCCTGGTCGCGGTCTTCGTCGCATCGCTCGTCCTCGGCCTGCCGTTTCCCTTCTCGCCGATCCAGATCATCCTGCTCGAGCTCTTCATGGACCTCGGTGCATCGGCCTCCTTTGTTGCGGAACCCCCCGAGCCCTCCATCGACACCCGGCCACCCCGTGACCCGCGTACCCCGTTCCTCGACCGTACAATGATAACCTGGATTGGGGCCGGCGGGCTTGCACTGCTCGTGTCAGTCTTTGTGCCGTACTGGTACAGCCTGTATCGGGGTGAATCCGTTGCAGTGGCCCAGACCGCGGCCTTTTCGGCATGGTTAATTGGGCACGTCCTCCTGGCCTTCGTCTCGCGCTCGTCCACCGATCCGCTTCACCGCGTGGGATTGTTCTCCAACCGCGTTATGCTCCTGTGGGGGGCGGGCGCAATAGTCTTCCTCGCGCTCGCCCTTGCGGTCCCGGCGTTCGGCGACCGCCTCGGCCTCACGGGCATCGGCAGTGGCTGGCTTGGGCTCGTTATCCTGATCGCGGTGCTCTGCATGGGAGTATACGAGCTGGTAAAAGTCTGGAGAGTGCGGGCGGGAAGTACTCTCCGTTCCGGGTGAACAGGAGGACCATGGCCGGGACCCGTTCCGTTGTACCGGACCGCAGGGCGATGTATATCCTCTCCCTGATCGGTTTTTTTGCGATCTTTTCCACAACGCTCTCGAAGAACCCGGTCCTTCCCCTGTTCTCGCAGGCACTGGGTGCCAGTGACATGGTCATCGGCCTTGTTGCAGCAGTCTCCCCGCTTGCAGGAATCCTCTTCTCGTTCCCGGTCGGGGTTCTCTCCGACCACCTTGGAAGGAGGAGGCTGCTCATCGCGTCCGGCGTGGTATTCATTTCGGCTCCGCTCCTCTATCTCCTGATCTCCGATCCCCTCTGGCTGATCCCGGTCCGGTTCTTCCACGGGACGGCGACCGCCATCCTCGGGCCGGTGATCGCCGCGATGATTGCAGAAAAGTTTCCGGAGAATACGGGGGAGATGCTCGGGCAGTACTCTTCTGCAACGCTGATCGGGAGGTCCCTTGCACCACTGGCCGGCGGGGCCATCATCTCGTTCTTCGTCTTCTACCCAGGGCTCATCCCTTACCGGATAGTGTATCTCGTTGCAGCATTCGTTGCCGTGCCTGTGATTGTCCTGATACTCCTGGAACGGGGAGAGACTGCCGGGCTGCTGAAAGTCCTCCCGTTCTCTCTGTTCCGCACCAGTTTTATCGCGTTCTTTGCAAACCGGAAGCTCCGGGCAACGGCATGTGTCGATATGGCGACCTATTTCGCTTTCGGGGCGTTCGAGACGTTCCTGCCGCTCGTCCTGCTCTCCCGTGGGATGGGTGCGTACCAGGCCGGGATCCTGTTCGCCGTCCAGACGCTCATCATCGCCCTGACAAAACCGTTCTTTGGCAGGATTGCCGACCGGGTTGACAAGCGGATCCAGATTATCAGCGGCCTTCTCATTCTCGGCTGCTCGGTTGCCGCTATCCCGTTTGCATCATCGTTTGCGGTTTTCCTTCTCGTCAGTGCCCTCCTTGCCGCCGGCATGTCGCTCTCCACGGTTGCGACCAGCGCCTTTACCGCGGATATTGCAAAAAAAGAACAGATGGGAGCATCGATGGGAGCACTCTCATCGGTCATGGATATCGGGCATTCTTCAGGTCCTCTCATTACCGGGATTATAATTGCCGGCAGCGGTTACGGTGCCGGGTTCCTGGCAAGCTTACTGATCGCGCTCGCAGTCTGCGGGTTCTTCGCCGTCTCGGTTCGGGACCCGGGACCGCAGCGGGCGTAAGGCCTGTGGTCCGGCATCATCCCGCATTCCCGAAGGTCTCTTCTGCGATAGGCCGGGTATATCGCGGGGAATGAAAGAACGAGCGGGCGATGGTACTCTTCCGTCTGCTGCTTCACGGAACCCATCATGCGGAGATCGATCAGGCAGCGGGTCATTTCTAAACCTGTCGTGCAACCTCATCCTGCTCGGTAGTCCCGGATTCACGAGCATGGTAGCGCAGGGGTCATCGCCCCGGCCGGGAGCGACTCGGCTTCGATGTAGACGCGGTTGATCTGCGGGTATGCACGCTTCAGGTCATCTTCAATCCGGCGGATCGCCTCGTGCATCTGCTCGGCTGTGGTACCTGCGGTAAAGCATACCCCCATGTTCACGAGCAGGTCGTGCGGGCCTATGTACATGGTGAGGATGGTGCCGGCACGGTCAACTGCCGGATCGGACTCCACGCGGGTCCAGATGTCTTTCAGTTCGTCCGGAGTGACACCCTCGCCCAGCAGCAGGCCCATGGTCCGCGATGCGAGGATCCCGGCAACACTCATCAGCAGCAGGCCGATAACGATGGATGCCACGCCATCGAGATACGCATTGTGGAACAGATGGCCGAGGAAGATCCCGAGGAACGCGAAGACGAGACCGAGCATGGCAGCGCTGTCCTCAAGCACGACGGTGTAAAGGCTCGGGTCTTTTGACTGTCTGATGTACTGCCAGGCACCCATGTTGCCCTTGGCCCGCCTGAACTGCTTCATGGCCACCGAAAAGGATCCGCCCTCGACAAGGAGCGCGATGGCGAGCACGATGTAGGCCGCCGTGGGATCGCCCATCTCAGCGGCCGGCGCCACGTGGCGGATGTGGGATATCCCCTCGTACAGCGACATGCCGCCGCCGATACCGAAGATAGAGATCGCCACGATCTGCGTCCAGAAGTAGAGCGACTTGCCGTAGCCGAACGGGTGGCTCTCATCGGCCGGCTTTGTGGCCTGCCTTATCCCCAGCATCACGAGGCCGCCGTTTCCCGTATCAACGAGCGAATGGATGCCCTCGGAGATCATGGCCGATGAGCCGGTGATGGCCGCTGCAATGAACTTGATGACCGCGATGATCAGGTTGCCGGCGATCGCCGCGACAACCGCTGTTTTCGAACCGCTCTGTGTTGTCATGGGCTCCCCTCTCTTTTTTTCCTCACACCAGCTCGTACAGCGTTGTCCGCTGCCGGAGCGTGCGCCCGAGATCGGAAACGATCCGCTCCATATCCGCCGGATCCAGATAATCCGAGCCGGATGCCCCGGCATCCCCGCTCACATCGTCGGTGAACATGGTGCCCGCGAGGTCGTTGGCACCGGAGAGCAGGGCGAGCTGGGTCATCTTCAGCCCTATCTTCCCCCACGCCAGCTGGATGTTGGCGAAGTTGTCGAGGAAGAGCCGGGAGACCGCGATCATCAGCAGGTCCTCCCGGCCGGTCGGCCCGGCCCGGGCGATGCCCTGCTGGTACAGTGGCGTGTTGGTATGGACAAACGGGAGCGTGACAAGCTCGGTGAAACCGTGTGTTTCGTCCTGGATATTCCGCAGGACCCCGAGGTGCACGGCTTGGTCGCGGGCGGTCTCGTACGAACCGTACATGATCGTTGCGGTCGAATGCAGGCCGGTCCGGTGCGCCTCTTTAATGATCCGGACCCAGTCGGCAGTGGACACCTTGCGGGGGCAGATCACCTTACGGACGGAATCGACCAGGATCTCGGCCGCCGTCCCCTGGATCGTCCCGAGCCCTTCCTCCCGGAGCCGGGCGATCACCTCCGTTGTCGGGATATGTCCCTTTTGTGCCACATGGGCGACCTCGTCGGGGCTGAAGGCATGGATATGGACACCCGGCGCAACCTCATGGATCCAGTGCAGCATATCGATGTACGAGTCCAGGGTGAAGCCCGGGTGAACGCCCGAGAGGAGGCAGATCTCGGTCACGTGCCGCCCGTGTGCGAGCCGGGCCTGTGCCTGGATCCCGGCCCTGTCGTGGCAGTACGCCCCCCCGTCCGTTGCCTTCCGGCCGAACCCGCAGAACCCGCAGAGGTTCTTGCAGATATTGGTCACGTGCAGGTTCTGGTTCCGCACGTACGTGACGATATCCCCGGCCCGGCGCTCACGCATCTTGTCTGCGGCAGCAGTGACCTGCCAGACATCCCGGCCGCGTGCGGAGAGGAGGAGTTCTGCTTCCGCTTCCGTGAGGCGGTGGCCCCCCAGAACATCGGAGACCAGCGCCTGAACCGTTGCCATCGTCGCCCGTCCTCTCACCGCTGCTTCTTCCCTTTCTTCTGCGGTTTTGCAGCCGCCGCCGCTGCCTCTTTCCTGCGGAGGTAGATCTCGTAGAGCCCCATGAGGATGATGACAGCAATGATCACTTCCCCGATATGGAGGGGCAGGAGGCCGATATACGGGACGGTGAAGAGCGCTTTACCCACTACCCACTCCTCTGCCACGGGTTCGATGGTCCCCACACCAGCGAACGAGAGGGATCCCTGGTCGCTGGCGGCGTTGTTGTCCCCCTTGGTGATGTACCCGCCATGGGCCATAATGGTGCTGCTCTCCAGGACATAGCCGGCATTTTCCACGATCTCGTCCGCAGGCAGGACATAATTCTCTCCGGAAACGTTCCTCATTACGAGGTCTCGTTGGCCGGGCGTGTAGTTTGCGGCCGGGGTGCCGGTGCCGGTCGAGAGGATCTGAAAGCCGCCCGCGGTCTCGCCCACGACATGGAGCGGGAGGTAGCCGGTCGGTGTGACCTCACCGCGGTAGATATTGATATAGGTGGGGACCGGCCCGCCCGCGTCCGTCCACGTCATGGCCCGGTGGATGATCGGGTGCTGGGCCGAGAGGGGCAGGAGGCCGACGGAGGCCCACATGTCTGTGATCCCGTTCGGGCGGTAGATGATCACGTCCCCATAGTCGCCGAACTTCTGATAGCCGGACACCTTCCCGTTGTCCCAGGTCTGGAGCTCCCCGAACCGGTCCTTCTCGACCACGACCACGAGGTCTCCGATGTTCATGTTGGGGATCATGCTCCCGGACTCGATCGTCACGACCGCGGGCCAGGTGCCGCAGATGAGCCAGAGGGCAAGGGCGATCGAGCCGACCACGGCGACAACCCAGAGGATGTCGCGGGCAAGGGAGACTGCCCAGTGGTCGCTTGTACGGAACTGCGTGACAATGGATCCGCGGTCACGGGAAGGTGCGTTGTCTGCCATGGTCTGCTACTGGTATAGTGTTGAATCCCTTGCACATTAACCATGCGGGGTTTTTACCGGACTACTTCATGATCGTGAGGAACGGGCCGGAGAGGTAGTAGAGGCCAAAGAGCAGGAGGAATGCCCCGCAGGCTGCCATGATATGGCGGTACGCGGTGTCCGGAAGGATGGTTCTTCCCTTCGAGACCCCGGTGGAGATGAACGTGTACCAGCCCACATCCGCCGACCAGTGGCCGAGCATGAAGACCGCGGCGAGGAGGAGCCCGCCCTCAAACGAGGAGATAAGGAGGGCGCTGCCGACCGAGAGCCACCAGATCCAGAAGTAGGGGTTTGCCGCGCTGGTCAGGAGGCCGGCCATGTACGGGCTCGCCGTTGCCTGATCCGGGGCCGCACTGAGGCTCGCGCTCCGGCTGCCGGCGATCGTCAGGATCCCGAAGATGATGAGCGCGATGCCGCCGATGACGGCGATGGCTGTCGTGTAGGGACTGGCAACGGATGCAAGGCCGAGGATGATCAAGAAGAATATCGCGATCTCGATCGCGATGTGGCCGAGCGAGACCTTTATGCCGGTTGTCCAGTCCCCGGCAAGGGACGCGTTGATGGTGGCAACGAGCGTCGGGCCGGGGGCGAGCGCCCCGGTGAGTCCGATGAGAAAGCCCAGTATAAGCGTCGATGTAATTTCGTACAACAATTCTTCTGCCCCGGTTGAATATACCGGATTTGTCGTGAACGGGCATGAAGGCTCCCGTTTTTCTGGGATGTTATGGTTTTTTTACAAAGGCACGCCCTGCAGGAGTATTTAAAACAAACAATTTGTTTTGGATCAGGATTTCAACAGAGCAGCAATTCTTAAAAAACCATCCTTTTATGCAGTGCCGGACTAACCTGTCCAGGTAAATCATGACATCAAAAAAAACTCTCCTTCTCTTTATGGGCGTCTGTCTTGTTGCCGCTCTTCTTCTTGCCGGTTGCACCCAGTCGATAATACCCGCACAGACACCTGCAGGCACTCAAATCAATGATACAAAAATTGACAGACTCAATCCCGCCGCGGTCTACTGCGGGCAGATTGGCGGGACACCCAATACAGTGAAGAACGTTGACGGCAGCGAATACGGTATGTGTGTGTTCCCGAATAATACCGAGTGCGAAGAAGGGGTCCTCTTCCGTGGCGAAGGATGCATGCTGAATGCGGCACCAGACGCCACCCCGGCAAAATAATTTTTCTGTTCTGGAGAAACGGGCATGAATCAATGTAAAAATGACAGTTTCAGATAATATGCAGGATATAGTGAGAACGAGCCAGCCCGGGACCAGAGCAGCAATCCCTTCGGCGATCATCGAAAGAACCCGGATGTCATTGATGCTTCATCACCCTGGTGAGAATTTGGGAAAAAAATAATCCAAAAGATTTACCCCTTTTTACCGGCAAAAGAGTGAGTATAATGGGTGACACGGCCGGGGCATCATTTTCTAAAATCATCAAATCGCTCGGCCTTGTCTTTGGTGATATCGGTACCAGCCCGATCTATACGGTCGGCGCGATCCTGCTTTTCATCGTGCCGACCACGTTCAATATGTTCGGGCTTCTCTCCCTGATCACGTGGACGCTGTTTACCATTATCACCATCCAGTACATCTGGCTTGCCATGTCACTCTCCGACAAAGGTGAAGGGGGGACGATTGTTCTCAAAAGAATCCTTGATTCCCTGCTGAAGCCCGGTTTCGCTGCATTCACGGTCTCTGTCCTCACGATCATCGGAATCGCGCTCTTTATCGGAGACGGCGTCATCACCCCGGCCATCAGTATCCTCTCGGCAGTTGAAGGTATCCTGCTGGTCCCCGGATTTGAAGAGACCAGCCCTCTGGTCCTTTTACTCATCGCGGCTGTCATTGCCATCAGCCTGTTCCTCTTCCAGCGGCGGGGGACCGACCGCATAGCGTGGGTATTCGGGCCGGTGATGGCGATCTGGTTTACTGCCCTCGCAGTATCCGGTGCGATCATGATCACCGGTGCCCCGCAGGTACTCTTTGCATTAAGCCCGACCTATGCCCTCGATTTCATCCTCGAAAACGGCTGGGCCTCGCTCCTTGTCATGTCTGCCATCATACTCTGCGTTACCGGGGGAGAGGCGCTCTATGCGGACATGGGCCATCTTGGCAGGGAGCCGATTGTCCGGGGCTGGGTCGTGGTCTTCCCGGCGCTCGTGCTCAGCTATCTCGGTCAGGGCGCGTATGTGATAATGACCGACAACACCCACAATGTCCTCTTTTCGATGATCCATCACATCAGCCCGATCATCTATGTCCCCTTCCTCCTTCTGAGTCTCTGTGCGACTGTCATCGCATCGCAGGCAATGATCTCCGGCATGTTCTCTATTATGTATCAGGGAATGACCACCCGCATCCTCCCGAAGATGAAGGTTGAATATACCTCGCCTGATCTCCAGTCCCAGATCTACATCCGGGCCGTCAACTGGATGCTGCTTGTGGCAGTGCTCGTCGTCATGTACGAGTTCCGCACATCGGAGAACCTCGCATCAGCCTATGGTCTCGCCGTTTCGGGTTCCATGATGATCTCCGCCATCATGATGACGCTCATATTCCTGTACCAGCACAAACCGGTCCAGATGATCCTGTCCGCATTACTCATCATCCTTGACGGATTGTTCTTCATATCAACGCTGTTCAAGATCCCGCACGGGGCGTTCTGGTCGTTCATTATCGCCGCCATCCCTCTCATCATCATTGTCACGTACATACTGGGGCAGAAGAAACTCCATGCCATGCTCAGGCCGGTTCTGATGGGGGAGTTTCTTCCCCGGTACCGGGAGAGTTACGAAAACTTCCCGAAAATACGGGGGACGGCACTGTTTTTTATGGAGGACGTAAAGACACTCTCTCCGTATATCTCCCAGGTGATTTTTAAAAACGAGATCCTGTACGAGAACAATATCCTCGTATCGATCGATATCACGGACAAACCGTTTGGCATCAGTACCGCATTCGATTCCTCTATTGCACCGGGCCTCCACATCTTTACGGTCACCGCCGGGTATATGGAAGTTTTTAACGTGGTTGGACTCTTAAAGGAGCGGTCAATAGATGAGAAGACCATCTTTTATGGCATTGAAAATATCGTGAGCGATGATCCCCTCTGGATCCTCTATGGGATTATCAAGAAAGTCTCACCGCCGTTTGTCCAGTTCTATACCCTGCCCCCGGAAAAGATCCACGGGGTTGTTACAAGGGTTATGATGTGACAAAGAGTGAACGCTGGTTTTGATTCGGTCATGTGTATCAACCCCCCCAAAAAAAAATTCCATCCTTTTGAATCCAATACAATATCCGCAAACGCATCATAAGTGCCCGGACAACAACCCATATTTTCTCATACCGCCGATATTCCGGTATGCTCAGTGCGCAGGAGATCACGCACCGGTTCCTCGATATGAAGCTCCAGGTGCACCCGGAAGTGGTGCGCCATATCCTGGAGCAGGACGAGCCGGAGCTGATCGAGCGCATCCTTGAAAACGTCCCGAAGGAGACGATCGTGGTCTCCGCACGGCACATCCCGGGGGTCAAGCCGGTCCGGGACGGGATGCGGTTTGCCGTCGACCCCGAGGTTGAGGTGGTCTCCGGCTCGGCCGGCACCTCGGGGGCGGTGAACGGGACGGGCGATTACCTCCACTATTTCCGGGACCGGTACAGCCGGCTCGGGGGCATGATCCGGAGCAGGTGCGGGGCAATGCCCATCGAAGCGCTGACCAAGAACACCCGCTACCGGCAGGAGGAGTGCACGGTCATCGGGATGGTTGTGGAGGTGAAGACCACGACAAACGGCCACCGCATCGCCGAGATCGAGGATACCACCGGTACGATTCCGGTACTCTTCCGGAAGGACCGGCCGGTCTTTGCCGATGCCGAACGGATCATCCACGACGAGGTGATCGGCGTGAAGGGCAAGCTCTCGAACGACGGCAAGCTCTTCTTTGCCGAGCTGCTCTACCGCCCGGACATCCGGATCGACAATGCCCCGTTCAAAAGCGAGACCCCGGGGAAGGCGGTCTTCATATCAGACACCCATGTGGGCAGCGACACCTTCCTTGAAGGCAGCTGGAAAAAATTCGCTGACTGGCTCTCGGACTCGGACTACGCCTACCTGCTGATCGCCGGCGACCTCGTGGACGGCATCGGCATCTACCCGGGACAGGACGCCGAACTGAAGATCAAAAACATCTACGAGCAGTACGATGCATTCGGCGCCATGATGCAGGACCTGCCCTCCCGGATGAAGATCATCATCTCGCCCGGCAACCACGATGTGGTCCGCGGGGCGGAGCCCCAGCCGGTGCTGCCGGAACAGTTCACCAAAAAGTTCCCGTCCAACTGCATACTCGTGGAGAACCCCGCGCTCGTGCGCCTGCAGGGCGTGCGGGTGCTGATGTACCACGGCCGGTCCATCGATGACATGATCGGTCTCATCCCCGGCGCCTCGTACGAGAAGAGCGGGCTGATGATGGAGGAGATGCTCGTCCGCCGCCACCTGGCCCCCGCGTACGGCCGCCGTACCCCGATTGCTGCCGGAAAGACCGACCGGCTGATCATCGACCCGCTCCCCGAGATCCTGCACACCGGCCACGTCCACATCAAGGGCATCACGAACTACCGCGGGGTGCTCGGGATCAATGCCGGCACGTGGCAGTCCCAGACCAAGTTCCAGAAGCAGATGAACGTGAACCCGACGCCGGCGCTGGCGGTTGCCGTTGATCTGCAGACGCTGGTACCGGAGACGTTCTCGTTTGCGTGAAAAAAGGGGATTATCGGAATAATAAATGAGGGTAAAGTATCAACTTAGCCCCTAACTTCTAGCTCTAACAGGAGGACCCCCTTGCGCCAGCCCATCCCTCCTTTGGGGCTCATGGCGCATGCGATTCTTTGTATTACCCAAAATCACGGTTCAGGTCTACAGCACTATCGCAACCGGGGCGCCATAGTGTCGGGGCAAAGCCCCGGAGCGTCGGGGTTTTTCGATCATCGGCAGTGCACGTTTTCGCCCTCCATTTTCGGTAGGCAATTTTTCTCGTTTTTCCCTCGTACATCCTTCCTGAATTTAAGGGTTAAAAAAAACACGTTACCCATAAATTATTTCCTTTGAGGATACGCGGGAATCCCTTTATTATCGATACGTATCCATGCAGATTCGCTGACATTGGACAAGGTGTTCCCCGCCGGCTGCAGTACAATTTTGTAAGCAATATTGACGCTGACTAACCCCATCTGCAGTCCCATTCGGATTGAATCCGGAGTTTGAGAGGGTATACCGGTTTTCTATCAGGGGTGTGTAATTATAGAACACGGGTTGCGAGGAAGAAATAGACGAGTTGGGTATGGGTGTACCTGTTGGCAATACCGTTGTTGTTTGGGCGGGAGTGGCGCCGGTATTCTGAACACCATTCACACATCCTGTTGTTATGAGCGTTGTTACCAGTAAAAGAGTAAAAAGGAGATATTTCATGTCCGCATCTTTTATTTTATTGACGATAAATTTTCCTTATTTTTTCCGTGTCGGGGTACCGCCCATCCAGCATTGACTGCAGCAGAAAAGCCGTTGTGAACAGAGTCTCCCGCATCTTTGTGATCAGCTTGTCTGAAAGGTCATATACTACAAATCGTATATATAACTTAGAATAATACTGCAGGAAATACCCGGCCCACCCGGTCAACCGGCGCTACGGGCAGCACCCCCGGCACCCCCAATGGCCCGGCGGGAACAAGGAAGCGTGGATATGAAAGCACAAAACAGATAGCAGCAGCACTGCCGGAGCCAGGATTCGTGCATAAGGGAGCCCGGCCATGACCCGCGGGCGCAGGCTTTCAGAGGCGATCCGGCTCGCGACCCTGATCGCGGAGAAGCGGGACGAGGTCCGGCACATCCGGCACGGGCCCGGCCTGATCTGCAACTTCGTGATCTATTGCGCCGGCTCATTGGCACACGTACGGATCAAACGCATGCGGCATCTCCGCTGCACGCTGGCATGGCTGGAGCGGGAAGCGGCAGAGGAGCTCGCGGCTCTCCACATTATTGCGTCATCGCCCGCGATCGCCCGCGAACTCTGGATCTGTTCGCGCCGGGGGAATTTCCGCATCTTCCGGGTCTGCGATAATGGGGTTGTGGAGCTTGACCGCGACGGGCAGCCACTCCCGGTTCAGCTCTCGTTCATAAGGAGGAGGACGAGGACTGCAGCGGGAAAAACGGGCACTGTGCCGGAAAAGGCAGAACCGGCATCAGCACCTGCCGTCCTCGTGGTAACGCCTCTGTTGTCGAGTGTAATGGAACCTGCCCCTGCAACAAGTCTCTCCGTCGGAGAACAACCCCCCTCGGAACCTGGGGGCGGGAAGACCCATGATCTCTGAAATCAGGTTCTTTTCGGCAAACAGAGTTCATTTTGAACTCTTTCTGTCGGCAGAAAAAATTTCGGAGCCCCGAAAATGTGCTGAATTCACCGGAATCGGTTGCGAAATGGCTTTTTCTCGGCAGGAAAATGCCCCGATTTCATTTTTTCCGCCGTAGTGCAAAAAGTGCCCATTCAGGCCCTATTGGGCGGCGGAGCCGGAGTCCCAAGGGGATAATCTACGTGCCCCCGGCGGGTGGATCATGGTCCGGGGTATCCATCGAAACTGACGGATCACCGGCCGGATGTGAAATGTCTAATGCATCGGGGGCCAAATGACGGCCCGAAAAAAATTCACTTCGCCTCGAAGCACTCCCGGCATGTCAGCGTCTTCTTCAACAGGCCCATGCTCCGGATACAGGTGCTGCAGCCATGCACCCCGCAGTGCTCGCATTCCCGCAGCTGGTCGACCGGCACGATCTTCCGGCACTTGGGACATTCTGCATACTGGGTCGGCACCTCATCGCCCGGCACGGCAGCCCACTCCGCTTCTCCGGCCGATTCCGTTTCGTAATCGGGGGCGGTCTCCCCACCGTAGCCCCGGACATCCGGCACCCGGGACAGCATCACGAAGAGCTCGCAGAACATCCTCCAGAGCACGCTTCCGAAAACCAGGAACCCGATCCAGAACAGGGGCGAGCCGGCAGGATCCCCGGCAATGGCCGTGGTGTTGGTGACCGACAGGTTGGCACCGGCAGCTGCCGGTTCTGCAAACATACCGGCAATCCCCATGATCGATACGAGGATGATCACGACCGCCCCGAGGATGTAGATCACGCTGAGGTACTCCCCGGTGATGAGCAGGTCAAAGGAGAGAAAACCGGCTGGGCTGGTTATTTTCAGTTCGGGTCTTTTTACCGCACGCGGTGCCGGGTGGCCGACCGGTGCCGTTGCCACCACCACGTTCCGGGGCGTCTGGGGAAACGGGCAGCCGCACTTGTTACAGTACAGTGCCTGGTTATCGGACTCCTGATAACCGCAGCTGGGACAGTGTATTGCCATAACTTTTCGCAAGAAGATATTGGCACTGTGATGAATCATCAAGCTGTTGATCCGGCCTGCATACTTCGGAAGAATACCGGCTGCTGATGAAGGGAAAAAAAGGTTATGCAGACCCGGTCACAGCGCGAGCCGGACTTCCTTTGCCGCATCGCACATGTACTTCAGCTTCGCGTAGGCAGCCTCGCGGCTCCGCATCCGCAACCCGCAGTCCGGATCGATGAGCATGATCTTCGGGTCGAAGATCTCCACACCTTTCTCGATCCGCTTCCGGATCTCGGCCGTGCTCTCGATCCGGTCCGTTGTCGAGTCCACGCAGCCGTACCCGATCATCTTCCCGGCCAGGTCCCGGCGGGAGAGGAGGTCGAGGTTTGCCGGGTTGTTCGCGAACTCGAAGTCGAGCACGTTCACGTTGAACTTCAGGATCTCGTCGAGCACGTTGCCGAGGTTCCCGCAGACATGCATGCAGACCGGGATATGGAGACCGGCCGTAAACATTTCTACCGCCTGTTTTGCGATGGCAAGGTCGGCAATGCCGGTCGAGAGGATCGGCTCGTCGATCTGCAGGAGCGTGATCCCCGCGGCTTCGAGGGCCCGGGCCTCCGCGAGCAGGGCCGCGGCGAGGTCGGGCACCAGTTCCTCCTTGTTGCGGTACATCGGGGTACTGATGTGGAGTCCGTGGGCAAGCGTGGTCGGGCCGGTGATGATCCCTTTCACCTTCGGGGCTTTCGAGATCGCGTATTTCGTGTCCCCTACGGTGATCGGTCCGGCAGCGGGCTGAATCTTACCGATCACGTCCTGGTTCCGGATCCCCGGAAGATGCGATGCAAAGACACCGATCATATCCCCCCGTACCTGACCGTCCGAGATGATATCGATCCCGGCCGCGAGCTGGTCGCCGACCGCGGTCTCGAGAGCAGGGCGGAGCGGATCAAAGATGCGCATGAAGCCCCCTCCTTTCACCACCGGGTAACTGCCAACTACCGTTGTTGCCAGTACTTTATTGATAAAATATGCCTTTGCCATGGTGTCCGGACACTGTTTATGAAATTACAATCGATGCCGAAAAAGAAATAGTTTCGTGGTCAGGGTACGAGCCGGTGCATGTCGCGGGGAAAGAGCACCGCTTCCCGCACGTTTGAGAGCCCGAGCATGGTCATGACCAGCCGCTCGCCGCCAAGGCCCCAGCCTGCATGGGGCGGCATGCCGTACCGGAACGGGCGGAGGTAGAACTCGAAGGACTCGGGGTTGAGCCCCTTTGTTTTGATCTGCTGCACGAGTTTTTCGTACCGGTGCTCCCGCTGGGCGCCGCTCGAGAGTTCCATTCGCGGGTGCATCAGGTCGAATGCCTTGCAGATCGAGGGGTCATGCTCGTACTGCATGGCATAGTAGGGCCGGATCTCGGACGGCCAGTCAACGATGAAGTAATGGCCGCCCATCTCCGCGCCGATTGCCCGCTCGGCTGCCGGGCTGATGTCATCGCCGTACTGGATCGGGTCCTCGATCCCCTTCTTCGCGATCTCGATGGCCTCGGCATAGGGAAGCCGGGGGAACGGGGTCTTTGGCACGGTGAAATCGGTAATTTCGAGATTGGCAAGCTGGCCCGGGCAGGAGCGCTCCACATACTCGTAGGTCTTCACGATAAGGTCTTCGAGGATTCGCATGACCTCGAGGTGGTCGGTAAACGAGACCTCGATATCAATGCTCGTGGCCTCGTTGAGGTGCTTGGTGGTATTGTGCTCTTCCGCCCGGAAGATCGGGCCGATCTCGAACACCTTCTCGCACCCGGCAGCCATCATCATCTGCTTGTATAGCTGCGGGCTCTGGTTCAGGAACGCCTCCTTGTCGAAGTATGCGATCGGGAAGAGCTCGGTCCCACCCTCGGTTGCTGCCGCCACGATCTTCGGCGTGGTAATCGCCGTGAATCCCTCGTGGTGGAAGTACTGGTTGATGGCATGCATCACGGCAGAGCGGATCTCGAAGACTGCCGCAACGCGGGGCCGCCGCACGTCGAGGAAGCGGGCGTCAAGCCGGGTATCGAGTTCGACCGGTACTTTCTCGGACACATCGAGCGGCAGCGGTGTCTCGGCAAGGCTGATGATCTCGATCGTATCGGGCACGAGTTCTCGGCCGCCGGGCGCTTTCTCAATGGCCTTGACCGTTCCGGCAACCCGTACCACCGATTCACGGGAGACTGCTTTCACCGCAGCAAGAACTGCTTCTGAAACTTTCTTTTTCGGGACGGTCACCTGGATGATGCCGGTCCGGTCGCGGACGAGTACGAAGGCGAGACCGCCGAGGTCCCGGACCTCATGGACCCAGCCGCAGACCTCCGCGGAACCGGTTGCCGGTGTTACTTTGTTGATAGGGATGCGCATCAGTATCCTGTATCTATGGGCCGGGGAGGGTAATGGAGTTTATGGGAGAGCGGTGTGCAGGAACGGAAGCAGGTCCTGAGCGGATATGCCGTGTTTGGCTGGCAGTCCACCCGTACGAGCAGGATTCCCGCGTTGGTTATGCCACAACCAATATATTTCCTCTCCCCCCAACTACCCATGGTAATTCTTATGGCAGATGAATCAACCAAACCAACTCAACCAATAGAGCCGGCTCAGCCGGCACCGCAACCGGCACCACAGCCTGCTCCCAAGACCGTGGTGATCAAGGAAAAGAAGGGATGGGGCCTCGGCACCAGGATCCTGCTCTGGCTCATTGCGATCGTGGTCATTGTTGCCGTTCTCGCGTTTCTGACCATCTCTGTCTCCGTGCTCGACCAGCCGGCCGGGAACTCGTTCCCGTTCACCACCTCGTACCGCGTCTCCCTGCCTGATGGTGAACCGGTCACGATTGGGAACAGCAGGATCATTGTCCTGACCATGGGCAATGAAGTGGATACTTCAGTTGACGGCAGCAAGGAGCGTCTCGCAATCGGCCAGGAGCGTTTGATCAGTGCACGCTATGCCCGCATCTCAGCACTCGGTATTCCGATCATGGACACGGACTTCCAGATCGTGCTGAAATACATCGGCCCTTCCGGGACCAACGCCCTGTTCGATATGCGGATCATGACCTCCCGGCAGGTACCGGAGATACTCATCCGGAACATTATCCCGCCGGGCATGGGTGCCCAGCCGATTTAAAAAAAAATATTTTTTTTACTCTGCCAGCATCGGGGGGTAGAGCACGTCGCCAGTTTCTGGCAGCGGGATCGTCCTGATGGTGGTGTTGATGGCTGAGAGAGAGTTCGCCTTGATCTGTTTTGCCGAGAGGGTGTAGAGCACGTCACCGATGTAGAGCGAGCGCTTTACCTCGCTCTGCGAGCTGCCGTACCAGTAGTACTGGTCGCTGCCGGTACCGTGTTCCACGGTTCCACGGAGGACAAAGCCGGTCTCCGGCGTGAGCCCGAAGACGTACGCCCCGTACCAGATGTTCTGCCGGCCGATCCCGTATTTCTCGTCATACACTACGGGTTCGTTCTTCACGACCCGGGCCGGGATCACGAGCAGGTTCTTTCCCTTGTCGAACAGGAACGCCTTGTGGTCCGAGAGGGCTGCCGAGTCCGAGCCAGGGTCACCGATCTCGACCTTGTCGAGCTGTTTCGGGTTGTCGACATCGCTCACGTCAAAGAGGGCGAGCTTGATGCCCTTTGTCGAGACGCCGCCCCACTCGTTTGTCCCGGTCTCCTTGCCGATGCCGATGATATGGGTGGCATCGTAGGGATGGAGGTAGTCCGAGTAACCCGGGATCTTGAGCTTGCCGAGGATCTTCGGGGCCGTCGGGGTCGAGAGATCTATCACGAAGAACGGGTCGATCCGCTTGAAGGTGACCATATAGAGCCGGTCGCCAATGAAGCGCGTCGAGTAGATGGTCTCCTGTTCGGCGATGTGGGTCAGCGAGCCGATCGTCTTCATGCCGGAGTCCAGCACAAAGACACTGTTGTACTCGTACGAGCCCCGGGTTGTGTACACGTTCGAGGTGGTCGCAACGCGGAGGTTATTCCTGTACTCGTCCATCGAGAACTGGTTCTTGAGGATGCCGGGCACTTCGCCCCGGGCAGCGTAGCTGATGGCGCCGTTGCTGATCGCGATCTTGTGGATGGCGGTCGTGGTCTGGTCGATCTCTTTTCTCTGAATCGATTCCTGCTCGGCGTTCTTCAGTTTTTCAAGGTAATCCTGTTTCTCCGCCTCGCTCATCCGGTTGAAGTCCTCCCAGAGCACCGGTGCGGAAACACCGGACGAGGAAACAGCCGCCCCGCTTCCTGCAACGTCAATATCGATGAGCGGCCGGGGGGGCACTGAGCGGTAGATGTTGTGGTACTTCTGGTACGTGATGTACATCGCGTTCTCCGACACGTACATGATGTTGCTGCTGCCCACGAGGTAGGTCCTGGCCTCCTTCTCTTTTGCGCTGCCGGTGTCGAAGGATGATATCGTGGTGAAGGCGTACTGGCGTTCGGGGTTGTCGAAGTAGTAGACATCCGGTGCGATCACGGTCCTTGATCCTTCCCTGACAACGGGCACAATGATCGGGTCCCGGTTGTAGGTGTACACCTGCTCGCGGGTGACAAGATAAAGGCTCGAGCCGATCAGCCGGGCATCGATATAGTCGCCGTCAATCGTGAAGTCTTTCAGCACCTTCGGGTGGGCGCGGTCGCTGATATCGTAGAAGATTGCGTGGGTCACCGGCAGGGTATTGCGGTAATAGTAGTACGGCATGGCCTTCATCTCCGGAACGGTGGCAACGCTGTCACCGGAAGACAGGGTGTCAGAATCCTCTGTTCCCGTGACAAAGAGCACGAGCCGGTTCCCGTTAATGAAGATGTCCCGGGGAGAGTCTGCAATCTCGGTCCTTGAGACAACCGCGGCGGATGCAGCCGGGTACGCGTCCACGATCGCGAGCGTCTGGCCGGATATCACGTAGATGTACTTGCCGTCGTTCTTGACGAAATCCGGCTCATCAACGCCGGCGACCTGTATGTTCGTGGTGGAGTAATCCGCGGAACCGACGGAAGGTGCCGGGACGCCCATCCCCTTGGCGGCGGACTCGGCCGTTGCTGCCTGGGGGATCACCACATCCCGCCCGACCCAGTTCCCGCCGTAGGCATAATCATCGGCTGCCGCGAGGGCAGTGTTGTTCTCGATGTACTCGCGGATCTCGTCCGCTGAACTGAACTTTTTGATATCCCCCGCAACAGCAGGCACCACGCCGGTCCCCGCACAGCCGGCAGCAATGGCTGCGGCGAGCACGAGGAGGGCGAGAACGACGAGGGGAAACGCGCTTCGTGTCATGATTGATCAATGACCTTTTGGGAGCCAAGCTCATCAATCTGGCGTTGACTGCGAAAAATTTGGAAGTATGGATAATCGTTATGCGGGATGCTCTGCAGAAATCATTTTTGGAACTTCTGACACTCCCTCGGGAATCCCCGCTGCCGGGGCATCCCCCCATTGCGATGAGGGGCGATCACCGGCGACTTACCCCGGGCACCTTCCTGCACCCCGCCCCCATGGGGACTCGTGGCGCAAGAGGGGATCATACCCCTTGAAAAACCACGTTATAGAATCTGAAAGATTCCAGCCCGTTATTCCGGAGCAGATCATCGGGACCCCCTTCCCTCCTCCATATCTTGAAGTGAAGTGCGGCCAACATAGATCCGGCATACCATGAGTCCGCCCCTGGAAAAAGCATCGCTTGACCGGCTCAAGCAGGATACAGCACGTCTCTCGGTCCTCTCCAATATAGGCCTTGTCCTGATGAAGTTTGTTGTCGGGTTTGGGATCGGCTCGGTCAGCATCATCTCGGAAGCCATCCACTCATCCATGGACCTGATCGCAGCGGTAATTGCCTTCTTCTCCGTGCGGAAATCCGCAGAGCCCCCCGACGCAGCCCATTCGTTCGGCCACGGGAAGTTCGAGGACCTGTCAGGGCTCATCGAGGCCCTGCTCATCTTCGTGGCCGCGATCCTGATCATCTGGGAAGCGGCCAGAAAGCTGCTCGGCCATACCTCGGTAGAGCTGCAGCCGGAAATGATCATCTTCGGTATCGCGGTGATGGGGATATCAGCGCTGGCGAACTGGTACGTCTCCCACCGCCTCTTCGTTGTAGCAAAAGAGTCTGAGTCCATTGCGCTCGAGAGCGATGCGTGGCACCTGCGGACCGATATCTATACCTCGCTCGGCGTTTTTGCCGGCCTGATCCTTATCACGATCACCGGGAACCCGATCTTCGACCCGCTCGTTGCGCTCTGTGTTGCAGTCGTGATCATGAAGGCCGCCTATGACCTGACAAAACGGTCACTCACCGATCTCAGCGATCACAGTATTCCGGAAACAGATGAAAAGCGGATCAGGGAGATCATCTGCGAGCACTCCAGCATCTATGCCGGGTTCCATGACCTGAAGACCCGGCGCTCGGGGCCGGAGATCTTCATCGAGTTCCATCTCGTGGTTCCGGGGGAAATTCCCGTTGCCCAGTCCCACGACCTGACAGACCATCTCGAATCCGACTTGAATATTGAGTACCCGCGGGCAACGATCACCATCCATGTCGAGCCCTGCACCGGGGGGAAATGCAACCGCTGCGGGGAATTCTGCACATTTAGCAAGAAGAACCCCCTCAAAAAAGCACCGGAATAATCCGGGGGTTCACCGCGTTTTCCGGATCAGAATTCCGCTCCCGGCGATTATCCGGAAGACGGGCACGGGGAAAATCCCACGCTCCTTGGGGCTATGTTCCGTTTCCTCTCCCCCTGCTCCAGTACTTGTAGATTTCAAACCAGATGATGCTCAGCACACCGGCACCGGCACATACTGCAAGATCGATGAACGGTACCGGGGCAAACCGGAAGAGGTCCCGGAGTACCTGGACATACAGGACAAGGAAGAGGCTGGTTAAGGTTCCGGCAAAGACCCAGGTGAGTGCCTTATTGGGGGTACGGAGCGTCTCAAAGATCGTCGCCGACCAGGATCGGTTGGTCAGGATCAGGGAAAGGTTTGCGATCACGATCGTGGTAAAGGTCAGGGTCCGCACCTGTGCTTCATCAAATCCCCTGCCCGGCGCGGTGATATAAACCCAGAGGATGAAGGCGAGGACAACAAAGCCCTGGAGCAGGCTCAAAGCAAGATTCTTTCTTGTGAACAACCCTTCCTCCTTCCGGCGGGGCGGGCGGTTCATCACGTCCGCCTCCTCCTTTTCCGATTCGAACACGATCGAGCAGGCAGGATCGATGATCAGTTCAAGGAAGACAATATGCACCGGCAGCAGGATAAGGGGCATGTTGAAGAGAACGGGGATAAGGGACATGCCGGCGATCGGCACATGGACCGAGAGGATGTACGCCATCGCTTTTTTCAGATTGTCAAAGACCCTCCTCCCCAGCCGGACCGCTGAAACGATCGACGTAAAATTGTCATCCAGGAGAACCAGCGAGGAGGCCTCACGGGCAACATCCGTTCCCCTCCCGCCCATGGCAATGCCGATATCCGCGGATTTCAGCGCGGGCGCATCGTTCACGCCGTCACCGGTCATTGCCACGACCTCGCCATTCGCTTTCAGGGCATCGATGATATGGAGTTTCTGCTCGGGAACGACCCGGGCAAATATCGTAAAACTGCCGATATGCTGCCAAAGATCCTCGGTGCTCATCACCTCCAGTTCGGCGCCGGTGATACAGTGATCGGCCCCGGCAAGACCGATCTGCCGGGCGATATTCATTGCCGTGAGCGGGTAGTCCCCGGTGATCATGATCACCCGGATCCCGGCAGAATAGCAGACGTGTACTGCTTCTTTGATCTGTGGGCGGACCGGGTCGGCAAACCCGATGAGACCGAGGAAGGTGAAGGTGAAATCGTGCTGCTCCCCGGGCAGCCGCAGGTGGGTGAACGATGCTTTCGCCACCCCCAGCACCCGGAGCCCCTCAGAAGCCATGACGTTGATTTGTTCATCGAGTGCCTGCATCTGTATTGTATCGTAATGGCAGAGATCGGCAATGGCTTCCGGTGCCCCTTTTGCTGCAATGATATAGTCGTTCCCGTCCGGTGACCTCCAGACATTGGACATCGCGAGGAGCTCCGGCGCGAGCGGGTATTCCTGGACCAGTTCCCAGTTCTGGTGGATATGCTCGGTCTTCCCGAAATCTCCGTCCTTGAGCCGGTGCAGAGCCCGTTCCATCGGGTCGAAGGGATCCCGTTTACTGGCGAGGATGGAATATTCAGCCAGTTCATGGCAGATCTCCGGCACGGAATTGGATCCCGTATCGTGGGAACATATCTGCCCCCCGGCAAAATAGGTCCGGACTGCCATGCGGTTCTCGGTGAGCGTCCCGGTCTTGTCCACGCAGAGCACGGTTGCCGAACCCAGGGTCTCGATAGCCGATACCTGCCGGGTGAGCACGTTTTTCTGGGAGATCCTCCATGCGCCAAGGGCGAGGAACACGGTCAGGACAACGGGGAACTCTTCCGGCAGGATCGCCATGGCAAGCGTGATGCCGGCAAGGAATCCTTCCAGCCAGTTGTGCCGGGAAAGACCGTATACAACAACGATGGTCGCGCACAGGAAAAGGCCGATAAGAGCGATGGTCCGGACAATTCTCGTGATCTCCGTTTTCAGCCGGGTATCCCCCCGCTCTACAGTCTGCAGGACCGCGCCGATCTTTCCCATCTCGGTCCGTGGCCCGGTAGCCCTGACCTCGGCAAGCCCCTGGCCCTGCACAACAAGTGTCCCGGAGAAGACCGTTGGCTGGTCGTCGCCTCCGGGCCGGTCGGTGAGAGTACCCTTGTTCCAGGGAATTTTTCTGACCGGGACCGATTCCCCGGTCAGGAGGGATTCGTCAACCTGCACGTTATTGGAAAACAGGAGGACACCGTCAGCCGGCACGCGATCGCCTTCTGCAAGGATGAGCATGTCGCCGCAGACAACCTCGCGGCCGGGGATCCGCTTCTGTTCGCCATCCCGGATGACGAGTGCCCGCGGGCTGGAGAGGTTCCGCAACGCCTCCAGCGCCCGCTCGGTCTTCTGCTCCTGGTAGACGGTTATGCCGATGATGAGGATGACAAAGCTCATCAGCATCATGCCCTCGGAGATGTCGCCAAGGATAAAATAGATGAGCCCGCTCGCAACGAGCAGGATGAACATCGGCTCACGGATGACTTCAAGGATTATCCCGAGAATGCTGCGTTGTTCTGATTCGGGAAGCTCATTGTATCCTTCGGTCCGGAGTTTTTCCGCCGCTTCCTGACCGGACAGGCCGGCAACCGAATCGATGTCGAACAGTTTCATGGGTGCCGGTCCTCCTCATCATAGAGATACACCGGTGAAACGATAAAAGGGTGCCGAATGAGTGCAGGAATGGTACCTCCCTGGTTTATACAGCGGTATCCCCGATAAACAAGTACCCTCCCGTGTCCAGGCTTACCGGGATATATTTCGGAATTCCCCGTGTTCAGGGAGTAAAATACTATGTAGATTAAGGCCTAAGGTAAAAAGAAGGTGAATCATAGTGAAACATGCCCAGGAACCTACCTATTCCTTTGTCATCCTGACCCTCGTTCTTATCCTTGTCAATACCGCGCTCGCATGGCTCTCGGTGAAGTTTATCCCGGCCGGCACCGGCGATATTGCCCTTGTCTATATCGCGGTTGCCTTCATGATCCTGTTCGCACTCTGGTTTGGTGCCTACGGGGTGATTGCAGCCTACGTCGGGACGCTTTTCGCCGGTGTCCTCACCACGGAAAGCCTCCTGCAGCACCCGGAGGTCGCCGCAATCTGGGCGGTTGCCGGCCTCCTGCAGGCGCTCATCCCGCTCGTTGCCGCCCGGATATTTGAGATCGATCTCACCCTTGCACACCGGCGGGACTGGACGATTATCCTCCTCTTTGCCGTTCTGATCAACAATGTTGTCGGGGCCGCATGGGGGGCGTTTACCCTCTCGTTTCTCGGGCCGGTGGATGTCGTCGGGGCCTTTTCCACCTGGCTTGCCGGCAACATCATCATCACCCTCCTGGTCGTGCCGCTGGCGCTCCGCTTCCTGACGGAAAAGGTCAGCACGTCAAAACTGTTTGTCAGGCATTACTGGGATTAACCCCCGCGTTTTTTCCCGGCTTCTGCATCCGGCTGGTTCATGGTAGCGGCACCCGGTACAGCATGTACGCGCCGGCCATGATCCCACAACAGTCCTGCCAGGGGCCCCCGGTCAGAAAGGCAGACCATCTCCCGGTGGCTGCACCAGTCAGGCTTCCTGCGGAAAGAGCAGATGCCGCGGCCCGGGCATGCACCTTTATCAATTTTTGTACATATCTCTATCTGGTGAATTCATGAAAATCATTGGTATCAACGCGAGTCCCAAGGGGGACAAGAGCCAGACCCGCCGGCTGGTGACGGGCGTGCTTGAGGGCGCCCGGCAGGCGGGGGCGGATGTGACGTTCATCGATATCTGCAGCCTTGACATTGCCTACTGCACGGCATGCGGGACCTGCTATGCGAAAGGCGAGTGCGTGCATGACGATGATTACCCGCTGCTCTTTGAGAAGATGATGGATGCGGACGGTATTGTGCTCGGTTCGCCGAATTATATCAATGCGGTGACTGCCCAGCTGAAGACCATGCTCGACCGGATGGCGGATGCGATCCACTGCCAGTCATTTTCGGGCAAGTATGGCTGCGCTGTCTGTACGGCCGGGGGTTCGTATGCGGACGAGGTCGCCGATTACATGAACATGACGCTGTTACATCTCGGGGCAACCACGGTCGGAAAAGTTGCGGTCAATGTCGGTGCCGACCCGAACGCGATTGCCGTCGGGGAGAAGCAGGCAAAGGAGCTGGGCAGGAAGCTTGCAGGGGCGATAAAGACGAAATGGAAGGACCCTGTGCAAGAGAAGCACCACGAGGAGCGCAGGGAATATTTCAAGCGCCTCATATCGTTCAACAAGGATCTCTGGGTGCACGAGTACGAGTACTGGAAGGGACTGGGCGAGCTGAAATAATCCTTTTTCCCGGTTCCGGCAGGACGTATCGTGCCAGATACAGTGAACCAAGGGGAGAAATCCGTTTCCCTGCCATGTTTTATGGAAAAACGCTTATGAGTGCAAGAAAAATCTGATGCGGGGACACCTCTGGTAATCGTTGCCTGTTTCTGCATAGGGGAGCCCTACTGTTCTCCCGGAGGGGAATACAACCCATCGCAAGGCACCCCGATGCGCTCACCGTCGTAAACCTGTGAACACTTTCGTGAAACGAAGGTTCTCCGCAGACAAAAAAAGGAGAGTCCGGCCGGCAGTTGTGATGACCCCTTCTCCCGTTCCCTTTGAGCCGGCAAAAAAATTACCTTGTCCGGCTGCGCTGTACAAGGAATATTGCAATGGCTGCTGTCGCGAGCGTTATCGCTGCCGAGGCCCCTGGCAGGCCCTGTTTGGTGGGAATGGATGCAGGCGCTGGTGTCGGCGTCGGGGTCAGGCCCGAATCCGGATCGACGCCCGGCAGGCAGTCCGGGTCGATCTTCCCGTCCGGGACCCCGTCGCAGATACCGTCACTGCCTCCTGACGGGCAGTCCTCCGGGCAGAATATCAGATTCTCCCCGGCATCGCAGATACCGTTCGGGATGCAGGAGACCCGGATGTTCGTCATGGCTGATTCGACCTGGTTGCCGTACTCGTCGGTGAGCAGCGCCGCCGTGAACGCGACCATCCCCACGGCATCCGGCTTTACCCGGTAGGTGATGGTCTGGGTTGATCCGGGCTCAAGAATCAGGTCCCACGAGTAATAGGGGATCCTCATTGCTTCATAGTTGTGGTACTTTACCGGGATGGAATCAGGATACACCAGCCCGGGCCGCTGGTCTTCGGCCAGCCGTGCCCGCACCCGTTCGTTCCCCCGGTTGGAGACCTTCAGGGAGATGGTGATCACCGATGCCGGTGTTGTATTCCCCGGGTGGGTGCGTTCGACTGCAAGGCTGGTCACGTGAGCCGGGGTCTGGGGATTTTCCTCGATGCTTTCAGCGATCGTTACATTTGCTCCCGCCGAGAGGTTCGCAGGCAGCCCGTCTTTGAACAGCGATATGGCAGATGCCGTACCACCGAGCATCATAAGGGCGAGAATAACCAGCAGGAATTTTTTGAGCGTCATCGTGCTATCCCCTCACAGGAGTAGATATTGTTGTTTGACGGACAGCGGCCGGTACTCTGGGAATAATAATCGTTCGAACAACCCTGGTCCATCTTCGTGCAGTAGTTATACCACGCGACAGCATAGCCGGAAGCGTTGTAGATATCGGGGTACCCTGTGCCTCCGAAGATCTCGCCGCCGCGGTTGCCGACCGTGTCAACATAGTGGAATTTCGTCTCGCCCGGGAACCGGAGGAGGTTGTAACCATGCCCCACCCCGTTTACCGAGAAGACATCGTCTTTGCTGTACCCGATCTTGCGGAGGAAGGTAGTGAGGGCAAATGAATAGTCCACACAGGTACCGGTCGAGAGGCGGTTGATGCTCGCGTGGGCGGGGACGTCCGCGAAACTGTCGCTGTTGCTCTTGTAATTCGAGTCCGAATTCCAGTATCCATTTTTACCGTATTTCCCGAAGATCCAGGCATCATAGTACTCGCACCGGTGCCCGCCCATCGCAAAGTCCGGACGGTATTCAGGATTTGGGTCGCAGCTGGCAACGGTCCCCATCTCCCATGCAGGGGGGTTCACGCGCCAGTAGGAGCAGGTGTCGGGGCAGTTTTTGTCGATCCCGGCACAGCAGATCTCGCCGTGGAAATAGCCCTGCATATACGCATGGCATGACCCGAAAGCGTGGATCACGTAGTGCGTAAGGGCACGTTTGTAGGTGGTGGGGTTATAATTCGTGTCAATGCCGCTTTCTGCCCGTGCAAGGCCGCAGGCACAGACCTTTTCGGCAGCCCTCGTGCCCGTGTACCGCGTGCCATAGTCGTTATGTTCGGCACAGGTGATGGCATCGCGGATGATGTAGTCCAGGTTGGGATCACAGACCTCAATAAGATCGCAGGAATCTGACTCGGTGTTCATGCCGATGGTTGGCCCGTCGCTCGTTGGCCAGGCATGGGAGCACGGGGTATCTGAAGGGGCCCATTTTGCGCCCGTGGAACACGCGGCGCATGGCGGACAGTAGCTGCCGCCGCAGTCAGTCCCGGTCTCGTCCCGGTCCTGGACATTGTTATCGCAGGTGAAGGTGAAGTTCCACGTCACCTCAAGGCAGTTGTTCAGCTCCCCGCTCGGTGCCGGTGTGATCTCGTCAACGGCATTCCCCCGGTCTGCACAGACAACAACCCGGTTGTCGGGATATTCCGGGGACCATGCATCGCGGAAGGTCAGTGTCTCTGATTCCCCGGGACCAAGTGCCGGTACATAACTGGTTCCCCAGTCATGGTAATTGATATTCAGGCTGGTTGTGGATCCCGGAGCCGCGGCAGTTCCCTGGTTCCGGATAGTATATTTAATGTCATATTGACGGCAGGGTGGGGCGCACTCGTAAAAGACACTACTGATAACCAGATCCGCCTTCGGTGCAACCGGCACCGGTACAGCCGTGCAGGTCATCGGGATCTCATAGCCGTTGTTGGTCTCGTCCATCTCTGCCGCCCTCCCGTCATGGTCGGCCACAATCCGGAGGTTGTCGGAAGCGCCCGAACAGTCCCGCATGGAATAATTCCACCAGAACTCCCGCTCCCGGGATTCTTCGGGTGCAAGGCGGTCAATACCGTCCTGGATGCGGTACACCCCGTCAATGAACAGGCCGGTCTCGGTGAACGGGGTGTATTCCTTTCCCTGGTTCCTGATCTCGTACCCGATCTTATACTGGTAATCCCCCATGGGTGTCATCCAGGAGCGGCGGATGACGAGGTCGGGGCGCGAATCTGATGACGGGCTTACGGCGCAGTTCCAGGTCACGCTCAGCGCATTGTTTGACTCGTCCTGCTCGATGAGCGTGTCGGAAGGATCAATGACCACCCGGACCGTGTCCGATGTCCCGGAACAGATGCCGGTGTACCCGAACTGCCCTTCCCATCCCCCGTCTCTCGTTGTTGCTGCCGTGGCCGTTGTCGTGGAGACCCATGCCCCGTCAATGAAGAGCCGGGCTTCGGTCGAGAGTGCTCCTGAGGTGTTTCGGCTCCGCATCCGGAAGCGGATGTTTTCAAGCGGCGTGTAGGCGCGGGTGCTGTAGGTAAAATTACTCTCCCCCGCGTGCCAGATCTCCAGCAACGCGAGGTCAGGCACGATTGTCACTGCAGGGCAGGCATACTCACGCTGGCGGGCATTGTTTGTTTCATCAGATTCGGCAACAACACCCGCAATATCCGCGATGGCACCGAACAGGTCGGCGCTTCCCGTGCAGGCCCTGCTGACAGGAAAGGTCTCGAACCGGGATTCACCGGGGTTCAGCGCTGCAACGGCATCCTCCCCGACCTGCACCCCGTCAAGAAAGAGCCGGGTGGTGCTGGCACCGGCCACACCGTCACCCCGGTTCCGGATGATATACCGGAACTCGCGGTATGACGGCCAGGCCTCGGTGTAGACGTCATCGATGACAAGGTCCGGAGTCCCGGAAGGGGGAAGCGGTGTCGGGGTGGTCGTCGTAACTGCCGGTACAGCAAAACAATACCTGAAGTTCTGCAGGTTGTCATAGCCGCAGGGTCTCTTCTCGAGCGGACAGGCGCTGTAGCCTTTCGCCTTTGCGTCGGCAACCGCCAGACAGGTGCAGCCGGACGGACATTTGACGAGGGACGGTGTCGTTGTTGTGACAACCGGTTTCTCGTAACAGAACTTCGGGATCTGGGCTTTCAGGGTCGATTCGTACCCGCAGATGATCTGCTTCCCCCCGCAGAGGGTGGTGTATCCCCCTTCCTTGGCCTCGCTGGCTCCTAGGCAGGCACAGGTGCCGGGACAGTCAGCTCCCGCTGCAGGTATCATGATGAGAACGAGCAGCAGCCCTGCTGCAGCCATCAGTCGTATCCATGGAAACGTCACACATATTCCTCCCACATCAGCGATTGGTTCGGTGATGGCAAGGGCTGCGCCGTAGGGGGGAGCGATTCCCGGCACACGGGAACCCTGGGAGATCATCGGAAGAACGGGAATGACTGGAACGCCGGAATATCCGGTGGGAACAGCTCAGCGGTGCGGAACCTTACATGAAACCAATCACAATCTCATGATAAAAATGTTGTCGCTGAGTAACTCACGTTGGGAACGTATTGCCGCCCCTGTGGTGCTGTCCTGACGAACCGGTTTTTCTCTGTGCGTACCAGATCGTTCATGACCTCATCGCAGGCCTGGCCGGCTCCGCGTAACCCGGATATCTCTTTTTCGGTATACGTGCATACGGGGACATTCTCTCCCGTGCATTCCCGGGACAGGGCAGTGTCGTGCATGATAGAAATCTGCCCTCTGTTCATTCCTGCACGTGCAGAACCGCGGTCTCTTCCGCTGTCTGTATCCGGTATCCCGCGTCCCGGATCGCGTTCTGAATCGATCCGGCATGCTCCCGCCCCCGGGTCTCGAGCTCGACCTCCACCCGTGCCATCATGACCGGCACTTCCCCCTCACCAAATGTGTGGTCGATATGGAGGATATTGCCCCCTTGCTCAGCAACAATGGATAGGAGTTCTGCAAGCGCCCCGGGCCGGTCTTCGAGTAGCACGGAGAACCGCAAAATCCTCCCCTGCCGGGCCATGGACTGCCGGACAATCCGGAAGAACTGGGCGGAATCGACATTTCCCCCGCTGATCACGAGCACCACGGTGCTCCCTTTGGGTACGCCGACAGAACCGTTCAGGAGTGCAGCGAGCGGGGCAGCCCCGGCACCTTCGGCCACCACGTGCTTGCGCTCGAGTAAGAGCAGCATCGCGTCTGCAATCTCTTCCTCTGTTGCGAGCACGACCTGGTCGACGAGTTCCTGCAGGATCGGGAAGGTCCGGCTCCCGCACTCTGCAACGCGAATCCCGTCAGCAATCGTTGGCCTTGCTGTGACCCGTACAGGGGAACCCGCCGCGATTGCTTCCAATGCCGAGGGGCAGGCGGCTGCCTGAATCCCGATGATGCGGATCGCCGGTTTCAGTGCTTTTGCCGCGGCCGCGATGCCGGCGATGAGCCCGCCACCCCCGACCGGCACCATGATCAGGTCCGTTTCCGGGAGATCGTCCAGGATCTCCGTGCCGATGGTGCCCTGCCCGGCGATCACCTCGTCATCGTCATACGGGTGGATGAACAGCCGCCCCTCCCGTGCCAGTTCCCCTGCCCGCCCGATACTCTCCTCAAGGGATGAACCGGAGATGACCACATCCGCGCCATAGCCCCGCGTCGCCTCCTGCTTGGAGATGGATGCCCACGATGGCATGACAATGGTGGACCTCACGCCTGCTGCACGGGCTGCAACAACCACCCCCTGCGCGTGGTTACCGGCAGACGCAGCAACCACGCCATGCTCCCGGACTGCCGGGCAGTTTAAGAGGATCTTGTTGGTTGCTCCCCGTACCTTGAACGACCCGGCCTTCTGGAGCGTCTCCAGTTTGAGAAATACACGGGCCCCGGTCAGGGTGGAGATGGTCGGGGAATATACCAGCGGAGTGCGGATGACATGCGGGGCAATCCGCTGTTCCGCAGCCCGGATATCCACTAAGGAGACCATGAAGGAAGAACCGCTCTCCGGCCATATGAGGATTGCGGCGGGACGGTCTCAGAGCTCCCCGATGTCCTCGTTCCAGAGCCGGGGGTTCTTCCGGATGAAATCGGCCATCATGCGGATGCACCCGGCATGGTTGAGGTCAATGACCTCCATACCGTGCTCCTCCATGAATTCCCGTGCCCCGGCAAAGTTCTGCGATTCGCCGGCAACCACTTTTTGTATCCCGAACTGGACCGCGGCACCCGCGCAGAGATAGCAGGGCATGAGGGTGGAATAGAGGACGGTATCGCGGTACGTCCCGATCCGGCCGGCGTTCCGGAGACAGTCGATCTCAGCGTGGATGACGGGGTCACCTTCCTGAACGCGGCGGTTGTGTCCCCTGCCAATGACCGTGTTCCCCCGCACCAGTACCGAGCCTATGGGAATTCCTCCTTCGGCGAGCCCCTGTTCTGCTTCAGCGATCGCTTCCTGCATGAATGGATCCATGGTGAATCTCCGTATGCTTGCATGTATGCTCATGGATAAAATAGGGTTTTCCGATCGGCCGGATCCTGGACCTCCGCTCTGGTAATGGCAGGGATGCACCAGTGACAACCCCCCAGGCAAACCGGCGCAGATAGTGAATCAGGTTTTCCGGAGATGGCGGGCAGCACGAATTTGGTCTGCCAATAGCTTTTCGGATAGACAGGACCGGTCCGGGAAGTACGGCAATCAGTATCCGGCAGAACCCCATGGGATCCATGCCTTGGGCCTGAGAGGAACACGGTGGCTGGAAGCCGGACTATCGTTGTTTCTATCAATCACCTGCAGGAAAAGGGGGGTGATAAACGCGAGGACACCAGACTATACCCTCATGCCGGTTTGTCGGTCTGGACCAGTGCTTTCTGCCAGTCGGGATTATCATAGTTTGGATAGATCCCCTGAGCAGCAGAAAATGTTCCTTCTGCAATGTACCATCCGTTTGCTTCCCCGGAAATCGTTATTGAAAACTGATCTGAATATTGGTTTCCCATCCATGCATCATACTCCTGCTTCCAGGAATGATCATCCTTAATTTGAAACCAGATTTGAGTTTTTGTCTCAGGTGATGCAGAAAAAACTGCATAGACCATTGTTTTTTGGGTTACCGGCTGGTGATTATATTTTAAGTTCCTTGGCCAGACCTCTGATGGTTCAGGCTTCTGCCAGAAAAAATTCATTTTTGGCATTATTACCGATTCGTTTCCTTCTGGATAGAGTGTGTATGTTGAAAATGCACTGGTTTCGGGTTGGACACGTACTTTTTTATTGACCGTGTAGTCCCAGACTTCGTCAATTTTAAACAGATTTCCGTCAGATCGGATTATCACAAACCATGGGCTATATCCGTCCCATATAACAGCATTTGAAAGGTTCAGACCTTTCGGCGATTGAGTGAATGCAATAGTAACATTTCCTTTTTGAAAATCATCCGGGTTAAGCGGCGAGAGTCCTACCATCGGCCTGTTATCTTTAACTGGTAACGGAATGATAAATTTGGCATTCGTTATGGGGTGATCAGACATTATTGTCAAATCGTACGTGTAATCAGATTGATACATACGGGGATCGACTGAATACATCACACACCCGGTACCAAATAAAAGTAACAACAATGAAATTGTCATTATAACTAATTGATTCAAACTTTTACCAGTTACCATAAAACCTCGATGTTTCTATTCGGATAAACCTATTCTACCGCGATCTGTCACAATCCAACCCTTATTAAGCTGCTTCACTATCTGTTTCATTTCGTAATATTTAATATTTAATATTTAATAAGAAACAGCTATCTCTTGTAAAATTTATAAAAAAACAAAGAAAAACATGCTGATATTAAAACAAGATGCATTCATCATTGATTTATATCGCTGTTTTCAGGAGTTGAACTTGAATGAATGAAACACAATGCGGCCGGTATCTCGGCCTGATGCTCATCGCAACGCTCGTTTCCATGCCAATTTCTCCGGTTATGGCCGCAGGTACTGGAACTGAACCGTCAGATATCGCGGGCACTCTGGAATCTATTGCTCTTTTCATCCCGCAAGAGAATATTGAGGCATTCGATCAGGATTCGCAGACACAAATCGAAGCGCCGGAAGCCCTGACAGACGTGCGTGGGATGAATATCGATTCTGCACTCGTAAACGCAACACCGTACTGGTTATATCTGGCAGCCGGGAAAAAGGAACAGCTGGCGCTGATCGATTTCATTCGGAGTGCCGATGCAGACTCAATGAAGAAGAGCGAATGGATACAGTTCCTCCAGACAATGTGGAAGAAATATCCACTGAAATTTAAGACGAAAGGATCATCTGCAACACTGACATTTCTCAAGCCAATAACAGAGTACACCTTAACGGAAAACGAGGTCTCAACGTTTGCAGAGATTGATAGGGTTATCACTGCTGACATGGTGAGAAACGCAGAACAAGAGGTTGGTGTCCAGTGGGCATATCCACAGCATGTAGATTTTATTACAATTGCAATGAAAAATGAAAACATCCCCGATGCGCTTAAGGGAATAGCAAACCAATCAGCACCGCAACCGGATTCATGGTATCCTTGGGATCCAACCGGAGTACTCGCCCGATCCATGAATCACGGCTACTTCATAATGCAGTATCTCCCTACCGTGGAGGGACTGGGTTTTGCACCGCAAAATACCGGCACATATGCCTTATCCGCCAAGGTAAAGTACCTGCTGCATGATTACAACGGAGCGTTCACCGATCTCGGGTACTCAAGCCATTTCATCACCGATCTCGGAAATCCATATCACACACCAAACCTGATTCTGGGGACATGGCCATCGTACGATGATCCGTTCTCGACCGAGTCGAAAATTGTCCGGTATAAGAGATTACACGATGAATACGAGAGATTTGTAGCTGTGTTCTGGATCCAGGACACACTCCCGAATGGAAAAACCTTCAGCGACTATGCAAACGCGGCCACTGGTGCAACGATAATTATCGAACCGACAACGTCAGCAAAATATCATTCAATGGCATCGAGCCTTGATAGTGTCCCGTTGTATTATGCCTGTAGCTGGTACTATCTCTTCAACAGGAATTATGAATTTCAGAATAATCCGGCAATTATTAGAATAACCGCTGAGAGAGTTATTGCCTCAACAGAGAACACCCGCGGTCTCGTCCGCTTTGTGACCGGGGGTCAGGATCCGACACTGACCATAACTTCGTCCGCAGGGGAACATGGTACCATTGCCCCGGAGGGTTCTGTTACAGTAATTTATGGCGAATCTCCGGAATTCACAATCAAGCCAGATGACGGCTATGTTGTTGATCAGATCCTTGTGGACGGTAATCCCGTGACAGAAAATCCATACACTTTCTCTGGTGTAACATCGGATCACACCATATCTGCCACATTCACTCAAACCAGCACTATTGGTGTCGGGAAACCGGGAATGTTCCTAACAGCAAAAGACCACCGTCCCTCCCAAGTCCCTAAGGATTTCATTATCAACTGTGTGGATGTCCCAGTCTCATGGGATGGTTCAGGTTCGGTCATATTATATAATGATACATGGGTTTACAGCCCCAGGATGGGTGCGGATGACGAGCTGGTTGTGACAACAGAAGACGGCTCACTGACATTTACCGGACGGCAGTATATCGGGCAGGGCAGTCGGGCTGAATGTTGATGTCTGGATCAAGGCAGTCAGCAGCAGTACTGCAAAAAGCGATATTTCTCAATCAATCGTACCGGATAACATGACAGTTATCAATAGCAGCATTCAGCAAATTTCCGGGACACCAGTTGATATAAAACCGGCAGGTTAGACCGGAAATACACCATCTGTCTTCATTTTTCCGCCATCTCTTCCTTAAAACAAAAGAACACATTCCGAAGAATCACAAGTATCGAAGGGATTCTCGACAATTAAAAAGAGAGAGTGTTGTAGTATCTACGGGGCATTTCGTTTCTTGATCATCTCGAGCGCTTCGAACGCTTCCTTGCGTACCGCAGGATTTTCGTCGGAGAGCATGCCGGCCAAGTGGTCGACAGCCTTCTGGTCGCCGATCTCACCGAGCAGGAGGACCGCACGTTTCCGGACATCCACCCGCTCGTCCTTGAGCACCATGATGAGCGGTGTTGTTGCGGGCTGCCCGAGCATCCAGAGCGCTTCCATGGCGCTCGTCCTCGGGCGTATCTCTCCCTCGCGGAATACCTGCATGAGCGGGGCAATCGCCGGAACCCCGAGAGCAGCAAGGGACCTGACGGCCTCGATCCGGACCAGCCTCTCGGGATCATTGAGTGCGGTGATGACGGGGGTGATCGCCTTCGTATTCCCGATCTGGCCGAGTACTTCCATGGCACCCCTGCGGATGCCGGGATGCTGATTCTCGAGCGCACGTATCAGGGAATCCACAGCAGGTTCGCCGATGGTGACGAGTGCGAGCGATGCCCTCCGGCAGACGTCCTCGTTCGGGTCCACCAGCGCCCGGATGAGCGGTTCGATGGCATGATCACCCAGGGAACAGAGGGTGGCCATCACGGCCATCCGCACGTTCTCCTTTGCGTCATTGAGGGACTCGATCAGGGGCCCGACTGCCGCCGGGTCGCCGATGCGGCCGAGCGCAATGGCACTCTCGTTCCGGACGCCGGCGTCCGGGTCTTTTAAGGACTCGACAATCCGGGGGACAGCCTGGCTCTCGCCGATAATCCCGAGGGCCTGCACGGCACCCCGGCGGATCAGGGGGTGGCCATGCCTTGTTGCCTGGATGAGGGGGCCGACTGCCGGCGCTCCGATCAGCTGGAGTGCCCGGATGGTCTCCTGGCGGACGTCATCGCCCGGTTCGTCCAGTGCTGCAATCAGCGGGCTGATGGCGGGGATCCCGATCTTGCCGAGCGTATCGGCAGAACCACGGCGGATGATCCAGTACTCGTCCCTGAGCCCCCGGATCAGGGGTTCGATGAATGGCTCGCCAAGGTCACCGACCGAACGGACCGCGGCCCAGCGGGCATCGAGGTCACCCTCGTTCAGCGACCGCAGGAAATTGTCCGTCCGCTCTTTCTGCGCCTGGAGGTGTGCCTCCTCCCGTTCACGCCCCCCCTCCTCATCACCTTTTCCGGATTTCAGGATATTGCCGAGTTTATTGATAATACCCATAAGGATTCCCGGACGAATATTAGTGTAAAATCATTCAAATAGGTATCGGATACTCAATTCATCGGATTCCACCGCTCCCGTCATTTTCAGCGGCCTGCAGGAAAAACGGGAAGGAAATTTCGTTTTTTTACCCGGGTTTACCTGCACCACGGGAGTGCTGAAGAAACCAAAAAAGGAGGTCCGGATATTCCGGTCACCGTCATTCAGGCCTATCGGATGGAGCCCGGGGGAATTGCCCAAAAAGATTGCCGGCAGGATGTGAAGGACCACAACGTCCCGGGTGCCCGGGAAAAACGTTGTTATGAAGCGTATCCTATGGTGAACTGCGACGAGCCCGAGGCGGTCTTGGGCACATCGCTTGCGTACACGGTGTAGATCCCGGTCGGCATGGCGCTCTCTGTGGTATACCGGTAACTCCAGGTCTGATCAGCCATGACCGAGAAGGTACCGAGACTGATCCCGCCGGCATACCGTTCGGGACCGAACAGCACCAGCTCGACATTCGGGGCGCCGGTCGTGCACCTGCCGGAAAGGGTGATGGTCTCTCCCTTCGGAACGGCATACCTGCTCGGGATGACGGTGACTTCGCCATTGCCGATCACCGTGAACGAGACCCGGTCGGATATGGTCGGTCCTGCATCACTCGCGACGATGGTATAGGTTCCTGACTGGATTTTGGTCCCCGGGTTCCACGTAAAGCTCCAGGCGCTGGCCGCACCGGGTTTTACCTGGTCGAGGACAATACCGTTCGCATAGTAACCGGGACCCAGCAGGGTCAGGACCACGCTGCCCGTGCCCGTGTAGATCCCGGAGAACGTGTTGGTGTCCCCGACAATCATCCGCTCCCGGCTGGCCCGGACCGTCACCGTTGCCGGTGCGGCTGCGGTTTGACCGGTATCCACCGGCTGCTGCGAAACCGGCCGGGCTGACAGGGCTGCAAAATAATTCGATGTTCCCGAAGCTACCGTGATGATATCTTTCCGGTTCTCATACCCGGTCAGACGGTATTCGAGCGTATGATTTCCGGGTTCGATTCCGGGGATCGTGCCAGGCGTACTTCCCCGGTACTGGTTGTCGAGGTAGATCTCTGCGCCGGCCGGTGATGAGGTGAGCTGGAGTGTCCCTTTCTCAGCAGGCTGACCGGTGATGCACCCTGCCAGCAGGATACTGACGAAGATGAGGATGAGAATTTTACGGATCATGGTTCGCCACGTACTTCTCACGATAACCGTTATTTCGGAGCGTTATATAGGTTTGTACCCGGTAAAATTCATGCAGGATCCTCAGACGCTCTCTGAGGTTTCACTCCCCAACGCTCGTGGCATCACCCATTGCGATAACAACGTATTACCTGAAACAGAATCGTGGTCATCGTAATGCGTCCCGTCCCCAATCGGGGGACCGGTGGCGCAGGATGGAGGGATCGTACCCCTTGAAAAACCACGGTTTCTCCAGCGCATGGATTTGCAAAATAAACGGGCTGCATTTCCCCGTGCCCGCGAGACCCTGAACGAGTGGCAGGGAGGGGAGTGTCAGCGTTTATCGATCAGTGACAGGATGTTGCGTGCGAACGCGATGCTCTTGTCCTCGTCCGTCATCAGCGTGTCGAACCTGACTGAGTGGCTCACCTGGACCTCGTCGCGGATATCCTGCACGAAGATGTCCGCAATCCCGCCGTAACAGTTAAAGGTCCCGGTTGCACTCGGTTCGTACCCGGCTGCTTCCATCAGGGCGCCGGCCGGCCCGCTGACCGGGGCATGGCCGATGAACGGGCTGACGACGACAACAAACTTGTCCTTCAGTGCCGGTTTCAGCCCGTCACAGGCAAGGATCGGCCCGATGCTCGTTATGGGATTGGAAGGCCCGATCACGACCGCGTCGCTCGCCTCAATGGCCGAGAGGACCTCCTCGGTTGCTACGGGAGGTTCATGAAAGCTGCGGACCACCTTCCGGATATCGATCTTCCCCTTCGCCCGGATCCAGTATTCCTGGAAATGGATCGCACCGAGATCGGTCACCACCTGCGTGGTAACCTCCGTGTCCGTCATCGGGAGCACGGTCTCGCGGACACCGAAGCGCTCGCACAGGACTTTGGTCACGTTGGTGAGCCGGATGCCGTTTTTGAGCATCCCTCCCCTCGCGATATGGACGGCCCGGTCCCGGTCGCCGATGGCAATGAACTCGTCAAGACCGAGGCGCGTTGCCTCGTCATGGGTGGTGAAGGTGTCGTTCCGTATCCCCCACCATGTATCGGTATTGAGGATGCCGGAGAAGAGGTACATGACCGTGTCGATATCCGGCGACAGGTGGTTTCCCGATATCCAGATGTCCTCCGCCGTGTTGACGATCACCGCAATCTCGTGCCGGTCCATCACTTTCTGCATGCCCCGCAGCAGCTTCGGGGTGCCCGTCCCACCCGAAAGAAACGTGATCATTACTCAATACTTTTATGCCATGTATATGAAGATTCTTTAGTGAACTTGTGAAAATTATCAAGGACCCGGTCCATGGTTATGTTGAAGTGGAGGACTTTTCGCTTGCCCTGCTTGACTCGCTGCCGCTCCAGCGCCTCCGCTACATCCGGCAGCTCGGGTTCTCCTATCTCGTCTATCCCGGGGCCAACCACACGCGGTTCGAGCACTCGCTTGGTACGATGTTTCTTGCCGATGTAGCCGCCCGCCGCTTCGGGCTTTCCGAAAAAGACCGTACGCTCGTGGTTGCGGCCGGGCTCCTCCATGACATCGGCCACGGGCCGTTCTCCCATGCCAGCGAGCCCCTGATGGAACAGTTCCTCCACACGACCCATGACGATATCGAACGGATCGTCAGACAGGGGACCGGCGCCCTGCTCCAGGAACACGGGCTCGATCCTGCCGAGCTCTGCAGCATTGTGAAAGGAACCCATCGCCTCTCGGGGATCATCCATGGGGACCTCGATGTCGACCGGATGGACTACCTGCTCCGCGATGCCTACTATACCGGCGCCCCGTACGGCACGGTGGATGCCCAGCGGTTGATCCGGCACCTGATCCAGACCCCGGAGGGGGAGACCGTTCTCGATGAGAACGGGGTGAATGCCGCCGAGTCGCTCCTGATCGCGCGGACCCTCATGCGGCCGAGCGTGTACTTCCACCACGTGAGCCGCATCGGCGAGAGCATGTTCCAGCTCGCGGTACTGGAGCATACGAAGGGCGGGAATGAAGAAGCGATCCGGCAGCTCATGGCCATGGATGACCCGGCGTGCATGCATGCCCTGCGCACATCGCAAATCCCCGTTACCCGCGAGCTTGCAGACCGGCTGTACGGTCGCCGGCTCTACAAGCGGGCGCTGTTTGCCACCACCGACCAGGTGAATACCCCGGCATTCCATACCGGTGTACCGATCTGGACCTGCCGGGACTTTGCGGAGCGGATCGCGGAGACCGCCGGCCTCAGGCCCCACGAGGTGCTGGTTGACATCCCGGCCGTCCCGCGGGAGTTGTCCCTCGGGGTGCGGGTGAAGAACCGGCACGCGGTGGTCAGTCTCGAGGAGTTCTCGCCCCGCATCCGTACCCTGAACGCGACCCGGCGCGAGCAGTGGCGCCTCGGGGTCTATACGCTCCCGGAACACTGCGAAGCCGTGGCGGAAGCGGGGTGTACGGTGCTCCACATCCGCAAACCTACCCGGCAGGACACGCTGTTCTAAAGCGGGATTACCAGGCTCGCGTTCGGATCAGGAAATAAACAATAATATAACCCAAACCCCTAAAATCACCCATATGAAGTTCCCTGTAATCTGCATGCTGGTCCTTGCGGGCGTCCTGATCGCGGGGTGCACCAGCACCCCGGCACCCACGGCAGTTACCCCCGAACCGACCACGGTTCCGGCGACACCCGTAGTGCAAACCACCTCGTCCCAGCCGGTTTTCACCCTTGGCAGTCACTATCTTGAAGATCCCGGCGGCTATCTGCTTCTGACGGATAACGATACGATTGTGAAAGAGTTCCGGGTAGATAGTACTTCCTGGGGTATATACTTCAAAGTCCTGCCATTGAATGATAATTTACAGTATTGTTGGTTCGAAGTTGATGTTACGAATGTTGATATGGGGACTACGGAACGTTTTGGGTATGGACGAGAACGTTCCCTTGAATTGGAACAATGGATTCCGATGTACCGGGAAGGTCCCTACAGACTGACGATGAGAGGCAACAACGTGAAAGTATGGCTGACGGCGGCCAAGCGGAACCCGTGAACAAGGTGGACGTGCTGATATGTTTGAAGACTGGCTCGTAGTAACCTGCGGCGTGGTGGTGGTCATCATTGTCGCTGCGCTGGCCCTTTTGCAGCTCCGCAGGGCCGAGCGCCGGATGCATGAGAACACCCACAAGCTCCGGGTCTATTCGGATCTCCTGAATGCAATTACGGAGCTGAACCTTTCCGGCAGTGATCCCTACAAGACGGACATTGCCAAGAAGAACCTGGCACTGACCCTCAACCGCCTGAACCTCGTGGGGAGTATCGGGGTGCTGAAGAGCACGAACGACCTGCTCGATTTCCTGAACGAGCACAAGGACAAGGAGTTCGATCCCCTCCGGCTCCACAATATCCTCAATACGCTCGTTATCGAAGCACGCCGGGACCTCAACCCGTCCCATGCCCGGAAAGTTGAGGAAGCCCGGGTCCGGTTCCGGTTCTTTGCGCCACCCCGGAACAAGTAATACTCCTTTTCTCAGACTGCTTGCAGGATTTGGAAAAACGCCGTGGTGCTTATGAGCGTGACCCCCGCTCTCCCCTGGATGGGGAGGCAGCCCACGGGGTGTTCCCCTGACCCCCTGTTCGTTTTTCCGGGTTTTTCCCCAAAATACTTTTTCACTATAGTGCATGTATTGAAAACCGTTCCATCGCAAACGCCCACGGGGGCAGATGGCGTGGGGGGCGACATTTTTGTCACAAATCCTCTCATCATATTCCCGTCACAACAATCGTTCCCTGGACCCGGTCACAAACTCTTTTTATCACAACTCCGACATTGGTATCACAGGAGAGGCGATTCGGCAACCATGAAAAAAGAGATCGTAGTCGGAGTAACGGGCGCAAGCGGGGCGGTCTATGCCCGCCGCCTGCTCGAGGTGCTCTGCAGGGATGCAAAGGTCCATGTCATTGTCTCGGATATTGCGGCAAAGATCGCCGGTCACGAGGGCATCTCGTTTGAGGGCCTGAATGCCGAGTACCACGGGAACGACAAGCTCTTTGCCTCGATCGCAAGCGGGTCCCACAAGTACGACGGCATGGTAGTGATTCCCTGCAGTTCCAAGACCCTTGCGGCCATCGCGAACGGCTATGCCGACAACCTGATCACCCGCACCGCGGATGTCTGTCTGAAGGAGCACCGCACCTGCATCCTTGTCACCCGCGAGATGCCGCTCTCGAAGATACATTTAAAGAATATGCTGGCTGCGGAGGAGGCTGGCGCGACCATCATGCCGGCAAGCCCCGGGTTCTATACCCGGCCGCAGACGATCGACGACCTCGTGGACATGGTAGTGGCCCGCGTGCTGGACCATCTCGGGGTGGAACACAACCTTGCACCGCGCTGGAGTGGTTCCGATGCGTGAATTTATCGAGAAGATGCGGAAGGCCGGGCTTGTGACCGACGTGAAGGATGAAGTATCGCCGGATATGCAGGCACCGAAGATGGCAGCGGGAACCGACCGGCTGCTGTTCTTCCACACGATCGGCGGCCACCGGGCGGTCATGAACCTCACCGCGAGCCGCAGATCCCTCGCTCTCGCCCTTGGCATTGACGAGAAGGAGATGGTAAAGATCCTTGCGGACGCGAAGTATGACGGCAAGGTTACCGAAGACGGGACGCTCCCGATGCAGAAGCCGGACCTCGCGAAGATCCCCATCATGCACCACTTCCCGAAGGATGCCGGGAAGTACCTCACCTCCGGCATCGTCTTCTCCCGCTGGGACGGCGTGGAGAATGCATCGATCCACCGGATGCAGGTGCTGGACGACCACCGCGCCGCCGCCCGCCTCGTGGAGGGCCGGCACACCCACGTGATGCTCAGAAAAGCGCTTGCACAGGGAGAGAAGCTCCCCGTCGCAGTTACCATCGGGACGCACCCGGCGGTGACCTTTGCGAGCTGCACCCGGGTACCGGACGGGTTGGAGCTCTCGTATGCCGCAGAACTGATGGGCGGTGAGCTGGTGGTGAAGCGGTGCAGCAACGGGGTGCTCGTGCCTGATGCCGAGATCGTGCTGGAAGGGTATATCACGGCCGAGCTCACCGAGGAAGGCCCGTTCGTCGATATCACCGGGACCTATGACCCGGTCCGCATGCAGCACATCATCGAGTTCACCGGCATGTACACAAAGCCCGACTTCATCTACCACGGGATCCTCCCGGGCGGGGACGAGCACAAGATGCTGATGGGAGCGCCCTACGAGCCGAAGATCTACCGGGCCGTGGCCGGTGTGACCGAGGTCCGGAACGTTGTCCTGACAAAAGGCGGCTGCGGATACCTTCACGCGGTGATCCAGATCAGGAAGAGCACGCAGGGCGATGCGAAGAACGCGATCATGGCAGCGTTTGCCGCCCACACCTCGCTCAAGCATGTGGTCGTGGTAGACGAGGACATCGACCCGGAAGACCTGCAGGATGTCGAGTATGCGATTGCGACCCGGGTCCGGGGCGACCTCGACGTGATGGTGATCACCGGGGCCCGTGGCTCCTCCCTCGACCCCTGCCAGCTCGAGGACGGTACCAATGTAAAGATCGGTGTCGACGCGACCATGGTGCTCGGGCGCGAGGCGGACTTCTCGCGGGCAGCCTGGTGAACCGGATGCAGCTCGACAGGGAAGACGAACGGATCCTTGCCGGCGAGCAGGGTGAGACGAAACAGAAGATGCTCGAACTTCTCGTGGCGCTCGGCAAGGTCTTCGGTGCAGAACGGCTCGTCCCGATTACGAGTGCACAGGTGAGCGGGGCGTCCTACAAGACGATCGGTGATTACGGCCTCCAGTGGCTCAATACTCTCGATGCCAGAGCGGTCGTCCCCGCCGTTCTGAACCCGATCGGCATGCCCCGGGAACGCTGGCAGGAGATGGGGGTGAGCGAGGACTTTGCAAAGAAACAGGAGGCCGTTGTTGCCGCGTACGCCCGGCTCGGCATCAGCCTCGAATGCACCTGCACGCCGTATTACCTGCACACGACCTCCTACGGTGACCACCTCGCGTGGTCGGAGTCGTCGGCGGTCAGTTACGCAAACTCGGTCATCGGTGCCCGGACGAACCGGGAGGGGGGGCCCGGTGCCCTTGCCGCGGCCCTCATCGGCAAAACCCCCTGCTACGGGTTCCACCTTACCGGCAACCGGAAGCCACAGGTTGTCATCGCAGTAACGGCCGGTACCGCGATGTGGTCCATTGCGGATTATGGGGCGCTCGGGTACCATGCCGGGAAACTGGTCGGGAACCGGATCCCGTACTTTACCGGTATCCGCCCGGGACGCGACGGGCTCAAGGCCATGGGGGCTGCGATGGCCGCCACTGGTGCGGTGGCACTCTACCATGTCGAGGGCATAACCCCCGAGGCGCAGAAGAACCGGTACGATAGAACGGGTCTCGAAGCGATCCCGGTTGAGAGGGCTGAGATCTCGCGGCTCTTTGAGGAGATCCCGGTCGAGGCCGTGGCCCTCGGTTGTCCCCACTGCTCACCAGAGGAACTGGGTACCCTTGCCCGGCTCCTTGCCGGAAGGCGGGTGAAATTACCCCTGTATATTTTTGCATCACAGGGCGTGATCGATGCCAACCGGCAGTCTGTGGACACCATCGAGAAGAGCGGGGCGAAGGTCTATGCCGATACCTGCATGGTCGTTTCGCCGGTCATGGAGCAGTATGCGGCCATCATGGTCAACAGCGGCAAGGCGCTCGCGTACGTGCCGGACATGTGCGGGGCGGTTGCCCGGATCGGGACTACGGAAGAGTGCGTGAAGGTAGCAACGGAATAGATCTGCCCGAGCTCCCTCCGTTATCCGCTTGCGTGCAGCCGGACCTGGTTTTTCGTCCTTATGTCTCGGACAGGGCACAGCCCTCCGGGATCGGATGCAACGGCACTGTTCCGCGTGATCCCGCTGCCCTGCTGTGCCACCTGTGCCCGGACCGCGTGCGGGTGTGCGAATTCCGTATCCTGTTTTGCACGGGAACAGCACATCCGGCTGCTCCACCTCTGCAGGCACTTCTCCCGTCCTGCCGATACCAATGTACCGTCGGAAAACGAGCCCACCGCCGGGCAGATCATTGTCCGATCCCTTCTCTCCCAGGCACCTGCCGGCATGATTCCGTACCCAAAAAAAAGTACGTATTCACGGAAGCGACAGGAGTATCTTTTTGATCCCGGCGACCGCCTCCGGTGACGGATTGTGGCCCGGACGGACTCCTTCGCCATAGGACAGGATTTTTTGAACTGTATCCATGGTGATGGTACCGAAGGGTATTGCGTCCCACGACTTCTGGTCGATGGTGTTCCACGTGCACTGCAGCAGGTGTCCCAGAACCTGGATCTCATCCTCCTTCAGCGACTTCCATGCCGGGCCAAGGTTCTGCTGCATCAGTTTTATCCCGTGTTCCACCCTTTTTTCACGGTGAACGTGATACAGCCGCCGGCCCACTTCCGCTTTCGTTACATCCGGCATTTTCTCTCCCTCCCGCATATCCCCGCGGGGATGATGAAGAATCCCTCTCTATACCTATATCTTTTCCGGAAGAGAGGTGTGCGTAAACCGCTTACCGGTGCAATCAGATTCCGGAACCTGCCAGACACGCGTTCGAAAGAAAAGTATTTAAGCCGGATTTATAGATCTTCCACACAGGTGAAGTATGCCCGGTGTGACCAATGACGAGCGGGGGAGAAGGATATTCCAGATACACAAGGAGAGAGCGGTTGAGACTGCCATTGCAAAGATTCGTCAGAGTCTCGGATCCGACTGGGATCTGTTCTCCCAACAGGAGATCCAGACCCTTCATTCCATCCTGGGGGAAGCGTGGGTTTCCATCGAGCGGTCTGTCTGGGAACAATCTGTGTTCACCCGGCTTACCAGAGCGGATCTTGAAGAAATTATACGGATAGGAAATGACGTACAGAGCAAAAAAATACGTGAAGAGACTGCAATCGGGGAGATCGGCAGGATCCTGAAGGGATCCATATGAAGGTGAGAAACGCGGGGAGCGGTCCGCTTTCCGCGTTCAGGGATGTGCCTTCTTTTTCTTTCGCTCGATAATTTTTTTCACCTTTTTCAACCGGAACAGGTCTTCGCGCTCGCGCTCATCAATGGTGTTCTCGATATATTTTGCCTGTTTTTTCAGTTCCGGGATGAGCACCTGCTCCAGCGCGTTCACTCTCCTCCGGGTCATCTGGATCTCTCCGCCGAGCCGCTTTAACGCGGTCTCCGTCTCTGCAAGACCGATGATCAGGTCCAGTTCCATCTCAAACTTTTCTGCGGTTTCATCAATCCTCCCGCTTACCCCGATGATACTGTACCCCCGCTCGAGAACGCTCTTTGAAACCCTCTTCTTCTCGATGACCGGAACAGGGACCCCCATGATATTTTTCCCCTTGATATCGAGTAACAGTCCTTTCCGTGTAGCAAACGACGCTGACTTCAAGGTAACCGAATCGTCAACGGCAAGAGCGGTCAGGAGTGAATGTTGTGCCAGATCAGCCACTATCTCCAGGTCTTCCCGCGATTTTGAGACGGATTCCAGGATATGGAAAAATTCCTGGATCAGGGCATCCATCTTCTGGCGCAGGAGATCCCGCCCCTGCTCTGCAAGCCGTATCTGTGCGTTCTTCTTGATGAGCTCCATTCGTGTGGGATTTACCTGCTCCATGGCCTATCCCTTTCTGTATGCCGGATGATATTTCCTGATATAGTCCAGTTTTATCCGTTTCAGTTCGTCTTCCGGGAGCATGGACAGGAGGTCCCAGCCGATCTCCAGCGTCCGTTCCAGGCTCCGGTCCTCATCCCCCTGCGTGATGAACTTTTTCTCGAGCTCGTCTGCAAATTTCAGGTACTTCTTGTCCAGTTCGGTCAGCGCCTCCTCCCCGACGATCGCAACCAGCCGCCGGAGGTCTCTGCCATAGGCATAGGAAGCATAGAGCTGATCAGCCACGTTCCGGTGGTCTTCGCGGGTTTTTCCCGGGCCGATGCCGAGGTTCATCAGCCGTGACAGGCAGGGAAGGATATCGATGGGCGGGTCCGCCCCTCTCCGGTAGAGGTCCCGTGAGAGCACGATCTGCCCTTCCGTGATATAACCGGTGAGATCCGGCACCGGATGCGTGATATCGTCGTCGGGCATGGTAAGGATGGGGAGCTGGGTGATCGACCCGCTCTTCCCCTTGATCCTTCCTGCACGTTCATAGATCGTTGCAAGATCCGTGTACATATACCCGGGATATCCTCTCCGGCCGGGAACCTCCTCCCGTGCCGTGGAAATCTCCCGCAATGCCTCACAGTAGTTGATCATGTCTGTCAGGATCACGAGGACGTGGAGGTTGTGGGTGAACGCCAGGTATTCTGCGACCGTCAGGGCACACCGGGGGGTGGCAAGCCTCTCGATCGTCGGGTCATCGGCAAGGTTCATGAAAAAGACCACGCGCTCAAGGGCACCGGTCCGTTCAAAATCACTCATGAAGTATGATGCCTCCTTATACGTGATACCCATGGCAACAAAGACCACCGCAAAGTTCTCCCCCTCCCCACGCACTTTTGCCTGGCGGGCGATCTGGGCAGCCAGCTTGTTTGCGGGCAGACCTGCCCCCGAGAAGATCGGGAGTTTCTGGCCACGGACAAGGGTGTTTAAGGCATCGATGGCCGACATGCCGGTCTGGATGAAGTCGGCAGGCTTGTCCCGGGCATACGGGTTGATCGGCATCCCGTTGATGTCCAGGCTCGCCTCCTGGATGACTTCAGGACCCCCGTCACGGGGTTTTCCCACCCCGTTGAAGATCCTCCCGAGCATGTCGATGGAGACATCCACTTTTGGCGGTTCTCCGGTGAACCTCACCCGCGTCTCCAGATTGTCGATCCCGCTGGTACCCTCAAAAACCTGGATGACCGCGAGATCCTTGGAGACATCGAGCACCTGCCCGGTCCTCTCCTCCCCGTTGGGGAGGGTGATTTGTGCGATCTCCCCGAAGGTTACTCCCTTGACCGCCTGGACAAAGATCAGGGGTCCCGAGACATAGCTGACGGTCTTACACTCTTTTGTCAGCAGGCTGACCGGTTTCATCGCTCTACCTCCATGGCCGCAACTTTTTTATCGATCTCACCGATGATGCTCCTGATCTTCTCCACGTCTTTTAGTTCCTTCATCCTCCCGATCTCGGCCTTCAGCGGAAGTTTCAGGATCTTATTCAGGGCGATCCCCTTGATCATCGCATCGCTGATGCGTTCATAGAAGGTGAGGATAACCTTGAGCATCCAGTACTGCTTATCGAGCGGGCAGAAGCTGTCGACCTCGTGGTAGGCACTCTGCTGCAGGAAATCCTCCCGGATCATCCTTGTCACTTCCAGGATTGCCTTCTCGCTCTCGGGCAGGGCATCGGGCCCGACCAGCTGGACGATCTCCTGGAGTTCAACCTCTTTTTGCAGGAGATACATGGTCTTGTCCCGCATCTCTTTCCAGTCCGGAAAACCGCTCTTTACAAACCATTCCTGGATGCTGTCCAGATAGAGGGAGTAACTTTTTATCCAGTTCACCGAAGGGAAATGCCGCCGGTAGGCGAGGCTCGTGTCCAGTGCCCAGAACGTTCCGGCAATCCGCAGGGTATTCTGGGTGATAGGCTCTGAGAAATCTCCGCCGGGGGGTGATACCGCACCGACGATCGTTACCGATCCAAACCGCTCGTCCGCTCCAAGGCAGACAACCCGCCCCGCCCGTTCATAGAATGCCGCAAGTCTCGTTGCAAGGTACGCGGGGTACCCTTCCTCTCCCGGCATCTCTTCCAGTCTGCCCGAGACTTCGCGCAACGCCTCCCCCCACCGTGACGTGGAATCGGCCATCAGGGCAACGTCGTACCCCATGTCCCGGTAGTACTCTGCCATCGTGATCCCCGTATAGATCGACGCCTCCCGTGCAGCGACCGGCATATTTGAGGTGTTTGCGATGAGGATGGTCCGCTGCATCAGGGGCATCTTTGTCCGGGGATCCACCAGCTCCGGGAATTCGGAGAGGACATCGGTCATCTCGTTCCCCCGCTCCCCGCAGCCGATATAGACCACGATCTGGGTGTCCGACCATTTTGCAAGGGTCTGCTCTGCAACCGTCTTGCCGGTGCCAAAACCGCCGGGGATCATGGCAGTCCCGCCTTTTGCTACCGGGAACATGGTGTCAAAAATCCTCTGCCCGGTAACAAGGAGCAGGTGCGGGTCCTGCTTTGTCTTATAGGGTCTTCCCCGTCGTACGGGCCATTTCTGCATCATCGTGATCGGGGTGTTATCCTCAAGGGTGCAGACCGGGTCCTCGACCCTGAACGAACCGCTGCGGATCTCCCGGATGGTTCCTGAGATTGCGGGGGGGACAAGGATCCGGTGCTCGATATGGTACTCCATCACGGTACCCAGTATATTCCCTCCGGTGACATGGTCGCCCGTTCCGGCAATGGCGGTAAACTCCCACTTCTTCTCCTTATCAATCCCCGGAACAGAGATGCCCCGTGAGATAAAACTGCCACTCCTCTCGACCAGTTTCGGCAGCGGCCTCTGGATGCCGTCATAAATTGAAGAGAGCAGTCCGGGACCAAGTTCCACGGAAAGCGGCGTTCCCGTGTTCAGCACCCGCTCACCGATCTTTAATCCCGTGGTGTCCTCATAGACCTGGACAACCGCCGTTTCCCCGTCGAGGCGGATGATCTCTCCGTTTAACTCTTCAGCGCCAACCTTCACCACATCATACATTTTCGATCCTTTCATGTGATCTGAAAGGACTACCGGACCAGAAATCCTTGAAATAAATCCCGCAATCATGACCCCTATCTCCTGATAACGATGTTATACCCGATCGCCCTCTGGAGCAACCGCTCAATGTAACTTGTTCTGCTGATGCCCTTCAGCCGGGAAGGGATGGGAATGATGATCGGCCTGTATGTTTTGTCGATCTTTTCCATCAGTTTGTCGTCCAGCACGGCCATCAGGTCCTGACTGATAGCAATGATCCCCGTATCGTCCTTGTAAATCAGCGGTGGAATGATCTTTTTTGCCTCCTCCAGAGTCGATGCCTCCAGCACATCCACGCCTGCCAGACGGAATCCCGGTGCCGAATCCGGATCCGTGACGACGATAAACTTATACATAGATCAACTCCTCCCGGATCTCTTTTTCGGGAACGTCAGCGGTCTTGGACCGTGCTATGATCCTGATATTGGTGATCTCGTTCTGTTTTGCCCAGATGTACCCAATCGGGATGGCGATACTCAGGGGATCACCAAGGAACTGGTTTTTTCCCCGTGTTATCAGATATTTCTCAAGGTCTTTTTCCAGTACGGATATTTTCTGTGCCTTCAGGATCTCCTCGGGCACCCGGGAGAGAAACGCATAGGGCGTTGTCTCAAGGAGTTTGATTGCCCCGGCAAACGTCCCGGTCTTCACCATGGAAAGCAGCTTCTCGGTATTGAGGGATATCCCCTCATCGATCAGGTAATCCTTTGCCTCCTCAACATCGATTTTATCCCGTATCATCCGGAAAACGTTCTTGATATTGGTCACATCGATCTCCGTCATGATCATCTCCCGGACGAGACCGTCGTCATAACTCCCTTCCTTCACCGCTTTCAGGGCATTTTTGTAATAAAAGCGGTCAAGGGCATACTCGAGGAGGCCAAGATCCCGCTTCTCGGAGTATTCCTTAAAGTTCCGGGTCAGTGGCTTTGCATAGCTGATCCCCCACGTTGCGAGCAGATCGATGACTGCCTTGACATCCGGTTGTTTGACCAGCTCGATCATCGTGGTTTCATCCAGTTCCCCGGCCGGTATAAGGCACTCGAGGATTTCTGCCGATGGAATGTGGATGTTCTTTCCCCGGAGGATTGTTTTGATGTTCTGGATATCCCACCTGCCAAGGAGGATTTTTAAGTACTTCTCGGACTCATCCCCTTTCATGAACCGATAAATTTTCCTGAATGAATTGATAAAATCCTTCCGGAGCGCAACCTCGATGCACAGGATCCCGGAATACTGGATACTTGCTTTTTCGATCTCTTCTTTATAGGCCGTGGTTCCCAGCTCAATAATTATCGACTCTATGTCTGGTTTGTGAATCAGGGTTTCAAATACCGTGGGGTCGAGCAGACGGCTCTTCATGCCTTTTATCCGTGCATTGATATATTCAAGTTCCACCCGTACCACCATAGAGTGCAGCATACACATCGAGTTTTAATAATACCTTTGCCCTCTCAAACCTCGACTCAACGGTGTTGAATATGACGAATCTCCCGTCACTGGTGCTGGCATTCAGACCTCCTGCACAGGTTATATCCGTGACGACCCCGCAGTTTAATCTGAGTTCAGGCAGCAGTTTTTTACAGAGCGCCTCATCCCGTTTATCGATATGCAGCTGGATCTCTTCTCCTTCCAGCTCATGAACAACCTCGTTCAACAGGTTCCGGAAAAAATCCTCGTAGCCGGCCTGCCCGCGTACCGATGAGAGAATCTTCCGGGCTTCCGTAAATGCCTGTACAAATACCGCCTCCTTGGCCTGGATCAGATGCATCCGGGTTTTTTCATGGATCTTTCCCAGAGATTTGCGCCTCTCGCTCTCCACGGTTTTTTTCACCGTGTCCAGGTGCCTTTTTTTGATGATCTCATCCTTTTTTCTGGCCTCTGAAATCATCTCCTCTGCATCCCGGATTGCCTTTTCCTTAACGCCCCTGATCTTGTCGTCGGCACACTTCTCCACCGATTCAATTAACTGCTCATATGGCATCGTATCCCCCGCTTCTGTTCTGGTATTTTCTGGCCGGACCTGTCATGGGCAATCCTTCATCTTCCCTGGACACTATCCAGCTCCACTGAACATCCGATCTGGCCTGTCGCCGGATATCCGGTCTTTTCGACGGTTGGGCTCCGCTGTACAGCTCATTCAAGCATGAGCATGATCATAGCTGCAACCACGAACCCCAGGATGACCAGAGTTTCAGGAATTGCAACAAGGATCAGCATGAGACCAAATGATTCCGGTTTCTCGGCAACCGCTCCGGCGCCGGCTGCCCCGATCTTTGACTGGGCAATCCCGGTTCCCAGCGCCCCGAGACCAAATGCAATTGCAGCTCCGATTGGTATTCCAAAATCTACCATGTTAACCACGTCCTTTTTTTGTGTTTCCTGTACTGATTCTTTACTATCAGATGTTCAGTCGTCAATACATCTTATTTCCATGACCGGTACGATCTCCTGCGGTCATATCATCAGTCTACCCCCCCTTTCTCTTTCATAAAGGGTTTGTATATCTTCCCACCCCCGTCATAAAATTTTGAGTGGAATTCCACCAGGTGCAACCTGAGTGAATGCAGGAACGGGGAGAACATTGCAAGCGCGATATTGAGGATATGCATCATTGCGGCGATCAGAAATCCCACGGCAGCAACTTCCATCATCCCCCCGAGCTTGTTCGCTACGAGTGCGAGGACGACGGAAGCCATGCCAATCGCCATCAGCCTCGCGTAGGAGAGGATATTGACCGCGGTGCTCATGATCTCGATCGCCCCGAAGAACCCGCCGCCGTAGATGATCATTATCAGGGCGATAACGACAAGGAGGACACCCGGCAGGAGGAGGATGGCCGGTATCAGGTTCACTACGCTACCCATGCTGAGCAGTGCTCCGACGATCATCGCGATCATGCCAGCCTTTTCTATGGCATGTTTTTTGCTCCTTTTCGCAATGGCATTGAGGGTCCCGATACCAAGGCCGAGCAGGACGTGGAATACACCGATTGCTATTGCAAGGATGAGGAGGGGGACAATTGCCTCGATTCGGTTCCAGGTGATCCCCATGAAGGTGATCGGATGGAACCAGCCCATCTCCTCACCGAAATTCCCGAAGAATTCCCCGAACAGGAATCCAAAGAAAATTGTCGGTATTGAGGAGATGATCAGGATGTCCATCAGGTGCTGGAGCCAGATCTCGGTTTTGTACATCTTTTTTACGATGAGGCCAAATACGAGAATGATGGCCCCGTATGCGATGTCTCCGACCATCAGTCCGAAAAAGAACGGGAAGAAGAACGCCATCAGCGGGGCCGGATCGACTTCCCCGTATCGTGGCATACTGACGATGTTTATGAGAAATTCAAAGGGCTTCACAATCGCCGGGTTGTCATAGAAGGAGGGGGCATCGTCCATCTTCTCCGGACTTACCTCAACCTCCAGGACAATCACCCTGCTCCCAAAGGTTTTCTCCAGCGCCCCTTTTGTCAGCTTGAGGTACTTTTTCGGGACCCACCCCTCGATCAGGAAGGTATACTCCGTCTGGCCGAATTTACCAAACACCCCCGCCTCTTCGTTCCGGTCCTCAAGCACCTTTTTCAGGACGGAAAGTTCCTGGTACCACTCCCGGGAAAGATCTTCAAGCTTTCCATCGATTACTGCCATGTCGTCAATTGTTTTTTTCCTTTTCTCGGTGATCAGCTGGAGAATTTCAATAAACGGCTTTCCCAGGTACTCCTGGGGCATTCTCACTTCATTGACGTTCTGGGAAAAGATGAACGAGTGGACCTGCTCGGAATATTTTTTATTGAAGATGATGACGGTGGCAATGGATGTTTCGTCAACATCGGCAGAGATCAGCTCAAACTGGTTCCGGGTGATCTCCACCAGCGCATTCCTGACAAGTTCCAGAATATCCCGGAACTCACGCTGAATGAGAACCACGGTGATCTCGAACCCTTTTAAAATTGGCAGCTGGCTCTCCAGGGGCTGAATCTTTTTGATGATCTTCTCATACCGGTCAAGGGCGTTTAAGGAATATTCCATGGAGCTCTTTTGTTCGGCAAGGTCCTTTGTTGTCGATTCGAGAGCCGTGGCCACAAGGGTTGCCCGTTCGATCAGCTCACCCTGGCTTTTTTTCCGCAGCTCATCAGTGATCTGAGCCTGCTTCTGCGGGTCATCCGGTATTCTCGGGAGAGAGAGGAAGATCCCCCCGATCTTCATCAGGATGCTGGTGAGTTCTCCCGCTTTTAAAAAATCCATCTTTCTGAGGATCGTATCCCCGGGGAGGATGGTCTTTGATACGTCTTCCAGATGGACGGTACCGGTCTGGTACAGGACATCCACAACGCTCTGAAGATCATTTTTTGGCCCGATAACCTGGATTTTTTTCATCTTCTGCAGCATATGCCCTTACTCCATGGATACGGTTTTCACGATCATCTGTATTGCCGGTTGTAAGTTCCGCTCTCCCGTTTCTTTCAGGGAGATCGCTTCCAGGTTGCCCCGGGTCATGAGCTGATCACGCTCTTTTTTTATAACCTCCATCTCGTTCTCGTAATATTCCTGTGCAGCTGCCGCCCCCTCTCTCTCTGACTTCTCGATCATCGCTTCAGCATCTCTTCTCGCCTTCAGGACGATCTCCTCAGCATCCCTTCGCGTTTCTTCGATCTGGATGTTGAGCATCAGTTCTTTTTCCCGGATTTGCTGCAATAATGTTTTATCGGTCATTATCCTCTGCCCCCGTTCTTACAATCCATGCCGTTTTTTAAAGACGGAGGTTACGCCGTGTGTTCCAGGACCGGGATAGGAATTGTTACCGGTTTCTGCAGTATTGGAACTGATCAAATCCCGTGCCTTGCCCGCTGCAGTGTCGATCCTGTCCCTGCACCGTTCAACTGCACTTGCCTTGATTTTCTCGATTAGTATGGAAAGATCCTGTGGCACAGCCGTAAACCTCATATATCACTGATGTGGTCTACAACACCATAGACGATATATGTTTCGCTCGTTTTTGATTTTGATTCTGATTAAAGAATAGAAAACAGTTCATAAAATGAACCGGCCGTCCTGCGCTATTTTTCCGGGAACATGGACCCGTGAGGCATTATGCTGCAGGCCGTCCCGCAAAAACGGGATGCGGTGGTCCTGAAACTGCACGACCGGTACGGGTAAACCGGCCTGTATCAGGTCTGGCATAAAAAGGCGATTTGTGTGGACATTTTCACAAAATCCGGGTTATTGATCATCCGGCTCTGGAGAAAACGTGGTTTTTTAAAAAGGGCTCTGATCCCCCCACCTGCACCACCGGTTCCCCCGCCGGGGGGCAGGAAGCAGGGAAAGACCCGGATTACTGAGCAGCTCATACCTTCCCATCGCAATCGTGGGCTGCCCTGGCGGCTGGGATGAACCTCCCGGGAGCGTCAGAGTTTCCCATTGAATTCCCCAGAGCAGATCTTTTTCAATCTCACCCGTATCCTGCCATTCAGAATGAATGCAGCTGGAAAGGACCTGGACGGTTCACCTGCGATGTCGCGGTCCGGCCCCTGTCCGTTTTGATGACCATCTCCCATAAACACCGGCAGGAGCGGAAGATTTGTGAAAATGCGCTTCTGGTATCCCTGACAGTTGGTTCCGTCTTTTGGCAACGCCACCGGGCACCGGATCCCCGGACTCCCCCACACGCCGGGGGTGGCGGCTGCCGGTGTTGTCGGCCGTTTTCCGCTGCAGGGCATTGCCTCTGCGGTCATCCTTTTCGTCCCCGGTCGACCGGAGTTCCAGGGACCGGTGGAAAATGGAAACAACCATCTGGTACAGTGCCCAGATTAGTGATACGTATGTCAGGAACGGTGGAACCATGAATAACACTGACGAGAAGATCCAAGAGTTCATCGCAGCTCTTGGCGATCCCTCCCTTGAAAAACGACACGAGGCCGTATCGGCCCTCCGGGAGATCGGGGAGCCCGCGGTTGCCCCCCTTATCACGGCAGTTGCTGACGCACAGGACAATGATCGCCGCTGGTATGCAGCGGTTTCCCTCTCCCGGATCGGTGTGCCTGCCATTGCCCCGCTGATCGCGGCGATGGAGGTTCACACCAGCCGGGATTTCCGGAAATACGCCGCTGCTGCCCTCGGGGAGATCGGGGTTCCGGCCATCGATGCCCTGATCGACGGCATGGCAGGCGACGACCGTGAGCTGCGGGGATTTTTATCGCAGGCGCTCTGCCGGATTGGCAAGCCTGCTGTCGAACCGCTCATCCGCCGGCTCGGGGACGACAACGAGGTAATCCGGAGCTGTGCAACGCTGACCCTCTGGCAGATGGGCGAGACCGGGCTTCCCCCGATGGTGAAGAATGTGCAGGAAGAGGAGTGAATCCTGATCTTTGTTCGGTTATCGTTCATTGCTCTCACGGTTTTAACGGGTACCAGAAGCTGCGTGGAAACGAATGATGGGGGTAGATGCCTCCGTATCTCACCGGCATGCCGGACGCCGCCGCGTCCGACGGGGCTTCCTTGTGCGGCGGATCAGTGACGATAGGGAGAGTTGAAAACAGCGCACTGCCCCACCGTTCCGAAAGGGGGCTCCGTGGGGAGAAGCCCTCGTAATTATCGGACCGTTCAACAATTTTCATTCTTCTGGGGTGAACTCATCGTTCATGCCCGTTTCTCCAGCACAGCATTTTTCCACAAGGGCAAATTATCAACGTACCCCAGACTTCTCGCTTTAACAGGAGTCCCCCCTTGCGCCAGCCCTGCCCCGTTGGGGGCTCATGGCGCATAGTGATTCCTCTGTATTACCCAAAATCACGGTTCAGGTACTACAGCACTATCGCAACCGGGGCTCCAAAAGCGGCGGGGCAAAGCCCCGGAAAGTGTCGGTGTTTTTCGATCCCTGACGGGTGCACTTTTCCGCCTTCCATTCCGTGGAGGCAATTTTCCTTGTTTTTCTGTCGTAAATCCTTCATGAACCCAAGGGTTAAAATAACACGGTACCCTTCCACAATTATGCGTGACCTCATACGCGACATTTTTTTATTCCAGGGTTTTTCCGGCCATCATCCCAACCCATAAATCCCCTCCCGCAGAATTTACCGGTATGCTTGAGCTCTCGCCCGCGATGCAGGCCTACGAAAAGTCCCTCCTGGACGAACTGCACCGCGCCATTGCGATAGCCAAAGAGGCCCGCAAACAGGGCCTCGACCCCTCGCTCGATGTCGAGATCCCGATTGCAAGCGACCTTGCCGACCGTGTTGAGGTTCTCGTTGGAGTCAAGGGTGTGGCGGTCAGAATCCGTGAGCTTGAAGCCACGATGTCCCGCGAAGAGGCCGCCCTCCGGATCGGCGATGACTTCGTTGCCCGGAAGTTCGGCGAGAAGGACACGATGGAGGTCCTCGACCACGCGATCCGGGTTGCGATGGCCCTCCTGACCGAAGGCGTTGTATCCGCACCCACGGAAGGGATTGCAAAGGTTGCCCTTGGCAGGAATGATGACGGGACCCAGTACCTGATGATCTTCTACGCAGGACCGATCCGGAGTGCCGGCGGTACTGCACAGGCCATGTCCGTGCTTGTCGGGGACTACGTGCGCCTGAAACTGGGGATCAACCGCTACATTGCGCGGCAGGAGGAGGTGGAACGATATATCGAGGAGATCCGGCAGTACAACTCCATCATGAACCTCCAGTACCTCCCGAGCGAGGCCGAGATCCGGATCATCATCGAGAACTGCCCGGTCTGTGTTGACGGCGAAGCGACCGAGCAGGAAGAGGTCTCGGGCCACCGCAACCTCGAGCGGGTGGAGACGAACGTTGTACGGGGAGGCATGGCGCTCGTCATCGGCGAAGGTATCGCCGGCAAGGCCCGGAAGCTCAAGGGCCGTGTCGAGAAGATGAAGATGACCGGCTGGGACTGGCTCGACAAGCTGATCGCCGGTGCGGCAAAGAGCGGGGACGGGGAAAAGACCGTGGGCATTAAACCCCTCGACAAGTACCTCCGCGATCTCATTGGAGGACGCCCCGTCTTTGCGTACCCGATGCGGAAGGGCGGGTTCCGGCTCCGGTACGGGCGGTCCCGGAACACCGGGTTTGCCGCGGCCGGCATGCACCCGGCCACCCTCTATGTTCTCGGGGAGTTCCTTGCCACCGGCACCCAGATGAAGACCGAGCGGCCGGGCAAGGCCTGCGGTGTCGTGCCGGTCGACTCAATCGAGGGGCCGATCGTGCGGCTGAAGAACGGGGACGTGCTCCGGATTGATGACGAGGCGACCGCTAAGCGGCTGGTCACTCAGATCGAGAAGATCCTTGACGTCGGCGAGATCCTCATCTCGTACGGGGAATTTCTGGAGAACAACCACCCGCTCGTCCCCGCGGGGTACTGTTCCGAGTGGTGGCAGCTGGATATGGGCGAGGGAGTAACACCTCCGAAAAACGAGGAGGATGCGCTGGCAATGGCGCGGGCAGGGGGGTATCTCCACCCGGAGTACATGTGGTTCTGGGACGACATCACGAGTGAGCAGATACGAGCCCTTGCTGACGCCGTTGCAGCCGGCGGATCGGTTGAGGACGATACACTCCGCCTCCCCCCTGATCCGGCAACAAAGTCCTCGCTCGAAACAATTCTCATCCCCCACCAGGTACTCGAGGATGGCAGCATGCAGATCCGGTCATACCGGGCATTCCTTGCCTGCCTCGGTCTTACCGACGACCTGAAGAAACAAACAACGTGGGCGGATGCACCGGAAGACGCATCCCCGCTCAACCTAATCATGCATGTCAGCGGCATGAAGCTCCGGTCCCGGTCGGGGACGAGGATCGGGGGTCGTATGGGCAGGCCGGGAAAATCCAAGCCACGGAAGATGAACCCGCCACCGCATGCACTCTTCCCGCTCGGGGACTCGGGGGGAGCAAGGCGCTCGTTCCAGTCGGCATCCACCCATACCGCGGAAACGGACCAGAACAATACCGAGATCGACTTCCAGAAGGAAGGGGGAATCATCGAGATCGAGGTGGGACGGCGGCGCTGTTCGCAGTGCGGGGAGATCGGGTACCTCTGCCGGTGCGAGAAGTGCGGGGGGCATACCGATGCGATCTTTACCTGCACAAAATGCGGCCGGGAAACAACGCTTCCCCGCTGCGTCGGTTGTGACGCTCCCGCCACGTGCAGCCAGCGGGTGACCCTTGACGTGAAAGGGGAGTACGCAAAGGTCATGGCACGCCTCGGGCTCAAGACGGACAGTATTGCCCTCGTCAAAGGAGTCAAGGGGGTGATCTCGAAGGAGAAGACGGTCGAGCCGATGGAAAAAGGCATCCTGCGGGCTATCCGGAACATCTGGGTCTTCAAGGACGGGACGACCCGGTTCGACATGATCGACCTGCCGCTCACGCACATCCGGCCCGACGAGGTCCGGGTTTCCGTTGAACAGCTCCGCTCGCTGGGCTACACGAAGGACACCTACGGGTACGATCTCCAGAACGAAACGCAGGTGATCGAGCTCCACCCGCAGGACATCCTCGTCTCGGACTCCTGCGCCGGGTACATGGTCAGCGTTGCGCAGTTCATCGACGACCTCCTCGTCAAATGCTATGGCCTCGAACCGTTCTACCGGATCACAAAGCCCGAAGACCTTGTCGGCCACCTCGTGATCGGGCTCGCACCGCACACGAGTGCCGGCGTCCTTGCCCGGATCATCGGGTTCACCCGGGCAAACGTGGGGTATGCCCACCCGTTCTTCCATGCCGCAAAACGGCGGAACTGCTTCTTTGGCGACACGGAGATCGAGGTGCTGGACGGCAGGAAATGGATAAAGACACCGATCCGGAAGTTCGTGCTGGAAAATTTCGACATCTCCCAGCCGGGTATCGACCGTCTCGGCACCTATTATTCGGATCCCGCCCGCCCGTTTTTCACCCGCTCGGTTGACACCGCCGGGGGCATCCACATCCGGAAGATCACCTCGGTCTCGATCCACCGTTCTCCGGCAAACCTGATCCGGTTCAAAACAGCCCGGGGACGCGAACTGGTCGTGACCCCGGACCATGCGATGCTCGTCTGGGATACCAGTTACCTGCGCAAGCTCCGGGCCATGGAGATCAACGTCGGGGATGCAGTCCCCGTTTTTGAGGGCACGTGTGTCATGTCCGACCGGATCACCGCTGCCGACCTCATTCCCACGCTTGAGGAACGGGTGTACTGTCTTACCGTTGCCGACGACCATACCCTGACGGCAAATGGCATCTTCACCGGCCAGTGCGATGGCGATGAGGACTGTATCATGCTCCTCATGGACGGCCTGCTCAACTTCTCCCGGTCGTTCCTGCCCCAGAACCGGGGCGGCACCATGGACGCCCCGCTTGTCCTGACAAGCCGGATCGACCCGTCCGAGATCGACAAGGAAGCCCTGAACGTCGATGTCTGCGACCATTACCCGATCGAGGTCTATACAAGTGCCATGGTATACGCTGAACCAAAAAGCATCGTCAAGCTCATCGACCGGGTGGAGAACCGGATCGGGACCCCGCGATCGGTGGAAGGGTTCCAGTTCACGCACGATACTTCGGATATTTCCTCGGGGCCGCTCGAGTCCATGTACACCCAGATGAAGTCGATGACCGACAAGCTCGAAGCGGAACTGGTGCTTGCCGAGAAGATCCGTGCCGTTGACGCAGACGACGTGGCGGAACGGGTGCTCACCACGCATTTCCTCCGCGACCTCATGGGGAACCTCTCGGCGTTCTCCAAGCAGAAGTTCCGGTGCACGAAGTGCAACACGAGCTACCGCCGGATGCCGCTTGCCGGCAAGTGCACGAAGTTCAAGGGGAAGGGCATCTGTAATGGCAACATCATCCCCACCGTCCACGAGGGATCCGTCAAGAAATACCTCGAGATGTCGCGGGAGATCTGCCGGAAGTACAACATCTCGGAATATACCAAGCAGCGGATGGAGGTGCTCGACCTTGCCATCACGTCCACGTTTGGCGAAGAGAAACACGAGCAGCTGGGCCTTGCGGACTTCATGTAAGCCCGGCAGACTGGCTGCCGGTTGCCGTATGCATACCGTCATTCCACCAGTATCACGCATAATCGGGGGGATCGCCAGGCGGCAAACGGTGACCAGCTCAGGATTTCATGATCCTTTCTGGCGCACGAGCACGGTTATCTGAACTCAAAGCCTTTTACCCTCCAGGACCCAACATTATTCCGGGCGATTTTACC
>DAPW01000003.1 GCA_002502245.1 Methanoregula sp. UBA154
GTCAATAACCGGGAGCATTTTAAAAAATACGGAACTGCCCCGCCGTGCCCCGCGAGGGGCCCTGAGGCGGGGAGCACTCACATCTGCAATTTTCATGGTTCCGGTGTGAACTGACAACGTTCATGCCCGGTTCTACAAAAAAACTTTACCATATTTTCAGGTCCGGCTTCCGTATCTGAATATCGAGCGCCACATCGAACCCACAGAGCGAAGCCCTGCACCGATAGCCGGTCGACCACCTCATCGGTTGACGCACAGTATTGTTTCGTAAACACCCCGTACCGGTCCGCCGAATCAAGGGGATTATTGATGCGATCGCAGATCTTCACGAGTGTTGTTCCGGGCGGGGAAGTCAAGGATACGGTCAAGGCTGTCCGAGAGCCGGTCCGCCGTTCCCGTTATTTTATTTTTTCGTGGTCATGGCATCAGCGATTGCAGCAATATCCTGCCGCTCGTTCGGAGGGAGCTGGAGACCGTTAATCAGCGCGTCCCTTTCAGGATCCATTCCGGGGGGCAGTCCTTAAAAAACGTCATGGAGCCATATGGCGATAACCGCACCATGCGATCCATCGAAGATCCCGACCAGGCCCGCAACCCGGGCAGGGTGGATGATATTGGCTGTCTTCCCGTCTTTCCGGAACTGCCCTTTATGGGCTCACGACGCATGGCCGGCGGCAATCCTGATGACGGGAAGCCGGTGGGCTGGTTCTACGGCGAGGAACGTCTGCCCGGTGACTCATGACAGGACAGGTATGCACGATACCATCAGCGCATCAGCGGTTGGTTTTTGCGCGGGCACTGAAAAAAAAAGAATTATCCGGCGGATGGAACGCTCTTGCCCTCGATTGCCGCCTTGATCTGGTTCTGGAGCTGCTCGAACTTCCCCTGCAGCATCTTTTCCTGCTTCTCAAGAGACTTGATGCGGAGCTCGAGCGTCTCGACCTTGTCGGTGAGTTTTGCGTCAACGACTTCCTTCTTCTTCTGCATCATGACGGTGCCGACACTCATGTACATGACCGCATCATCGGCGGAGTCCTTGATCTCTTCCTGCGCTCGCTTCGCCTCGCGGACAGCCAGCTCGTACTGGGCTTTCTGCTGGAGAATGGTCTGGAGCTGCTGCTGGAGCTGCTGGAGCATGCTGAGCTGGTTCTGGACTTTAGGTGAGATATTGTTCATGATAAACTCCTTCTACTATATCGTCGTCTCCTGATAAAAAGGATTATTCAAGAACACCGGTGGACAAACGATCCCCGGGCATTGTCCGATGCCGGCGGACGGAGATCCCCGTCATGGCTTTTTCACGAGACCCTGTACCTCGTCGGCTACGTTGATGAGCCGGAGAAACATATTCAGGGCTGCCCGGAGGGCTGCGGTATCCTCTGCCTCTACCTGCAGTACCAGCGTTGTCGTCCCCTCGAGCCGGCACCGGGTTGTGGAGCGGACGTTCACCTCATCTGATAGTTCCGGTACCAGGGCCCGGTAAATCTGCTCTGCATGGCCGGTCGAGAACCGGAAGATGGCTTCATGCGGTGGCACAGGACTCCTCACGCGGGAATTAGATAAAAAAGATGATAAAAGTATGGTATAGTGGCAGGTGCCTGAGGCCGGTTACCGGGCCTTGAGTTCCTTGATGGCGGCGCCGCGTTCCTTGAAAAGGATGCGGTGACCGCAGTAGGGGCACCGGACATTGACATCAATCTCGACTTTCTGTTTGCACCGTGCGCACTTGTAGGTACTTGCCATGGGTATACCCGTTATTTCCTGCTCTCTTCAACAGTCCGGTCGATCGCACGCTGGGCGATCTTCATGGTCGGGGTCATGGGCTGGTATGCACCGCCGGCGAACTTGTACCCGCACTTGCGGCACTCCCAGATGCCGGTCCCCTTGCGCGCCACAGATTCCATGTCGCACTTCGGGCATCGGTGCAGCGCACGCGAGATCTTCTCGATATCGTTCACGCGCTTGCGCACGAATCTTCCGTACCGGCAGCCGAAACGTCCTGAACTTCCGGTTACTTTTCCTTTTGCCTTATGCGTTGATTTTACCATGATGGATACCCACCGATCTGTCTTCTTTTATTTGTCCTCTGAATTAATATACTTGATTGAGGATCTTTACCTGTCCCTCGCCTTTCGAGAGCTTGTTGATGAGGTCGTAAAAATCCCCCTGGATCCCGGCCGGGATGCGCACAACGCACACCCACGACCCGTCCTTCAGCCATTCGTCTTTCTCCATGACAGAACCAGCTGCGATGTCCCCGTATGCCTTCGCGGCAAAGTCCGGGGGGATCTTGATTGCCAGACGGAGCTCCTCAAACCGTATCGGCAGGAGGGGGCGGAGGGCTTTGACGGTCTCCTTCACCAGCTCGTCGAGATGCTTGAAGGGATCGATATTGACCCGCGCCTCTTCCATGCCCCTTTCAATCCGGGCCGGGGGATGGGGGTGACCGGTCTGGGGATTGATCGAGTTCCGTGCAATGAACGTGATGACCTGACGGCGCTTTTCATCGATCATCTGCTTGCGCTGCTCGGCCGTGAGGTGGATCTCGCCCTTTTCAATGATCTTCCGGGCAATGGTCACAAAATCAGTGGTCTGGAAGACCTTCATGAGGGCTTCGTCCGATGCCCGGGTTGCCTTCGATGCATTGCCAAAGACGTTCAGCGCGGCAACAACATCTTCCATGTTGACCGGCTGGCCCTGCCGCACAAGACCGGCCTGCCGGGGGTCGACCAGGATCTCGAACCGTTCCCCGTGACTGTCGAGTCGTGCCACAACTGCATGGTCAAGGGAGATCATGGATGATCACGGTTTGAACTGTTCGACGAAAGAAGCAACTTCCTGCCGGCTCATCTTCCGGAAGACCGGGTTCGTCTTTGCGATCATGCCGATCTCGACCTGGTCGACATCAAACTTGCCCTCGGTCGCGGAATGGAGTGCTTTCAGGCCCAGCGGGATTGCGTCCTTGATCTCGGTCTCCGGGTTGTATTCCTCTTCGAAAACCTTCATGGCCGCAGGACGGCCGATCCCGATCCCCGTGGCCTTATACTCAAGGAGCGTGCCGGAAGGATCGGTCTCGAACAGGCGGACCTCGCCATCACTGACACCGGCAATGAGGAGAGCCGTACCGTAGGGTCGGATGCCCCCGTACTGGGTGAGGGACTGCATGTGGTCGCAGAGCTTCTTCGAGAGGGCTTCCACCTCGATGGGTTCATCGTAGGTGACACGGTTGATCTGGCATTCGACCCGTGCCCGGTCGACCAGCGCCCGTGCATCGCCGACAAGTCCTGAGGAAGCGACCCCAATGTGCTCGTCGATCTTGAAGATCTTCTCTATCGATGATGCTTCGAGGAGCTTGGAGCTCACGCGCTTGTCGACGATTAAAACAACGCCGTCCTTTGCCTTGATACCGACCGCGGTGGTACCCCGCTTCACTGCTTCACGGGCATACTCTACCTGGTAGAGCCTGCCGTCTGGTGAAAAAACGGTGATTGCCCGGTCGTATCCCATCTGATATTGTGGCTGCATTATGAATTCTCCAGATCACTTCTTGTTAAGAACAATCGGTGTGCATTTTTAAATCCCTTTTCAATCACATCAACCTTCTGTCCGTTACAGTACACGAGGAGGAACGGTTTTTTTGCAAAAACACATTCGCCGGGTTCAGCGCAGCCCGTCCCGGCGGATCCTGTTGCCGGTTCCGTAAGCGGCTCTGTGACCGGTTTTGCGGCACGGATCCGCTCACGCAGACTCTCTATTGTACCGGAAGCCGCTACGATCCGCAGGGCCAGCCGGACATCCCGGCAGGCTGTTACGGTCGAGAGCGCAAGGGCAAGTTCCTTCTCGGTCCCCCGCAGGCACCGGATGATGACGTGCCCGTTCTCTGCGGCAACAACTGCCTGCGTGATCACGCCGGCTGCGGCATCCCCCCAGAGGAAAGTAACCGCGTCGGAGATGGTGTAATAGAGCTCCTTTGGGTCGATGGCCGTTCCGGCCGGTTCGACCCGGACAAGGATGTAGCGCCGGTTCTCGCGCAGGGTAGGCGGCCGGGGGCTCATGAGATCACCCGCACGGCCGGGGCGGGGGGGGTCATGACCCGTCCGATTGCGTCAAGGCATTTTTCCACACCGGATATGTCCATGCCGATGAGGGAGCAGAGCCCAGTGATCTCGCGGACAGCCCGCAGGTCAAGGTACGACCGGGCATACGAAGACAGCGAGACCGGGAACTCAAACCTGCGTTCAAAGGTCAGTACATCCCGGTACCGGTGGATTGCCCGCTGGCGGGCAATGCCCCGTGCAGCAATAAGGACAGACAGGTCGAGGTCGATGGCGACATTGTTATCGGCCGCCATCTTCGCGGTCACGTGATCGAACGCGGTCTTGTCGGCAGCCTGGATACCACGGAGGATATGCACTCCCTTAAGACCGATCGCGGCCCGGTTGAACCCGTTGTCCCGTGCGCTCACCGAGACTACCGTGCCGGAGTGCATTACTCGTTTCACCCGGGCAATCACCTCCCGCATCGGTGCGTCCTGCAGAATGATCCCGCTGAGTACTTCAATCCCGTCAAAGGAACCCGCCGGTGTATCCATCGCAACGAGGCTGTCAAAACCAAGGGTTTTTGCTTCGAGCGCAAGCCGCCGCACCGATGTGTCCCCTGACGGGTACGGAAAGACTGCGGCGTCGGTGATCTTCATGAGAGTTAGTTCGGTTAAAAAAAGATAAGGTTATTTACCCTGGTTCGCGTGTGAGCGGATGCTCGGGCGGGTCTTCTCGGTACCCTTGCCCCGGTAGAGCATACCGCGACCCTTGAGGCCGGCCGAGGTCTTGCCGCGCTCTGCACGTCCCCGGTGTACCGGGTCTGCGAGCCACGAGAGGTTTTTGTCTGCCCGGATTGAGGGGTGGTGACCATCCACGAGGATGACCTCGTAGTATTTCAGCTTCCCGTCCTGTCCTACCCAGTAGGAGTTCAGGACTTCCATGTTCGGGAACTTCCGGGACGCACGTTCCTCGGCAATCCGCTGGATGCTCTTTCCGGCAGTGAGCCGGTTCTTGCCCATCCGGGCTGAACGGCGTGCGCGGACGTACCGGGATGCCCGGCGTCCACCGCGGCGTACCTGCACGCGTGCAACTGCAATGCCCTGCTTGGCCTTGTAGCCGAGCGAGCGGGCGCGGTCGATACGTGTCGGGCGCTCAATACGGACAACGCTGCCCTCGCGGCGCCATACCTGCATCCTGTTCCAGAGGAGTTCTCCGACCTCTGACTTGTCAGGTCTCTTCCATGCCTCCCTGACGAAGGCGTACATTGATTTTACCATGGTTATCACCTAAGGTTCGGCCCAAAGAGGGCTACATTCCTTTTCACACGGGACGCTATCCCGCATTCCTATATACTACAACCTGAGGGGTATTAAAAGATGCAGGCACAAGGCAGAGGAACGGTGATGATTGGTGCGGTTTTTTGATCCTGACCGGATCAGCGGTCGGAGGGGGTCATATGGGTACAATTGACCGGCCCGGGTACAGGCCGGCTGCAGCTTACGAACCCTCATTTCCTGCAGATTCACTGTAGAGTAACCATCCTGTCATAGTGCCCGTTTGCTGCAGAGGGTACCGCAGGACACAAGGAAATGTACCCGTGCGACCCCCTCCATCAGGTCCGGATTTTTACGAATTTTTTTGCATAGTTACGATACAAAATGACCCTTGTATTACAATCCGGAATGGATGGGGGTCACATGGGTACGAATGCTGCAAAGCTCAGAACCAATGACCGTGAAAGATCCTGGCACCGTGACAGTCCTCAGAATCCGGCCTGATGATTCAGTAACGATCCTGCAACGTTCCGATTACAGGTACCGAAGGCTGCGGAAGGGTCATGAGTTGCGCAAAACCCGGCGGGCGTTTTCTGTGTATGAGAATCACACCGGAGGCACCATAGCGCGGGGTGAAGTCCCGGGAGCGAGATTTATTTTCCCTTCTTCTTCTCCAGCACACGGATCCCCTCAATCCGCGTTACCGGGTACTGCCCGTCCTTGTCCTTCTCTGCAGACTTGACCATGTCCCATACGGTGAGCAAAGCAACCGATACTCCGGTTAACGCCTCCATCTCCACACCGGTCTTCCCGGTCATCTTCACGACAACGGTTGCCTCGATATACCCGACCCCGTCTGTGAAATCAACGGATATGGAGCTGATCGGGATCGGATGGCACATGGGTATGATGGTTGCGGTGTTCTTGACCGCAAGGGTTGCTGCAACACGGGCAGTGGCAAGGACATTGCCTTTCACAACCCTGCCCTCGCGGATCGCCGTCAGAGTCTCCGCTCTCAGGTATATCTTCCCTGATGCCACGGCCTCGCGGGTGACATCGCTCTTCCCGCTGATATCCACCATCTGTGCCTTGTCATCCTGTATATGGGTAAATTCCGGCATTCACGCACCTTTCCTGAATAATACTGACGGTATCTTGTCAACTATATCTGAAGCAAGGATACCGCCCCCGCGCTCTGCAACCGCGGCGGAACCCGCCCGGCCGTTTACATACGCGGCAATACAGGCTGCCTCAAAGGCCGGCAGATGGCAGAGAAGTGCCCCGGCAACACCGGCCAGGACATCTCCGGTCCCGCCAACGGTCATGGCCGGGTCCCCGGTCCGGTTGAACCGGAGACGGGTACCGTCCGCGATGATATCGGTATGGCCTTTGAGAAGAACCGTGCCGTGGAAACCCGCAGTCCTTGCTGCCCGTGCACGGCCTGCGGTATCGTCCGGAAGAGTTGTCCCGGTTAAGCGGGCAAATTCCCCCGCATGCGGGGTATAGATTGTCTCCCCACGGGCAACCGGCAGCGGGAGCCGGAGAGCATCGGCATCGAACACCGCCTTTTTGCAGTGCGGGGCGATCGATTCCACAACCGCGTGGCTCTCCGTGCCGAGCCCGTTTCCGCAGACCACCACATCGGCCCGTTCCGCAAGGGCGATCAGCCGCCCGGTGTGGTCCATGCCAATCCGTTCCCCGTCCAGCCGTTCGTAGATCAGGTCCGGTACCGGTTCGAAGACCGGCGATGCGATCCGGACAATGTCCGCCCCCGCACGCAGCGCCCCGAGGCCGGCAAGGTACGGTGCACCCTGGTACGGCCCGCCGCCGATGACCAGCACTTCGCCGCCATCCCCCTTGTGTGTCTTTTTCCCGCGGACAGGGAGGAGCGTGAGCTCCCCGGGGCCGACCGTGCATTCCGCCTCAAGGGGGATTCCAATATCGACCACGGTCGCCCCTTCCGTTTTCGCGCGGTGGAAGGCACAGATACGATCCGCCCGCATTCCCGGGGTCGGGATATCGGCTGCAATGATCTTTGCCGTTGTCGCATTCGCCATCAGGATGCAGGTTGCCATCGGCTCCCTGACCACCCCGCGGCCGCGGATCCCGAGCAGGGCATCGATGATAACATCGGCGTTTTCGAACAGTGCGGTCAGCGCGTCGAGATCCTCAGTGCACTGGAACGGGTGAAGGCTGACCGCCGCGTGCCGGAGCGCGGCCAGGTTGTGTTCGCATGCCGGGCTCCGATGACCGGCGTTGAAGTAACAGACATGGGTGTCCACGCCGCGCTGGAGATAGCGGGCCGCCACCATGCCGTCCCCGCCATTGTTGCCATTCCCGCATAACACCAGGACCTGTCCCGGGACAAACGTGAGCACCTGCTCCGCCAGCGCCCGGCCTGCACTCTCCATCAGCTGGAGCTCTGTCACGCCAAGCGCCATGGCATTGTTATCCACCACGCGCATCCGGGCCGGGGTGATGAGCCCGGCCTCCACGAATTCCACGAACATGCCCGGTTGCATACTAAGTACAATTCATGTGTATGGACATCCCTAAATATTATGCAATGGGTTTTTGTGATGATGTAAAGGCTGCCGCGGAGCAGATCGCGGCCGCACCGGAAATAACCATCATCTCCCACATCGATGCGGACGGTATATCCTGTGAGGCAATACTCTCGCAGGCAGTCTCCCGGCTGGAGATCCCGGTCCGGTCTGTTTTTGTCCGGCAACTGGAACCGCTGACCATGCCACAGGTCCCGTCCGACGCATCACTCAAGGTCTTCTCAGATCTCGGGGCAGGCCAGCAGAACCTCATGCATGAGCGGGGATTTTCTGAGAGGGAGATCCTCATCATCGATCACCATGTGAGCCAGCCGTGTGAACGCACCTATATGCAGGTCAACTGCCTGCCCTACGGGCACACGCGGATGAGTGCAGCCGGAGTCTCCTACCTAGTGGCAAAAGAGCTGGACGGCAGCAACACGGATCTTGCCGGCCTCGCGGTTATCGGGAACGTGGGCGACATGATGGCACGGGAGAAATGCGGGCTCGTGGGCCCGGCCCGCGACATCATCGTGGAGGACGGTGCCCGGCACGGTTCGGTGGAGGTACGGAAAAAGGACCTCAACTGTTACGGTACGGCAACCCGCCCGCTCCACCTGTCGCTTGCCTACAACGATGACCCGTTCATCAGAGGGATCAGCAATAATCCCGAAGGTGCCCGGCAGTTCCTGAAAAAACTCGGGATACGGCAGCAGACTCCTGAAGGACGCTGGTATGTCTGGGAGGAGATTTCTGTGGAGGCCAAGAGGACGATCATCTCCGCGCTTGCCGAGCAGCTGCTTGCCAACGGGGAAAAGGTTGACCGGCTCCTTGCAGAGACGTACGGGTTCCCACTGGAAACGCCACGGACACCGCTCCGGAACGCACAGGAATACGCTACCCTCCTGAATGCCTGCGGCCGGTGGTCGAAACCGCACGTCGGCGGGGCTATCCTCCGGGGCGACCGGGGTCCGGCATACCGCGAGGCCGAGCATATGCTCAACAACCACCGGGCGATCATAAGGAACCTGCTCCAGTTCATCATCGACACGGGGGTCAAGGAACTTGAAAATCTCCAGTGGCTGCACGTTGGCGGACGGTACCCGGACACCATTGTCGGCATCGGTGCCGGTATGGCCCTCTCAAGACTGAACAGCACAAAACCCATCCTGATCATGTGCGAAGTGCCGGAAGACACGAGCCTGACCAAGGTCTCGATGCGGACGAACGAGCGCGTGGTCGAGCGGGGTATCGACCTCCAGCAGGCGCTGAGCGATGCTTCCGCCGAGTATGGCGGCGGGGGCGGGGGACACAAGATCGCGGCGGGCGCGTATATCCCGAAAACGGCAGAACAGGAGTTCGTGATTCGTGTCAACAGGATACTCGGAGAACAGTTCATTGCGGCGGGTCCAGGTCATCGCTGACTACCAGTTCGGCGGGGGTACCGGGCCCGGGCTCTTTCCTGAAGGCTGCACCTTCATCCTCTCGACTACCGGGCGTATCCGGCAGGTGCTGTATGAGGGGGCCCGGCTCGCAACCGTCAGGGCATCCGATGGCAGGCTGACGCTCGGCATCGGAGGGGCACAGCGGCTGCAGGCCGTGCTTCCCGCCCCGGGCTACCGGGTGGTTATCCGGGACGATGTCGCGGAGTTTGTCGCAACGGGTAAAAATGCGTTTGCAAAACACGTGGTGGCAGCGGACCCCGGCATCCGCGCCGGTGATGACGTGCTGGTGGTTGCCGGCAGGGATCGCCTGATTGCCTGCGGCGCTGCTGCCGTTTCCGGCCCGGAGATGCTTGCATTTAATTACGGAGTAGCGGTAAAAGTACGGCAGGGTAGTGAGAAAGATGCTTCCGGGAAATATCAATCCACGCCAGATGAAGGCGATGATGAAGAAGCTCGGCATGAATGTTGAGCAGATTGAGGATGTACAGAGTATTGTTATCAGGACCCCAAAGGGAAACTACATCTTTGACACTGCCGATGTCCAGGCGATGACCATGCAGGGGGTCACTACGTACCAGATCACCGGCACCCCGCGGTTTGAAGAGGCGGCACCCGAGATCCCAAAAGAGGATGTGACGATGGTTGCTGCACAGGCAAACGTGCCTGAGGAAAAAGCACGGGAAGCGCTGGTCGCAACAAAGGGCGATATTGCCGAAGCGATTATGAAGCTGGCTTCGTGATGATCGAAGCAGGCGACCGGGTCCTTCTCGTGGGGGAAGGAAGGGAATTTTTCGTCCGCGCCGGGCAGGGAACCCTTGGTACCGACAAGGGCCAGATCGACCTTGCATCCCTGGTCGGGAAATCCGGCGGGGATGTGGTCACAACCCATAACGGATCGGAGTTCATGATCCGCATCCCGAGGCCAACCGACTTTTTCACGTACGGCAAGCGGTCCGGTGCGCCGATGCTTCCCAAAGACATTGGCCTTGTCATCGCATACACCGGCATGAACCACAACGACGATGTGCTCGATGCCGGCACCGGCAGCGGGATTGCGGCTATCTACTTCGGCGGCGTGGCAAAGAGCGTGAAGACCTACGAGATCCGCCCGGAGTTCTCCGCGCTTGCCCTGAAGAACATCACCGAGGCAAAACTGCCAAATGTCGAGGCAATTGCAAAGGATTTCCTCGATGCAGATGGATCGTACGATGTCGTCCACCTCGACCTCCAGATCCAGCCCGAACACGTGATCCATGCGTATTCCCTGCTGAAGTCCGGCGGCTACCTCGCCTGCTACACCCCGTTCCTGGAGCAGATGGCAATCGTTGTCGATGCTGCAACCCCGCTGTTCCGGGAGGTGCACACCCACGAGCTGATCGAGCGGGAGATGACCCGGTCAAAACGGGGGACGCGTCCCTCTACCTCCGTGAGTCACTCAGGCTATGTTACGATTGCGAGGAAATAGACGGGCCCGGGCAATGATCATTTCAAAAAACCAGCGTGAAAACTCTTTTGAAATCAACAGTTACCATGAAATCATCTACCCAGACGGTTGATCGTTACGGGAAAAATGGATCGTAACGGTCCCCGGTTTACTCTTCAGTCCCTTCATCCTTCTTCCGTCTGAAAACATAGTACGCACCGACTGCACCGGTCACGGCAACACCAGCAATGATCACGACAGCAAGGGATGCAGGTGTTGTCGTAAACCCGATGGTCCGGGGGCCCTGCGCCATCTCGCCTTTCGGGGCGGGGAATGATGTCTCGCTTACGCCGATCCTGACATCGATCAGGGTTGGTCCGGCCTGGAACCGGGAGGGTATGGTATGATTCGCCAGCGATACATTTGTCACCGCAAGGTCCGGGACTGTCGGGAGTACGTACAGCTGCTCGCCGCGGTCACCAGCAACGGCGCCGGTTACCGGGATAAGGAGCGATAAGGCTGCAAGTGACAGGATGAGAAGGGAGACGGCAATGACCGTCTTTTTACTCCGAACGGTGTTCATAGAAGAATGGTACTTCCTGGCCTGCCTTGATGGTTGCGGTCGGATCCAGGTGGGTATTGAGGGAAAAAAGCTCGAACCGGGTGTCTATCCTTCCATAATCGTATGCCCGTTCTTGTCCCCGCGCCCGATCCCCTTGTAAATGAAGCCATGCCGGATGTACGCGTCCGGATCAATCATATTCCGCCCGTCAATGATGACCGGGTGCTTCTTTCCGGACAACTGTTTCAGCACCTTCGGATCCAGCGCCCGGTACTGGCGGTGGCCGGTAAAGATCGCGATGGCATCGGCACCTTCGAGTGCTTCTTCAAGCGAGGGAACAATCGGCACACAGGGATATCCGGCAACATAGGGATCATGGACGCTGACCCGTGCACCTTCCTTCAGCAGGAGGTCGCGGTACGGCTCGGACGGCGTGTTCCGCGTGTCATCGGAATTGGAGAGAAATGCCCAGCCGAGTATTGCGACCTTCGCCCCGTTCATGAGAACGCCGGTCCGGTTCACTCCATCCATGGTGATGCGGAACATGTGGGAAGGCATAAAGTCATTGATGCGGCGGGCGAGCACGTAGAGCGAGGGTTCGCCCGGCGGGTAGTCAAGGCTGCCCTTACCCAGCACCTGGACGCCGCGTTCAAGGTGGTACGTATCCTTCGTCAGGCAATGGCCCCCGACACCGGCGCCGGGCCAGAGCATGGCACGGGTGATCCCCTCGCCCTTAAGGCTGTCAATACCGGTCCTGACATCGTAGACATTGATCCCCATTGCCTCGCAGTAGAGGGCGAGCTCGTTGATCGCGGCGATCTGGAGATCGCGGAAGGTATTCTCCGCAGTCTTGGTCACCTCGGCAGCAGTTGCTGTCATCGGGATGACCCTGCCGGAGGTCAGTACGGGGGTGTAGAGTTCGGCTGCCCGCTTTGTGCTCAGCACATCAATACCACCGATACACCGGTCGTGCTCCCTGATATTCCGGAGGAGCCGCCCCACCATCACCCGTTCCGGTGCATGGGCGAGAGCAAAATCCGTCCCTGCGTTCAGGCCGGACTCCCGTTCCAGGAGCTCGCGGGCCATCCCGTCCGTTGTACCCGGGGTGATGGTGGATTCCAGCACCACGAGCATACCGGGCTGCAGGTTGCGGCCAACATGCCGGATACCCTCTTTGAGCGCCGAGAAGTCCGGGAGAAGGTCTTCCTTGTTCAGGAACGGTGTCTGGATGGAGAGGGTCACCGCATCCAGTTCTGCAATCTTTGAAAAGTCAGAAGTGCACCGGAATTTACCGGCAGCCACGACCTTTCTGAGCAGCTCCCCAAGTCCCGGTTCCTCCCCCCTGAGCGGGCTCTCGCCCCGGTTCAGCATCGCGATCTTGTAGCCCGATGATGGCGATTCCCGCTGGAACCCGTAGACATGATCGAATAGTGGTGAGTCCGCAAAGAGTGCTGCGGCCGGGATGCCGACATAGCCCATGCCGATAACCCCGATTTTTTTGATGGGGCCCCGTTTGTGGAATAATGCAGCTAAGGTCATAGCGGGCGTACCTCTCCTTTAATGTGCAGTACGGACTTTTTCACAGAATTCAAGGTTCCGGATCGCCTGTTCCGGTGTGACGGGGAAGGGGAGCTGATTCTTCACACAACCGATGAACGTTTCCAGCTCCCGTTTCAGGGGTTCGACCTTCCCCACCATCACTTTCTCGATGATGTTTTCCTGCACGTACCGCTGCGCTTCCATCTGGTACTGGCCGGGTTTGCGGTGGATGGTGACCTCCTGGGTCATGAAATCACCTTCGATCGTGAAATCCTCATCTTCGATATAAAATAACCGGATCTTCTTGGAGGCCTTGCGGCTTGCCGAAAGGACCACCGGAATATCGTTACAGTTCATCAGCACGCTCATGACATCCGCGCTGCCAACGCTGTGAATATCTTCAGGGGTTAAAAAGAACTCATTCAGGAGAATGTCGATATCGTGAATCATCAGGTCTTCGACAACAGAACTGCCGGTTACCCGTGCCGAGGTGGGATTATGCCGTTTCATCTCGTAGTAGAGAGGGTTTTTCACGATCTTTTTAATCTCGGAAACGATCGGATTAAACCGCTCAATATGGCCGACACCCACGGTAATTCCTTCAGGAGCGGTTTTCATGAGCTGTTTTGCTTCCGCTGATGTTGCACAGATGGGTTTTTCGATGAGCACGGATCTCTTTTTTTGGAAAACTTCGCCAACTACTGCTGAATGGAACTGGGTGGGGACTACAACGCTGACGGCCTCTGAATGATCAAGAAGCTCACTGATCGATCCGTAAACGGTGGCTCCATGCTTTTTGCCAAGGGCTTTTGCTGCGTCGGCATTCACATCATAAATACCCAGGGAATCCACACTCTTGAGTTCCGAATAAATACGGACATGGTTCCTTCCCATGACCCCGACACCGATAACACCTACATCCATTCATTTCACCCGGTTGATCGTATCGCAGATATAGTTCAGTTCCTTCTGGTCGAGCAGGGGATGCACCGGCAGGCTCAGGACAGACCCGGCAAGCCGGGTCGAGACCGGACACGGGTCGGGATTGTTGTCGAGGCCGAAAAGGGGCTGGCGGTGCAGGGGGATGGGATAGTGGACCGCAGACCCGATACCCTTTGCCCGGAGGTAGTCGATAAAATCCGCACGGCTCAGGGGGAACTCCCCGCTCAGCCGGACCACGTACTGGTGGTAGACATGGCTCACGCCGGGTGCCGTCACCGGTGTGATCAATCCCTTCACAGACAGGTTTGTGGTATAGTACTCGGCATTCTTCCGGCGCCGCAGGTTGAACTTCTCCAGTTTTTTCAGTTGAACGATGCCAAGCGCTGCACTCATATCGGTCATACGGTAATTATACCCGAGCCGGGTGTGGAGGTATTTCTCGCTCTGCCCGTGGTTGATGAGGAGGCGCAGCCGCTCATTATAGGCTTTCTCGCTCGTGGTGACCATGCCGCCCTCACCGGTGATCATGTTCTTCGTGGCATAGAAAGAGAAGCACCCGAAATGCCCGAAACCGCCGACTCTCTCTCCCTTGTAAAGCGCACCATGGGCCTGTGCCGCGTCCTCGATGAATTTGAGGCTGTGGGAGGCACAACAATCCTGCACCGCCTGTACATCGAAGGGCTGGCCGAACAGGTGGACGGCGATAACGGCCTTGGTCTTCGGGGTTATCCGTTCCTCGACCTGCTCCGGAAGAATATTGAACGTCTGTTCATCGACATCGGCAAAGACCGGTTTAGCGCCGCACATCGCGACAGCGGACGCGGTTGCGACAAACGAGAATGCCGGGACGATCACCTCGTCCCCGTACCCGATATCCGCAGCAAGCAGCGCAGCATGCAGCGCGGCTGTACCGTTGTTCATCGCAACCGCGTGGGTAGTCCCGCAGAAATTAGCAAATTTTTTCTCGAATTCCGCAACCCTGTCACCTGAAGCGAGCATGCCGGATTCAAGAACGGAGGTCACTGCCGAAATTTCATCCTGACCGATAACCGGTCGCGCAACTGGTATAAGGTCCACGTTGTTCTGCCTCCAAAAAAATGGTAATACCGGATAAAAAATAGGGAGTGATTGAATAATATCATTCCTGATCTTTCCCGTTATACCTGCCACAGGAGCCGTTCGGGCTTCTTCTGAGTTACCGGGTTTTTTAAAAAGATAGGTAATTAGGGCAGGAAAACAATAATTATCGTACACGAAACGGGAGGGGTGGCAACGCAGCATATCATTTCCATCGGGGACTTTGACCGGAAAGAGATCGACCGCCTGCTGGATCATGCAGCACAGATTGATAATAAACAGTACGATAAAACTGCTCTGTGCGGCAAGATCCTTGCCGTCCTCTTTTTTGAACCCAGTACCCGGACACGCATGTCCTTTGAATCCGCCATGGCACGGCTCGGCGGCACCTCGCTTTCTGTCGGGAGCGTGGATGCCTGCTCCATGGCAAAAGGCGAGACCCTTGCTGACACTATCCGCGTCGTGAGCGGGTATGCTGACGCGATCGTGATCCGCCACCCGAAAGAGGGGGCAGCGCGGCTCGCTGCCGAGTTTGCCACCGTCCCGGTCATCAATGCCGGTGACGGGGCAGGCCAGCACCCGTCGCAGACCCTGCTTGACCTTTACACCATCCGCCAGACCATGCCGATCGATGGGATCGAAATTGCCCTTGTTGGCGACCTTCGCTATGGGCGTACTGCGCATTCTCTTGCCTCTGCTCTTTCGCTGTATGACGCACGCCTCCACACGGTTTCCCCGAAAGGTCTTGAACTGCCTGCCACGCTGGTATCCGGCCTCAGGGAGAAGGGCATGGAGATCATCGAACACGATTCGGTCGGGGAGGTGATCGATATTGTTGACGTGCTGTACGTGACACGAATCCAGCGGGAGCGGTTTCCCGATTCTGCTTCCTATTTCAATGTGGCATCCAGTTACCGCATCACCCCCGAGCTCCTGACCGGCGCAAAAAAGCACCTGATCATCCTCCACCCCCTGCCCCGGGTCGATGAGATCGATCCCCGGGTGGACACGTCCCCGCATGCCCGCTACTTTGAACAGTCGAAGAACGGGGTGCCGGTGAGGATGGCGATGCTCATGCAGGTGCTCCCATGACGACCGAGGAAACCACAGAAAACGAGGGGCTGCTGGTCCGCCGGATCAAGAACGGTACCGTGATCGATCACATTGATGGCGGGGAAGCACTGAACGTGGTCAAGATCCTGGGAATTACCGGTACTACGCAGGAAGCCCTCTCGATTGCAACCAACGTTCCCAGCAGGAACATGGGGCGCAAGGATATTGTCAAGCTGGCAAACAGGGAACTTTCCAAGGAGGAGGTGGACCGGATTGCCCTGATATCCCCCCGTGCAACCATTAATATCATCAGAAATTTCAAGGTCTGCGAGAAAAAGGGTGTTGAGATACCGGACCTGATCGAGGGGCTCGTCCGCTGCCCGAACCCGGGCTGCATCTCCAACACCAACGAGCCGATACGGAGCAGGTTCCGGGTGCTGCCCAAGGGACTCCACTGCTGTTACTGCGACTGGGTGATCACCCGGGATATCACGGGACATATTATCTGAACCGGTAGCGCAAAAAAAGATGGCCCGGACCCGTTATCGCAGCCACAAGGGTATGGGGCGCGGTGTTCAGGGCTGCCGGCAGGAGGCAGGGCCCATATGTTGTCGATTTTACCGGTTTGCTCAAAGGACAAATTCAGTGCATCAGGTGCCCGTGCGCATCAATCTCTCCCCGATAAATGCGGGTGCTGGAGATCCACTTTCCATCCTCGGCAAGAACACAGCTGATCTGATGGATGTCCACTTTTTTCTTTTTGTTTTCTTTACGGATTGTATTGATTTCAACGGCAACCGGAAGGGTTTCTTCAGAAACAACGATGGCATCAAAATCCGCTTTGATTGCCGTGCCAAAGCGATCATTGAGTGGTTCAATGATCCAGATGGTCGGATAATTCCCGCGGGCAATATACTGTTCAAGTTCTTCCTTCCGGATTGAAAAAGGACGGATTGGATGGGTCTTGCGGCTTGCAAAGGAATCAGTCGTGAGACCAATCACGACATAACCTTCAGATCCGGCGATCTCGAATGAGCGGTCCAGGAGGCGTTTATGACCGTCGTGAAGGGGATCGAACGTACCCCCTACCATAACCTTCATACTCTTTGATTCTTAATTTCCTATGTTATTATGCATGTGGATGCGAAGGTCACCGGGGAGGCACTCTTCATGGCCGGTAATGCAACTGTTACCGGTGATGTCACGATAGGAAAACAGGTTGGGATCTGGTTCGGGGCCGTTGTGCGGGCTGACAAGGACCGGATCGTTATCGGGGACAGGTCGAATATCCAGGACAACTGTGTCGTGCATACCAGCAGGGGTTTTCCGGTGACCCTTGGCACCGATGTCTCGGTTGGTCACGGTGCGATCCTGCATGGTTGTACGATAGCCGACCAGGTACTTGTCGGAATGGGTGCAATTGTGCTCAACGGCGCCCGTATCGGGAAAGGATCCGTGATAGGGGCTGGTGCCGTGATCCGCGAAGGTGCTGAAATACCGGAAGGTTCTGTTGTTGTCGGTGTCCCGGGCAAAATAATCAAGCAGGCCGACGCAACCCAGCAGCAGCATATCCTGAACAACGCTGCATCCTATATTGAGCTTGCAGGGGAGTATGCACACCATGGGTGACGTGGTTGTTGTCGGGGCAGGCATTGCAGGCATCCAGGCTGCTCTCGATATTGCGGCGCACGGCATCCATGTCCACCTGATCGAGCGTGAGCCGACCATCGGCGGCCATATGGCACAGCTGGACAAGACCTTTCCCACGAATGACTGCTCCATGTGCATCCTCTCGCCAAAGATGGTGGACGTGTCCCGTCATCCCGGCATCACCATCCACACGTGTTCAGAAGTTGAGAAGATCGAAGGGGAGGTCGGCCATTTCCGTGTCACCGTAAAAAAACACCCGCGGTACATTGATGAATCGACCTGCACCGGTTGCGGGGACTGCATCCTTGTCTGCCCGGTAGAAGTCTACAACCGTTTCGATGCGGGCATCGGCGTCCGGAAGGCGATCTACAAACCGCATTCCCAGGCAGTCCCTGATATCGTTGTCAAGGACCAGGAGCACTGCATCGAGTGCGGGCTCTGCTATGATGTCTGTGGTCCGGGATCGGTAAAACGGGAGGACAAGGAGCAGGAGATCGTTCTCGATGCGGCAAGCATCGTGCTCACAACCGGGTACTCCGTCTTTGATGCCCGGAAAAAACCGCAGTTCGGCCACCTGCTCTTTTCCGATGTTGTAACCAGTCTGGAACTGGAGCGGATGATCAATGCAAGCGGCCCGACCGGCGGCAGGATCCGAAGGTTAAGTACCGGGAAAACCCCGGAGAGTGTTATCTTTATCCAGTGCGTGGGATCCCGGGACATGAAAATAGGCCGGCCTTACTGCTCCTCGGTCTGCTGCATGCAGGCGATCAAGAACGCCATCCTGATCAAGGAGAAGAACCCCGCAATTGAGGTGACGATCTGTTACATGGACATCCGCTCCTATGGCAAGGGATACGAGGAATACTACGAGCGGGCAAAAGGGATGGGCATCCGCTTCCTCCGGGGGATGCCGTCCGACATCCTTGCCGATAAGGACGGCCTGATCCTGCAGGTCGAAGATTCAGAGACCTCAGAAGTGCATGTGCTGCATCCTGATCTGGTGGTGCTCTCGGTTGGCATGGGGCCGGCAGAATCCATTACTGACCTTGCCCGGAAGTTTGGCATCGCGCTCGAAGAGACCGGCTTTGTTAAAACCGTTCATGATGCCCTGGACACCACGGCAACGCTCCGCCCGGGAATTTATGTGGCGGGTACAGCAGTTGCTCCCAAGGACATTCCGGACAGTGTCGCCTCAGGGGAGTCGGCAGCAATGCGGGCATACCGTGATGCGGTCAGGTTGCGATCAGCGTGAACAGTGGCTTTACTGTCTGGTGGGACCAGAAGACCGGAAGCATCGGTTATATCGATCAGACACTGCTCCCGAATGAGGAGCGGATTGTAGAGTGCCGGAGCATCCGGCGGCTGGCGAAGGCCATACAGCGGCTCGAGATCCGGGGAGCTCCGGCGCTGGGGGTCGCGGGAGCATTCGGGATTTTACTGGCTGCATCACGGTGCAGGAAAAAGACGCTGGAGCCGTTTCTCGCTGCTGTTGCACGCGATGCAGCGATGCTCAGGTCAACCCGTCCGACTGCGGTTAACCTCGGGTGGGGGATAGACCGTGTGCTGGACGCAATGATGGATGCACCGGATGTGCCAGGTGCACAGGCAGCAGCACTCACCGAAGCAGAAAAGATCTTTTCCGAGGATACGGTTTGCTGCCATGCCATAGGAGAACACGGCGCTCCGCTGCTGCCGGACACCTGTACGATCCTCACTCACTGCAATGCCGGAGCCCTTGCCTGTTCATCGTGGGGGACTGCACTGGGGGTCATCCGCTCGGCGGTAAAGATTGGGAAAACGGTAAGCGTGATCGCCTGCGAGACCCGGCCGCTCCTGCAGGGATCACGGCTCACGGCATGGGAGCTGGCGCGGGATGGTATCCCAATAACGGTTATCACGGATTCCATGACTGCACACGTCATGCGGAGCGGTACTATCGATGCCGTTATTGTCGGGGCTGATCGGATTTGCGGTGATGCAGTATTCAACAAGATCGGGACATACATGCACGCAGTCCTTGCCCGGCACCATAAAATCCCGTTCTATGTTGCAGCACCGCTCTCGACATTCGATCTGACCCGGAAAGCCCGCGAGGTCGTGATCGAGGAGCGGGGCAGGGCCGAGATCGCCACAATCGGGAACCGGACCTTTCTCCCGCCTGGCGTACCGGTACAGAACCCGGCATTCGATGCAACGCCGGTGAATCTTGTGAGCGCCATCATTACAGAAAAAGGCATTATCCGCCCGCCCTTTACCATGAACGACATGAAACAGGGAAGGACTAAATAATCCGGCACCCCACAAACGAGAGAAGCATGGACCTGGATTTTCTCACCTGGAGCTCCCTGATATACCTGATCGGTGAGCTCACCGTCATTATTGTACTGGGCGCGCTCCTCGCCGCGTTCATCCTGGTCATCATATCCCTGTACTCCATCAGGAAAAAAAGGTTATATTTCCCGAAACTGATCAAGTCGGGACTGGTCTTCCTCGAAGGTCTGATGAAGGGGATGTTCCGGTTCTTCGGCCTCGAGGACCGGGAGCTCTACACCTTCATGATCAAGCTCATGAATTCCATGAATTCCGCGGAATTTGCCAGGATCCCCGTGGAGGATCGTGCGATCTTCATGCCGCAGTGCCTGCGTTCCTCCCGGTGCCCGGCACACCTGACACCCGAAGGCCTGAAGTGCAGGAACTGTGGCCAGTGCGAGGTCGGAGAAGCGCGGACCCTGCTCGAGAGGATGGGTTATAAAGTGTTCATCGTCCCGGGGTCCTCTTTTATCAAGCGCATGGTCAAAAAATACCGGCCGAAGGCGATCATCGGGATCGGGTGCCTTGCAGAAGTAAAGGAGGGGATAGACATGGCCGATAAGATGGGTCTTATCGTGATGGGGGTAGTGACCTTAAAAGAAGGGTGTGTAGAAACGATTGCCAACTGGCCGGAGATCTATGACGTGGCGGTGCTGGGTATCGACCCGGCATCAATCCCCGAGGACCTTCATACTCTTGCCGACTAGGTTCCCGCTCTTGATCCTGCCGTGGACAATGATCGCATCATCGCACCTCACATCACCGACGGTGACACCGGTGCGGAGGATTACTTTACCCCCGGCATCGACGGAGTGGACCATCGCGTGATCGAGAATTGTGATATCCCCGTGGGCAACGATCGGGCCCTTGACACGGCACTGGCTCCCGATAACGGCATTCCAGCAGCTGATATCAAGGGCGACACTGGACCGGGGACCAAGTTCAAGGGATCCGGTTACGGTCAGCCGTCCCCAGAAATGGGTATGGGCAGGAACAATAAAATCACCGTCGATCTTCACATTCCCTTCGAAATATGATCCTTTCTGGGCAAAAAAAGTAGTACCCTTCTGCAGGATGGTTGGCATGTATCCCTCAGGTACCTGTGGCAGGGTTCGGGCATAAACTTGTTGCTCTGCGATACGGGAGAAAAAGCTCGGGCGCCAGACAGACTACAGGAAGAGAGCTGATACGGTGAATACAACGAGGGAAGCAAACATACCGGCTTTCATGAGCGTGGATGCACCGGAGGCTTTTACACCGGCCGGCGTTGTGCACCGGACCGCTTTTATACCGGCAAACAGGATGATGCCATCAACGGGTATTATTCCATAAATGTACCAGAATCCCCACCACTGATAAGGTACCAGACTTGCCAGCACTCCCAGGAGGGCACAGATCAGGGCAAGGACCATTGTTACCGGAATCCCGTACCGGATCGGGATGGTGACCGCCCCGCTCGCCTTGTCCCCCTCAACATCTTCTGCATCCTTGACCAGCTCGCGGGAGAGCATGGCAAAAAACGTCATGACTGCAAACGGCATGACGTGGAAAAACCCACTCAGGCCACCCAGAGCCCCGCCGAACAGGAACATGCTCGCCGCAAGGTAGGATACCGTGATATTCCCGATGAGCGGAGTACGTTTCAGCCGTGCAGCATACCCGACGAGGAGGATCGAGTTGAAGACCGCGATCGTAGTACACAGCTCATTGGTAAGGAAGCTGACAAGGATCCCGGCAAGGAAGAGCGTACCGGCATATACACGGGCTGCAGGAAGGGTAACCTGCCCCGAGGGGATCGGCCGGTCCGGGCGGTTTACCCGGTCGATCTCAACATCAAAATAATCATTGATGACATTCCCCCCCGCCGTGATCAACAAAACAACAACAAAGAGCCACAGGACCCCGGGGATGACCGTACCGGTTGCGATGAGGTAGGCCACGACAGCCGCAAACCCGGCTGTACCGGCATTGAGCGGCCGGGTAATGATAAACAGACCTGCAGGGCTCATGGATAAACTCTCACTCTCCCGGATAATTAACCTGCAGGAAAACGGTCAGAAAAAAGCCCGTTGTACGGGCGAGGGGGGATTTGAACCCCCGGCATTCAGCTTAGGAGGCTGACGCTATGTCCGGGCTAAGCCACTCGCCCTGCCCATATCCATTGCAGGGGAATATGTATAAGTTTTGCGCGCTGCAACAGATGTGCGCAATGGAGCTTACGGAGGTAACGGAAGGGTCGACATCAGTGCTCGTCCCGGTACAGGATGCCACAGCACAGTTCCCTCCCGGTTCCGTGCCCATCTTCTTCAACCGGCGGATGGAACTGAACCGGGACGCAACCATTCTCCTCCTCTCACTCCTGAAACCTTCCGATTATCTCGATGCCATGGGGGCTACCGGCATCCGGGGATTGAGGGTTGCCAACGAGTGTGATCTCCCGGTGACGATCTGTGACCGTGACCCGACAGCGATCAGGTTGATTATGCAGAATAAAAACCATACCGCACTTCCCGTGACCATCATGGAACGGGATGTCAGTGCCCTGCTCTCCGAGCAGTCTTTTGATGCGGTTGACCTCGACCCGTTTGGGACTCCGGCACTGGTTACCGATGCTGCAGTACGCGGGACACGGCGTTTTCTGTTCGTTACGGCGACTGACACTGCCCCCTTGTGCGGGGCACACCTCAGGGCAGGTATCCGGCGGTACGGGGCTGTGCCGATGAATACTGAATACCACAGCGAAGTGGGCCTCCGGATCCTCCTCGGGTTTGTTGTCCGGGAGACGGTAAAGTACGATCGGGGTGTCGAGCCGCTCTTCTGCTATGCCCGGGAGCATTTCATCCGGCTCCATCTCCGGCTGCTCCGGGGGGCACAAGCTGCGGATGACACGCTGAAGCACATGGGGTTCATCCACCAGTGTAAGAACTGTCCCTACCGCGAGGAACAGCCAGGCCTGCAGGCGCATGACTCTGCCTGCCCCCACTGCGGGGGGCAGCTCCAGGCCATCGGGCCGCTCTGGCTGGGAAGCATCCGGAATGAGGACACGGTTGTACAGATGCAGGAAGCAGTTGCCGGCAGGGAACTCGGGACGAAAAAAGATCTGGTCCGGCTGCTGGAAACCTGCAGGTCGGAATTACCCACCTCAAGCTTTTACGATTATCACCATATCGCGAAACTGCTGGGCTGCTCCCCGCCCCACATTGAGCTCGTCCTTGAACGGATTCGCGCCTGTGGGTATCCTGCAACGCGGACGCACTTCTCCGGTTATGGTATCAGGACGGAGGCGCCGGTTGAGATAATCAAGGATGCGATCAGGTCTGATCCGTAAATATAAGGATTGAACCCCGACGTCTGCACGGGTGAACAGGATGTACAAAGGAAAGCATACGTTTGATCAGATCACTTCTGCGGCTTTTTTTCACCCGCTGTTCTGAACGATCCGCTTGGAACGGTAATTTCGAAGCGGGCACCTCGCCCGGACAGTCCTGTTTCTGTGATGGCAAAACCGGTTATGGCAAGGATCTCGTGGATCAGAAACAGACCATAGCCGGAATTTTTTCCTGTGCCCCGATCGAACAGTCGGGGCCGGATCCTGTCCGCGATCCCGACCCCGTCATCCTCATAGATGATAAGGAGCTGGCCGTTTTTTAGGGAACACGAAATCTGTATCTGTGATACGTTCTCACCGTGCCGGAGGGAGTTGTCGATCAGGTTGTAAAAGACCCTTGCAAGCATGGGATCTGCAAAGACCTCGATTCGTTCACAGGACATGCCCGTCGTAAACCCGACCGGGCCGGTCTCTATCATGCTTTTTGCCGACGCGATCGTTTCGCCCAGCACCTGCCATGAGGGTGATTTGAAACCTACGTCCTGGTACTCTTTGGTAAATGTCAGGATCCGCTGTATCCTGCCTGCCGCACCCTGCAGGACCCTGATAGTGTCACTGCTCTTCATGGCCGGAGATCCGATCTCAAACAGGGACAGGTAGCCATTGATGATGGTCAGCTGGTTGCTGACATCATGCCGGGTAATGCTGCTTAAGAGGTTGAGTTTCCGGTTCGCTTCCTGCATGGCATTTTCTGAGCGTTTGCAGTCGGTGATGTCCCGGAGAATTCCACCGATCATGGATCCGTTCTCAGTTGGTACAGGAAAGAAGAGGGACTCAATTGTCCGTACTGTGGTATCCCGGTGCTGGAACTCCTGTCCGAAACGGTGTTCGGGATCTGCCGGTCTTCCACCCGACAAGAGGGGTAAAAAAAGCTTTTTTACATATTCCGCATATTCCGGCGTCTTTTTGTGGTCCGGGACCAGATCGAACTGCACGTCCCAGATCTTTCTTCCGATGATCTCAAATCTCAAAAAACCGGTACTACGTTCCAGAGCGGGGTTCCATTCAACGATACTCCCGGTCTCATCTGTGAGAAGAATGCCATCATCGGAGCATTCGACGATTCTTTTCACGTTCTGTTCGCTCTGCCACAAGGCCTCTCCGGTGATCTGCCAGGTACGGATTTCGCTGATAATACCGATGACCCCCGGATTTCCCTGAATATCGGCATAGGGATGGGAGACTGACCGCACAGAGCGGATTGTGCCATCCTTTGTCATAATCCGGTAATCGGAGGGATAGGAATTCCCCCTTCGGACTTCCTGGAATTTTTTACACACACGTTCCTGATCTTCAGGTACGACAACCGATGAGATCGTCCCGCCGATAAGATCCGCGGGTGCATATCCGGAGATATGCCAACAGGCGGGACTGAGGTAGGTGAACCGTCCCCTGCCGTCGAGCAGGAAGACCACGCGGTTGAGGGACGGAATCCGGGAACGGTAATACATCGTCTCCTCCCTGATTATATCGGGTGCTCCGTCGTCAATTCTCATCTGCCACTGCATCTCCACGGTTTACCCGTTCCGGGCTTCCGGTTCAGTTTATGAGAACCAGATAATCCTTTTTATATTGGTGGCGTTATGGAGTGATATATCTTTTCAATCGGATTTTATAAAAAACAGGGATATAAGATTAATGCTCGACAATGATCGTGAGCAGGTCCTCGTCGATCATCCTGTGGGTGATGCCGACACGCTGGCCCGGATGCTTTACCGACTTTCCCCAGATCCGGGCGTACCGGAACTTCTGGGCGAATTCCCGGTGGAGCTTGTTGCAGATATCCTCAACAGTACTCCCCCTGCGTATGATGAGGGGCTCCTCGAGATCGGCATCGCCTCCGTGAGGTTTTAAGTAGACCCGGATAAACCCGAGACAGTCGTAGAGAGCATCCTTCGTTTCTTCAAGGTGAAATCCCGCAGCTGCAGAGATCATCAGCGGGGGACTGCCAAACCGACCGGCGATATCGTGCTCAATCTCGAGATACCGCTCCTTGTCCACAAGGTCGACCTTGTTGACCGCAATGAACGCCGGGATATAGACCCGGTTGCCCTGGACTGCATCGATAAGGTCATCCTGCGTTGCGTTCCCGCGGATGAGGATGTCGGCATTCATCATCTTGCTCTCAGAAAGGATCGACCGTACTTCCTCGATATCAAGGTCAAGCGTGCCGACGGCATTGAGCCGGATACCCCCATGCGATGATTTCTTGATGGTGATGTCCGGTTTCGGGACATTAATCCGGATGCCGGCGTCGTAGAGCTCCTTGAGAAGGACGTCAAAGTGCCGCTCATTGAAGACATCCACGAGGATTATGATGATATCGGCATTCCTCACGACGGCAATAACTTCCTTGCCCCGGCCTTTCCCCATAGCAGCACCGGCAATGAGCCCGGGTATATCCAGCAGCTGGATCTTTGCGCCCTTGTGCTCAAGGGCACCGGGCACTACAGTGAGGGTGGTGAAGGCGTATGCCGCTACGGCACTCTCGGTACCGGTCAGCTTGTTCAGGAGCGTGCTCTTACCCGTGGACGGGAAACCTACGAGAACGGCTGTTGCGTCCCCGGATTTCTTGACCTGGTACCCTTCCCCGCCACCCCCGGCCTTCATGGCGCGGTTGACTGCTTCGTCTTTAAGACGGGCGATCTTTGCCTTGACCCGGCCGATGTGCTTGGATGTAGCCTTGTTGTAGGGAGTCTTGACTAGCTCGTCTTCAAGCTCCTTGATCTGTTCCTCAAGACTACTCATTCCTATATTAATCGCCGCATGTCCGAGATATAGTTGTTTGTGAAGCCTCCCGTTGATCAGCCGGGAAACGGGGGTTGACCATGGTCCGATCCGGTGCAAAAAAAATGCACCGCAGAAAGAAGTCCACGGCTCCGGGACAGGTCGTAAAATCCCGGTAAAAAACTATAAGTAACCTCATCGCCCATTTTAGTGGGCAACTGCTGCTATAGTGTAGTCCGGCCAATCATGCGAGCCTCTCACGCTCGCGACTGGGGTTCGAATCCCCATAGCAGCATTGGAATTTCCCCCGCCCCCCCTTTCTTTCTGATTCTCCAACGATTTCCCCCGAGATTAGGTTCTTCATGCTGCCAATAGTTTTGCCTGATTTCGCGGGGCCTTCCCGGTTCGCATCGGTATAGTACCGTTCAAACTCCGCATCGGGTAGAGCATTCAGGGTTAAACGAGGAGGCTGGAAAAGGGCGGGGGAATCCGTTGATATAAACCTGGAAACGGCCCGGATTCCGGTTCTGGAAATAATAGTTGCGAATTATTTTGTAGTCAACGGTTTTTTTATTACCCTCTTCATCCCATCTGTCTGCATGGAGTCTGTGAAAAAGACCAGAAAAATCCCTCATCTTCCCGTTCTCGCGGGCATGATGATACTGATCCCCCTCCTCGTTGCTGCAGGATGTACCGAAAAGCCACCGGAACCTGCTGACCTTTCGTTGAATGGGACCAGCTGGACCCTGACGGATTATATCTGGAATGGCACATCCCTGCAAACCATCAACGGTACTACCATCACTCTGGATTTCAGTGATGCAGGGCGTATCACCGGTTCATCCGGCTGTAACCACTACTTTGCGTCCTACGGAATAGCGGGCACGGCAATCACGATCGGCCCGGCAGGATCTACGTTAATGTACTGCACGGCAGCGGGCGTGATGGAGCAGGAGAGTGCCTACCTCACGCTTCTGAACCAAGCTACATCGGTAACGGCCGGGGATGACCGACTCATGCTGGCAGATGCAACGGGTTCAACTATCCTCTCATTTACAAGGACGGTTCCGCCCGCACCGGAACCCCTTGTCGGTACGAACTGGACGCTCGATTCCTTCCACACGAATGATGCAGTTTCATCCGTTCTCGCTGGAACAACTATCACTGCCGTCTTTGACGATGAGGGGCGTGTTGCCGGTTCAGCCGGGTGCAACCGCTACTTCGCATCGTATAACGTGACAGGGACTTCTGTCTCGATCGGTGCGATAGGCTCAACAAAGATGCACTGCAGCAGCCCGGGCGTAATGCCGCAGGAGAGTACCTATCTTGCATCCCTCAGCAGGGCAACAACTTTCACGATAACCGGTGACCGGCTCAGCCTCGCAGACGAGGAGGGTACGACACTCCTTTCCTTTACCAGGGAATCCTGACGGGAAATGAGGGATCAGATCTTTTTTCTACCGGGATCCCGGCCTTGATCTTCGTGTCCTTATCTGCCATTTCGGATATCCCGGATTTCTCCGGATCGACAAGCCGGTCTACGGCAATCGGATCGCCTCGGAGCATCGGCTAAAAAATCAACCCTCCATAGAGCACGTCCCCTGATTCCACCCACTCTGAAGGACGATTGACCAGAGCGCCTGCCAATCGTGTGCAATGCGTGTTCTGACCGCTTCGAACCGCCCGGATACCGATTATGCCGCATTTTCGGCGTTTTTTGGGGGAATCATTAAATATCGTTGCCCGGCATAACCCTATATGAAGAGTTATGAGCAGGGAGAAGATCAAGGTCCCCGGTAAGGTTTACGACGAGTTGGTGGCTCTCCAGCGTGAGATCCATTTCACCCAGGATCACGCTGACACGATCAAGAAGGCGGAAGATCGCGGATATATGAAAGCAGCGAACTGGATCCGGCAGAACGAACGGGCATATAAGATCGGATTTGCATGGGGATTCGAACCGGACGCGAGTGAACCCAAGGGTGCCCTCCAGGATATCCCCCCTCGGGAGGCACCGGTGCAGCGCCGGACAATCGCCCGCAAGGAGACCAGTCTCCAGCCAAAATCCTCCAAGAAATCCACTTCCGGCGGTTTTTTTGCCGGTATCAGGAAATGGTTAAGTAAGTACTTCTGATTTTTCTTTTTTCTGCGTCACCGCTGACGATACGTTAATCCAGCAGCAGCCTGGACAGATATATATGCCAACCTGCCAGGATTGTATCAGTTATTCTCCCGGAACCAAGGAGAAGGGAGAGTGCCGTATCAATGGCGAGACTACACCGGATCGTGACAGTGACCGGTGTCCTTCCCGTACGTTTATTCCACGGCCCGGAAAATAAGTACCAGGGAAACCGCAATGCCACGCGAACTTGATGAGAAGGATATTGCCATACTCAAAAAACTTGCACCGGAATGCGGAGACCTGACCTGCTCGGGCTCCGGTCACATGTTTCATTCCATTCTCCCCCCGGTGTCCAACCATTTTGCAGAAGACAACACCGATTTTATAACACGGATTAACCGGCTCAGCGACGAGGAACTCACGTACATTACCGACATGATCAAAAAAGGTGAGGAGAGTATGGGGTGCCTGCCGGTGGAGGACGTTGAGGCCCTCGTGAAGATCGTCCACGACCGATTATCGCCGGAAACAGCAGAAAGTGTCATATCGGCCTTTGAATCCGGGTACGAATGCGAACACTGAATCGCCTATGGAAGACATCACCCCCCTTATCACCGCACTCCATGGTGCCACGGTCCAGAAACGCGTGGCAGCAGCTGCTGCTCTGGGTAAATCCGGCAATTCCGCCGCCATCCCGGCACTGATACAGGCCCTGTCGGATCCCCATTGGAAAATCCGGCAGGAAAGTGCCCAGGCGCTCGGGCGGCTTGGCGACGATGATGCCGTTCCCGCCCTCATATCCACCCTCACTGATCCCGAACCGGTAGTGCAGATCGCTGGTATCGCAGCTATCGGCAGGATACAGGACCGCCGGGCAACAGAAGCACTGGTCTCCTGCCTGAAGGACACCGATGACCGGGTAAGGATTGCTTCCGCCGCCGTACTCGGGAAACTGGGGGATCACCGGGCAATCAGACCGCTGGAAGAGCTCGGACGGGACCGCTTTGAAGAGGTCCGTGTCGCTGCTGCAGATGCTCTCCGGAGGATCCGCAAGATTTCAACGAAGAATACCTGAAGATCAACACGATCCCGCTTCGGGTTTATCTGTAACACCACCTTTTTACCCTTGGCTTCCTCAGACTATGCTATACCGGAATGAGGTATCCCCATGCCAGAGAGATCACCCGTCACTGAGGCCATCACCAATTTCTTCTCCCTTGTGCCCATGGTACTGTACACCGTCGTCGCTATTCTGCTTACGGTGATCGCTGTCTTTTCCGTGTATGATTCAGCCATCCTGATCTACCAGCTCATTGTCCCGACAAGCAGTCCGGTCAACATCATCAGTGTCATCAATGCCCTCCTCCTGACCATTACCATCATCGTACTGTTTGAAACCGTTACGGTATATTTCCGGACCAAGCACGTGGAGGTCCGGGCCCTCCTTGTTGCTGCTTTTACCGGGATGGTACGGCATATCCTTGTGTATAATATGGTTGACACTGATCCCCTGATCCTGCTGACAACAGCCATCCTGCTGGGAGTCCTCATCGGGGGGATCATACTCGTGAAACCAGAAACGCCGACGTGATAACCTGTGCCTGGCAGTGTTTTCCCTGACCTGTTGTCCGGAAAGAGACGTGGCCGGGTTCTGTCGGATCAGGGGCGTGAGGTTATTCCGGGCATCATCGAGGCAAAGGACTTAAAAAAGACCTTTGGCAGTACCATCGCGGTTGACGGGATTGCATTTTCCGTTCAGGTAGGGGAGGTCTTTGGATTTCTCGGGCCGAATGGCGCCGGCAAGACGACGACCATGAAGATGATCGCCTGCGTCTCGCCGAAAAATTCCGGAACCCTCACCGTGCTCGGTATGGACCCGGATACTGCCCCGGCTGCTATCAAGGCGAGGCTCGGCATCGTCCCGCAGGAGACCAATCTCGATCCTGACTTCACCTGCTTTGGAAACCTGTACACCTACGCACGGTACTTTGATATTCCTGAAAAGGCCGCGGCAGAAAAAGCAGAGGAATTACTCAGGTTTGTCCAGCTTGAGGAGAAACGCGATGTAGCGATTGAGAAACTTTCGGGGGGAATGAAACGCCGCCTGATCCTTGCCCGTGCCCTGGTCAATAATCCAGATATCCTAATTCTCGATGAGCCCACCATCGGGCTCGATCCGCAGGCAAGACACCTGATCTGGGAAAAACTCCGTGCTCTCCAGGCATCAGGAAATACCATCGTGCTCACCACCCATTATCTCGACGAGGCTGCCAGGCTGTGCGACCGGTTGGTCATTATGGACAACGGACGGATCCTTGTGGAAGGCACGCCCGCGGACCTTGTCAGGGAGCATGCAGGACATGAGATCGTCGAGGTGGAAAATAGTACGGCGGTTGTATCGTGCCTTCAGGAGCTGCACGTCGATTATGAGGTAGCCGGTGACATGATACAGGTGGCAACAGAGTCATCCCGTGATATCGCAAGAATCCTCCTCGACCGCTGCAGCCCGGGAAAGGTTATCACGCGGCCGGCAACGCTCGAGGACGTATTCCTGAAACTGACGGGGAGGAAGCTCCGGGAGTGACCATGCCGAATATCCTCTCAATCCCCCTGATCACCTGGCGTGCATGGAAAGTATGGCACCGTAACCTGACCGTTTTTACCCGGACATGGAAAGTAAATTTTTTCCCCCCGCTTGTCGAGGCGCTCCTCTACCTATTCGCCATCGGCATGGGAATCGGATCCTATGTCAGGGAGATCGAAGGTATCCCGTACGTGACATTCATTGCCCCTGCCATTCTCACGATTGCTGTCATGAACTCAGCATTCTTTGAATGTACCTACGGTTCCTATGTCCGGATGTATTACCAGAAAAGTTTCGACGCAATGATCGCGACACCGCTCTCGATTGAGGACGTGATCGCGGGCGAACTGCTCTGGGGAGCGACCCGGAGCCTGATATATGTCCTGATCATGCTGCCGGTACTCGCCCTTTTCGGTGTGATCTCCCTGCCCCTTGCACTGCTCGCCATCCCGCTCGCGTTTATCGGAGGACTGATGTTTGCCGGTATCGCCATGTGCTTCACTTCAGTCACTCCCAGCATCGATACCCTGAACTATCCGGCATTTCTCTTCATTACGCCCATGGCGCTCTTCTCGGGTACGTTCTTCCCGCTGACGCTCATGCCGGCTGCCCTCCAGTACATGGCACTCACCCTGCTGCCACTCACCCACCTGGTAGCAATGATGAGGATGTTCACGCTGGCAACGATCTCACCGGTCATACTGCTGCACCTTGTATGGATTGTCGTGGTCACGATTATCTGTTGCATAGCTGCAATTAACCTCATGCGGAGGCGCCTGATTGTGTAAACGACGGCGTTCACCGGGCGCGTCACGAACAATATGGTCGTTACCCGCCAGCCATTCATGACCGGGGTTCAGGAGCTGGCTTTAGGTGCCCGGCTGATCCTTATGATGTACAGCACCTCGTCCTCAACCACCTGCTGTTGTACGAATTCGGCGGAATAACCAAGGCTGGCAAACAGGTTCTGCACCTCGCCGAGCCCCGTGAGCGATGATATGAGGAGAAGGATTCTGCCGCCCGGCGCAAGTACTTCTCCAGCACTCCGGGCAAACCGTTCTATCACGACACGCCCGCTCTCGCCGCCGTCAAGGGCATACTCAAACCAGTCATCTATACGCTCTTCAGGCAGTGTCGGCAGGTAGGGGGGGTTGAACAGTATCAGGTCGAATGATCCACGGATCCCCGCGAACAGATCGGTCCGTACCACTTCAATACCGGCGTCGTGCGCACAGCTCACTGCATGGGGATTGATATCGGTTGCTACAATGCCGGTATACATGGCAAGCTCGCAGGATATGCGACCCGATCCGGTCCCGATCTCCAGCACGCGGTCGCCGGGTCTCACCTCTTTCTTTACTGCTTCAAGCAGGAGATACGTGTCAGCTTCGGGATGATATACCTGTGCGGGATCGTACGGCATAGGAAAATGCTCGTAACAGGGTATGCTCTCAGCCTTGAAATCATTGGAGGTCGTCTGCCAAAGATATTCTCAATATAAACTCACCGGCAGTTTAAACGGGTAAAATCATCTGTTTTATCCAAAGAAATAATCCATGAGTATATGGAGCCGCTACCAAGGGAGGTAATAAATGGAACAGTTCAAGCCGCAGATGAAGAACAATACACGGGAACCTCATGAAAACGCTTGTTGATCAGGCAAAAGACGGGATCGTTACGCCCCGCATGGTACAGGTTGCCAAAGCGGAGGACGTGGATCCTGAACTCCTCTGCCGCCGGATCGCGGAAGGCAGTGCCGTGATTATGCAGCGGGGGAAAAGACTCACGGGAATCGGCAGGGGGCTTTCCACCAAGGTCAATGTCAATCTCGGCACCTCCGCAGGAAAGGTAAACGTACAGGACGAAGTGCGGAAAGCCCGGATCGCTGAAGAGTTCGGTGCCGATACCATCAGCGATCTCTCGATGGGCGGGGACATCAATGCCATCAGGAACGAGATCCTCTCCTGCACGACACTGCCGGTAACAACCGTTCCGGTGTACCAGGCTGTGGCGGAGAGCGGGCTTAAGGATATGACAGCGGACGATATCCTCACAACACTGGAGATGCAGGCTGCAACGGGCATCAGCTCTGTTGTCGTCCATTGTGTGAGCCGGAAGATGCTTGCGGCATTCAGGAAGCAGAAACGGATCCTCGGCATGGTCTCCAGGGGGGGGTCTATCACGAGCGCCTTCATGCTCCTCAACCGGTGCGAGAACCCGTTTGTCGAGCAGTATGAACGGGTCCTCTCGGTATGCCGGGACCATGATCTCGTCCTCTCGCTTGGTAATACTGCACGGAGCGGATGCATCCATGACCGCCGCGATGCGTTCCAGCTGGCGGAGATCCGACAGAACGTTGCTCTCGCATACCAGGCCCGGGATGCCGGCGTTCAGGTCATCATCGAAGGAGCCGGCGGCCATATACGGAGCGACAGGATTCCCCCGTATATACGGTATTACCGGAAACAGTCACCGTTCCCGCTCTTTGTTGCCGGCCCGCTCCCTACCGATGTTGCGATCGGCTACGACCACATTGCCGGTGCCTGCGGGGGGAGCATGGCAAGTGCAGCGGGAGCGGATTACCTCTGTTATATCACGCCGGCAGAGCACCTTGGCCTGCCAAGTCCTGAAGCGGTTAAGGAAGGCCTGATCGCGTTCCGGATCGCAGCACATATCGGGGATACGGTGAAATACGGGCGGGACGCACAGGACCGGAAGGTCGCCAGACTCAGGGCAGATCTCGACCGGGAGGGGCAGATCCGGTGTGCCATGGACCCGCAGCGGGCACGGGAGTTTTCGGACGGCGACAAAGAATGCACCATGTGCGGGGAGTTCTGCGCGATAAAAATTATGCGGGAATTTTAACCAGATTGCCCGGCTATTCCGTTATCGCATCATGGAGTATCCCCTGCTCTCTGTCCGCGATATACCGTGCATAATTCCTCCGGACACGTGCCGGGGAGGTATTGGCATAGCAGTAGGCACAGAGGTGCATACAGGTGGAATACTGCCCGATATCCTTTGACACGATGCACCGGCAGGTAGTTCTCTGCCCCGGGTCCTTCAGCCGGGATGGACCGGCAGCAGGTTCCGTGCCGCCAAGGGTCTGCTGCTCATCCGGCTGCAGGAAATCCATCAGTTTCCGGTCATTTCCGAACTCCTGTATCAAAAGGTCATAACTGATGCACTGCCCCCTGCCGATCCCGAAGCAGGAGAGGTCCCGTCCTTCCGCACAGGCAGTAATGGCGAGGCCCCACCGTCTGTTCAGAGCCATAAGACCGGAACAGAACTCGTCAACATCATCATCAGAAAATTCCCTGGCGCCGGTAATCCCGGCGGCCTGCAGGTTACGCCGCACTTTTGCATATTTTTCAATATCAACGAAACTGAAGACCAGCCGGTCGGTATAAGGAGCAAGTCGGTCACCGGTGGATCGAATCTTCTCCAGCAGGTCCTGAACGGTTACCTGGTCGGAGAGCAGCAGGGGATCAAACCGCCAGACAACCCGGCCTTTCCCGATACGGCGGGAAAGCCGGATGAATGATTCGATACGCTCACCGGCAGGAGGCACACCCGCTTCGAGTCGTTCGGCATCGTAATCGTTCAGCGTGAACAGGAAGTAGTAGCCGTAACCCCTGCGGTCGAGCGTTGCGAGAAGGGGGAAGAACGGTGCCGGGTTCTTAGACCAGAAAACAAACACCCGGGTCTTTTCAAAGGAAATATAAAGCGGGCTGCCCCCAAACGGGCTCTTCCACTTCACGTACCCTGCCGTGAGGCGTTCCATGAACCAGTCACCATAAAACGCAGGGATATCGGTTGAGCGGCTGGCAGAGATGATCAGAGGGGCGATCGCTTCTGCCTCCTTTGTTTCCGAGGGATCACACGGATCTGTTATCGTAAGCGGGATCTTCTCCCACCCTTTCCATTTCATCGCAGATCACGCTGGCATTTCCTGCAGGATAACAATTACGGAAAACTGCTCTGGATAACCGGCTATGAACAGCAATGAGTGTGATCCCCGCTCTCAACCGGAGGGGGAGGTGCCCGGGAAGTGCACCGCGTGAACAACACATATTTGGTTTTTATATTTCCCGCTTACATTCCCGGAGTCTATCAGGCGATGGGAAATGCCACAGCAGCGGGGATATAGCATAAAAAAAGCCAGATCCATACGAGCGTTCATATGCCTTTTTGGGGGATTCCCATGAAAATCAATCTCTCTGTGAGGAATCCCACCTCAGGGCTTCTCCGAAGCACGACAGTACCGGAGGGTAAATGAAAAAAACTGCCTCTGAACCGCCGCGGGGGCACCACGCCGGGAGCGGCGGCGTTCATCGTATGATCATGCGCATATCTCCCCGATATCACGGGATATTCGCAATCGTGGCAAAATCCTCGAGATAAAGTGCCTCAGGCCTGCTCTGCAGGATCTCGTCCGGCAGCGCGGCAATCGCCCGTTCAACCCAGACAGGAGAGAGCATGCTGCCCACCGACCCTTTCAGACCGTTGCGCACGGTCTTCCGCCGGTGGGAGAAGAGTGCCCGCACCACGTCCGCGTACAGGTGCCGGTCATTGATCGGGAAGATGGGTTCACGGGGAAATAGTTTTACGACCGTGGAATGGACCTGAGGCTTCGGCGAGAAGCACTGGGGCGGCAGGCGGAAGCAGAGCTGTACTGCAGCATAGGTCTGGACCATAATTGAAAGGCGCCCGCAGTCTTTCGTCCCGGCCTTGGCGACCATCCGGTCGGCAAACTCACTCTGGTACATCAGGACGCCTACGGAAAACCCGGCCTGGAGAAGGCGGAACGTGATCTTGGACGACGCGGAATACGGGAGATTTGAAACAGTAATCTCGAACGGGGGAAACTCGCACCGGGTCGCGTCACCATGCTGCACCGTGAGCTGTCCCCGCGCAATTTCGGAAGAAAAGGTATCGGCAAGCTCCTCGCACAGGTTGCCATCGAGTTCAATCGCATGCACGAATGCTCCCCGATCAAGCAGGGCACGGGTGAGCGCACCATTGCCCGGGCCGATTTCAAGGACCCGCTTTCCCCTGACGTCCTCCAGATCCGCAATCCGGTCAACTGCATGCGGATCGGTGAGGAAGTGCTGGTCGTGGTACGCTTTCATCGCGTTGTGAAGACGTGGTATTTTATATCCTTATCCTGGAGCTCTTCGAGGATGCGGGCCTGGATCATCTTCTCCGGGTGCGGGATCGATTTGATCCGGGCAGATATGTCGGCAAAACCCGTAAAAGGCTTTTTTGTACGTGCCTCGAGGATCTCCCACATCAGTTTCTTCCCAATGCCCGGGAGCAGGTGGAGCATATGGAGTTTGGGCGTGATTGAGATAGCTTTGTTGAAGAACGTGACAAAGTCCTGCTCACGGCTTTTTACCACTTCCTCAATCACGAAGGGCAGTTCTCCTTGGGCCGTATGCGTCAGTTCCGCATAACCGATACGGCGCTTGACGCGTTCGATCTTGTCCCGTTCGGCATCGCCGATGTATACCTTCTCGTGGAGATCAATCACCGCTGCCTGTTTTGGGACAAGCTCAAGGAGTTTGAACTGCTCGATTCCCATGGCCTGTACAACCGGCTCGCGTTTAAAAGTGGGGCGGGGATCCTCGATATGCCCCTTCATGAGCACATCCAGTACTATCGCATTAACCTCTTTTTTCTCGGCTTTCATACCACACCTCAGAAGTGTGTTGATACCATCTCGATGATCGTATCAATCTCTTCGGGGGAGAGCGTGAAACGTTCCTTGGCAAAGATCGCCCGGACTTCATCGCGGGTCTTTGGCATGATATTTGCGATGCGGTAGGCAATCTCCGGTTTCATCTTCTCCATCGGCACGAGCTTTGCGACAAGCTCACGGGATTTTTCCGGGGTTGTTTTTGCAAGCTGATTGGCATGCTCGATACTGCGCCGGAACTCGTATGACATTTCCTTCTCGGCGGCTATCCGTTCAGCCTCTACGCCTAACAGGACGGTGCGCATCTCCGGGAGCGTAACCTTCTCTTCGCTAATGATACCCTTGACTTTCATGCCAATCACCTGACAGTGAATTTACTTTTGTGCTTTTAGATGTTGTGGTCTGGCAATGACGATCTTGTCGGCGTTGCCATCGCGGATAGTGAGCATCCATGCCCGCCCGCGCTGACCAAGGACAGTTCCGGTTAATCCGTGGAAACGGCGGTGGGGCATTCCCTTCTGTACACTGGGATTACAGACAATATGCACCCGGTCACCGATCTCAAATCTCTGGATTACACAGGTGCACGGTGGCAGTCCCCGTTCTCTTAAATCTTTCTTGTATTTATACCGTGTTTTCTTTCTTGGACCATTGTGATGTGCCATGTTATTCTCCCTCCTTTGCTCCTTCCACCTGCGTGACGTCGAGGCTGGTTACGTGAGCTTTTCTCTTCAGGATCTCGGCAAGACTTGGGATGGTTCTGCCTGAGTCACCGGATACGAGTTCCTTGATGTAGAGGCCGGCTTCGCCGAGGACTTCGACAATAAATCTGCCGTCCTGCTCCCCCATGAACACGATATCCAGGACATTCCGCTCCCGGATTTTATCTGCTCTCCGGTGAGCGACCCTTTGAGGTGTGCGCTGATGTATTGTGACGCCCTTTAAGGATTTCAAGGCATTTGCGAACTCATCCGCTGTTAATTCGCCGTCAACCTCGACCAGGATCCTGTATTTTTTATGCGCTTTGTTTGATTTAAGGGTTTCCACCTCTCCACGGTCAGCCCAGCGCTTTATTGCAACAGAAACCCGCCCGTCCGCGGTCCGGTTGATCTCGGCTTCTAGGTCAGCAAGATCGACAGAACGTTTCTTCGGGGCCACGACCTCAAGGATGAACGGCCGGCCGGTGCCGATCATCCGGGCATCGATATCCTCCCGGCCGGCACCGTGCAGCACGGCGTTTTCCGCATTGAACACCTCGATAACCGGTCTCCCGATCAACTCCTCCACGGAGTCAAGGTACTGGGCGCCGGTGAAGTTGCACTTCTCGCACCCCTTGCCCCTGCAGGCCCGGCAGTCCCAGTGCGTCTGCGGGATGCCCCGCTCGAATTTCTGGTACCGGCCATAGAAGAAGACCGAGTTGACCTGCACTTCGACGGTTCCTGCCAATGGATCGAGGATGGCGACAACTTCGGGTTTTTTGATATCTCCCGCCTTGCCGGTTCGCACTGAAACTGCCTTGCCGACCTCCCGGTTCACTTCCGACTTGAAGGGCTCCGGGTCCGCAAGCGACAGGTCACTCCAGACCATCTCCTCGTTCTCGGCAATCAGTGGGGGGACGCGGCACCCGACAAGGAAGGTGGAAAATTCCAGTCCCTGCACTGCCCCGGCAACCCGATCGGCCCAGAGCGGAATATTGTCAAAGAAGTTCCCGCAAACCCAGCAGGTGCCGGAAAATGGTGTATAGGGCTGGTTATCGGCAAGAGCCAGAGCGATCCGCAGTCCCCGTCCCCGTTCATCGTTGGAAAGGCCATGCGAGCGTTTCCCGAAGAACCGCCCGAGGCAGTGATCGCATATCGCGCCATAGCCAAGGATCGCTTTTACCTGTTCGTTTATCTCCATCCGCAGTTCCTCCGGTCCAGTTCATTGTGCACAAGGGTTATCGTATGATCGGCATGCAGGCACTTCGGTCCCACGGAATACCGTGGACAGTCGCGGATCATGGTCTCCTCACCTTCCGTGAAGTTCAGGTGGTCTGAGAGCAGGAACGCACCCGGCAGGCTCGCAGCCTTCCGCATGTCAGTCCCTTTCTCGTCCATGACGGCAAAGGCAAGTTCGGTCATGAGCCGTTCAAGGCCGCCTTTCCGGATAAAGACTCCCTGCGCGGACTCGCGGAACTCGCTCCCGCAGGGCGTGTCGATAACCTTTTTGATTAGGGCTGCAGCGCTCCGCTCATCGGGGGAGAGCGACCGCACCAGCGCGCCGGAGAACTTCACCGTCTTTGGGCCGGCCGGTTCGCCACAGAGGATGAGGTAACAGTCGGTATCCCTGCGCAGGTCGTGCGAGAGGAACAGCGAGGTATTCACGCACCGGCAGAGCACGTCCAGCCGCCCCCCGCTTCCCGGGAGGTCATTGATCGAGAAGCCCCCGTCCGTACGGGCAAGGTGCCCGATGATTGCAAACGAGGTCATCTTACTGCATTCCGGAGAAGCGTTTCATCAGGCGCTGCATGTTGAACTTCCCGCCGCTCGCGCCCCGCAAACCCTTAAGAGTCCGCTGCATCATCTTGTAATATTTCAGGAGTTCCCGTACCTCGTCCGGGGTTGCACCGGCCCCGTGGGCGATCCGCTGCATGCGGGAACTGTTGATCAGCGACGGATCGTCCAGTTCTTTGGGCGTCATCGAATCCATGATGATCCGGTAGCGGACCATCTTCGTGCTGGTCACATCGTAGACCCCTTCCGGGAGTTCCATGTTCCCGAGCGGGAGCATCCCCATGATCTGCTTTAAGGGGCCCATCTTGTTCAGGGCCTCCAGCTGCTTGTACATGTCGCGGAGGGTAAACTTGCCCTTCATCATCGCGTTCATGTCCACATCTTCGGGCTTGATCGCCTCGCTCGCCTTCTCCATGAGGGCTCTGAGGTCCCCCATCCCGAGGAGACGGGAGATAAAACCGTCGGGATCGAAGCGCTCGAGATCCTCGATCGTCTCCCCGCTGCCAATGAAGGCAATGCCGCTCTTCGTTTCGGCAACTGCAGACATGGCACCGCCACCTTTCGCAGTCCCGTCCATCTTCGTTATGATCACACCGTCTATATTGATAGCCTCGTGGAAACGGCGTGCCTGTTCGCTTGCCTGCTGGCCGAGGGCTGCATCGATCACGAGCCAGCGGTGGGTTGCTTTCGTAAGGTTGTTTAAATCGATGATCTCCTTAATCAGATCCGCCTCGAGTGCGTGCCGTCCCTGGGTATCGACGATGATCAGTTCCTGGTCTTTTAATGCTGCAAACCCATCGCGGGTGATCTTCAGGGCATCCTTCTCCAGCGGGTTGCCATAGCAGGGGACATGGATCCTGGTACACAGGGTCGAGATCTGGTCAAAGGCCCCGGGGCGGAACGTGTCGGCACAGATCACCGCGACCTTCATGCCTTTCTTCTGGAAATAACGGGCAAGCTTGGCAGTCGTGGTGGTCTTACCACTGCCCTGCAGTCCCGCCATGAGGATCGTCTGGGGCTCGAGCTTGACATCCGTGGATGCCCAGACGAGCCGGACCAGTTCCTGGTACACGATACGGAGCACGTGCTCGCGGACAGTCATGCCCTTGAGCGGTTCTTCTTCAAGAGAGCGGGTACGAACTGCCTTGGATAATTCCATAACCAGCTTGACATTGACATCCGAAGATATCAGCGCCCGCTGGAGGTCCTTGACCAGCTCATCTACTGCCGTCCGGTCGATTACCGTCTTTCCGGCCAGCTTCTTGAGTGCGTCTTTGAGCGAGGATGAGAGCCCGTCAAGCATCAGGTATCACCCAGCAGTTCCTCGACAACCCGTGCCGGTTCAAAGAGAGCGATATCATCGTAGGACTGGCCGGTGCCGAGGAACATGAGTGGCTTTCCGATGGTGTGGGCAATCGAGATCGCCGCCCCGCCCCGGGAGTCCATATCAGCTTTGGTAAGAACCACGGCATCAGCCCCGATTGTCTTATCGAACTCGAATGCCCGGGTCACCGCATCGTTACCTGCAACCGCTTCATCAACATAAACCACGAGGTCGGGCTTCATGACCCGCTTAATCTTGTCGAGCTGGCTCATCAGGTTCGCCTTGTTATGGAACCTGCCGGCAGTATCTGCAAGAACCACGTCGATCTTATGCGATTGCGCATATTGTACCGCATCAAAAAGCACCGCGGAAGGATCGCCACCCTCCGGATGCTGGATGACCTTAATTCCCAGCCGTTCGGCATGGACACCAATCTGCTCGATGGCCCCGGCACGATAAGTATCGCCCGCACCAATCACAACCGAGAAACCCTGCTTTTTTAGATAGGACCCGATCTTGGCCACCGTGGTGGTCTTACCGGTCCCGTTCACACCGGTGAACAGTATCTTCACCGGCCGGGGGTGTGTCCGGATGTAGTCCAGGAGGTCAAAACCCTTGCCCAGCACCTTGAGCAGCGCCGCTTTGAGCGCACCAACCACAAGGGAATCCACGGACTCACCGATCTTACGGTGTTTTCCAACCAGACTTTTTCTCACGTGTGCAATGATCGCGTCCGTGGCAGGAAGGGCTACATCACTCTCGAGCAGCGTCAGTTCCAGTTCGCTGAGTGCATCAGCAACGTCCTTCTCCGAGACAATCAGCTCGCGCTCGATGAGGAGAACCTTAAACTTTTCAACAATAGTTGGTTGTTCAGGTTCCGGGGGAACTGCGGATTTCTCCATCTTTGGACCAGGTTCCGGTTGTCCTCCACCGGTCCCCGCACCGGCCGGTGCCGTGATCACGGTCTGGATACTCGAACCCAGACGGCTCCGGGCAGCCTGCAGCTTTGCCTTAAGTCCCCCGAACATAGAGAGAAAGTCCCCGCGTTAATCCTGCCCGGCAGCCATCGACTGCTGGTACCCGGTCTCAAGCCTCTTGTTGATCTCGTTCATCTGGGAGCGGAGACGGTCAAGGGTTTCGGCCACCTTCTTCTGGGAGGCCTCCATCTCCATGATCCGCTCTTTCAAGAACTCGACAGCATCCTTGTTCGGTCGTTCGACAATGACCTCGGCACCGATTGCGAGCATCACTTTCTCCGGCTCGAGTATCTTTGCCCGGACACTTGCCCCGCCGCCGATCTGGAGGAGGACAACTCCATCCTCCGTTGCCATCATTCCCTCAAGGGCTTCGATGGCAGCCATGGCTTCCATCCGGCCGTTTTCCAGCATATCCAGCTGGCTGACAAAAATCTCTGCCTGCTGCCCGTATTCCTTTAAGTAGTGCTGAAGCGTCATCAGTTCGCGCTGGTCCATCGGTTGCATAGTATCTGCCAAAATCTGCCACCCCGTTTTTGTATTGGATAAAATAATCCTGACTCCTGATATGTATGTCCTCCGGTATCATAAATACATCATGGTGGAGACGTGCTCCGCCGGACCATCTCCCGCGATACGGGCACCGTGCCCGACAGGAGACTGACGGTGTGCTGACCTTCTTGAGTATTCTGACAACCATCGGGGTACACACACCAATCCACCGGCTCGTCATTTTATTACAGTTCATCCCTAACAATACCAGTGCAGACCACCCCGGTCTGAGGAGGCGTATGATGGATTTTAAGAACAAGGTTTTGATCATCGGGTACGGCGCAGTCTGCAAGTGCATGTTCCCGATCCTGCTCCGCCACGTGAACATACCCCTTGAAAATATCACCATCATCGACTTCAAGGACAAGTCAGCCGACCTCAAGGCCTGGACGACCGGGGGCCTCCGTTTTTTCAAGATGAAGATTACCCCGCTAAACCTGAATGTGGTGCTTTCGGAACACCTCACTCCGGGTGGTCTCCTGATCGATGTTGCCTGGAACATCGACTGCTGTGAAGTCGTGCAGTGGTGCCATGACCACAATGTCCTCTATGTGAATACTTCCGTGGAAGCCTGGGATCCCGATGCCACAATCATGACCGCAAGCCCGTACGAGAAGACCCTGTATTACCGCCAGATGAAACTCATCGAGCTGACCAAAGACTGGAAGGATGATGCTACGACCTGTGTCGTGGATCACGGGGCAAACCCGGGCCTTATCTCGCATTTTGCCAAGCAGGGGCTCGTGGATATTGCACGGAGGATGATCGCCGACCGGATCGCAAAAGATCCCGAACAGATCAAGAATTTGATCAAAGAACAGGATTTTGCGCAGCTTGCCATGGAGACAGGGATCAAGGTCATTCACTGCTCCGAACACGACACCCAGATCTCCCGTTCCCCCAAAAAAGTCGGGGAGTTTGTCGGAACCTGGTGTATCGAGGGGCTCAGGGAGGAGGGGATTGCCCCTGCGGAGATCGGCTGGGGTACCCACGAGAAGACGCTCCCCCCCCTTGCTATCATTCCGCCGGTAGGGCCGAAGAACGGCATCCTGATCCCCAAGATGGGGATCAATACCTGGGTCCGGTCCTGGATCCCCAACCAGGAGATCATCGGCATGGTCATCCGTCATGGGGAGGCTTTCGGTATCTCCTCCCGCTGGACAGTCTGGAAAGACGGTCAAGCGGTGTACCGCCCGACCGTCTACTACGCGTATATGCCCTGTGATGCAACGATCGCGTCCATTCATGAACTGCGCGCCCGGAATTACGTACTGCAGCCGAAGCTGCGGATCATGAGCGACCGGGAGATCGTTACCGGAGCCGACATCCTCGGTGCCCTCTTAATGGGCCACCCCTACAAGTCGTGGTGGACGGGCAGCATCCTCCCGATTGACGAAGCCAAGAAACTGGCCCCCGGGCAGAATGCCACTACCATCCAGGTAGCGCTGGGAGTGGTCAGCGCCGTGATGTGGATGATCAAAAACCCGCAAAAAGGGTTCTGCCTTCCGGATGATCTGCCGCATGAGTTCGTACTGGATATTGCAAAACCGTACCTGGGAGAGTTCCGGTCAGGGCCTTCCGACTGGACTCCCCTGAAGAACCGTATTGTGTACATAAAGGAGAATCCTGAAAACAATTATGACCGTGAAGATGTCTGGCAATTCAAAAACTTCTTATTCGTGCAATAAATCTATGATATAATGACAAAAACTGCAGTAGACGCAAAGAAGAGAAGGAAGAAAAAAGGGCCTGAAAACGGAGTACATCATATCGGGAAGGCCAGAAAGGAACTCCTGCAGGAACTGGCCGGAGAACATGGGACACCCATCTTCGTGATCGACCACGAAAAAATCCGGGAAAATTACCGTGAATTCAAATCTCACCTGCCTTCCGTTCAGGTCTATTTTGCCGTCAAGGCCAACTCGAATCCTGAGATCGTCAGGACGCTCTTTGAGATGGGCTCAAGTTTCGATGTTGCGTCCATGCCTGAGTTCATGATTGTGCACGAGAATATCCGGCACATGCCCAGAAAAGAGCGGCAGGACTGGATCTGGGACAAGATCATCTATGCCAATACTATCAAGCCTATCGAAACACTCGAAGCCCTTGACAAGTACAAACCGCTCGTCACGTTTGATAACGCCGAGGAGATCAAAAAGATCCGGGACCACGCCCCCCATGCCGGCCTCGTTCTCCGCATACGGGTCCCGAACACCGGCTCCATGGTAGAGCTCTCATCCAAGTTCGGTGCCCACCCCGGGGAGGCAGTCGACCTGATCATGTCTGCATTTGACTCCTGCCTTGAGGTCGAAGGTCTGAGTTTCCATGTCGGCAGCCAGTGTACGAACTTCGAGAATTACGTCACCGCGCTTCAGTTGTCCTCGGACATTATCAGCGAGGTGGAAACCCGCACCGGAAGGAAGATACGGCTGCTCGATATCGGTGGCGGTTTCCCGGTGAAATACCATCCCGAGGTCAAGGATTTTAAGATTCTCGCAAAGAAACTGAACACCGAGATAAAACGGCTCTTCCCAAAAGACATGGAGATCATAGCCGAACCGGGAAGGTTTCTGGTTGCAAACACCTGCACGCTGGTTGCCAAGGTTGTGGGCAAGGCAGTCCGTGACGGGAAGACCTGCTATTATATCAATGACGGGGTTTATCACACCTATTCCGGGCAGGTCTTCGACCATGTGAATTACCCGGTACTCGCATTCAAGGAGGGGGAGAGAAAAATCTCTGCAGTCTTCGGGCCGACCTGCGATGCATTTGACACGGTCACGCTCTCTGCGGAACTGCCCGAGCTTTCCATCGGCGATCTGGTGTATTCGGAAAATATCGGTGCCTACTCCCACGCTTCATCAACCTACTTTAACGGTTTCCCACCGGCAAAAGTTGTGCATATCAATAAGTAACCATCTTTTTTGGATCCCCCGTTTTCATACGCTCACTGCATCCTCGACAAACCAGCCGGCTGGGACCCCGGCTAGGTCCTCCGGTCGGAGTGGTACCTCAGGTTACGGTCATGCGCTCCGGCCGTACCCTGGAAGCCATCATGATAAAAAATGAAATACCGCTCTGGCGGATTTCTTAGGGACAATATCCATCCGGTCACTGGTGACATCCTCATCCTGCCCGGTGCCGCGGGGTTTGAGCCAATTCGCGGGGTCTGCATACAACATAAGTATGCCTGAGGGCAATGCAGTGGAGAGGTTGTTTTAGAAAGTGGGGAGTACGCGACCTTTCACGGCTGTGGTGTGGATGTGATGCACGGATAAGGAATCGCTACTCCAACATAATATCCGGGCAGATATTGTATATTGTTATCCCACTGACAATTTTAATGCCGTTAAAATTTTTAATTCCATGATAATCACAACTTTCATGGATCCGGTCCCGGGAGGATTTGTGCCGGTGACGGGCATCAGGAAATTCTGGATCCGGCCTTACGGCATTGCCAATGAGAACATTCCGTAGATCCCTCATACAATCGCTTGAGAACAGGACCGGTTATCCATGCAGTCAGTACGGTGCTGCAGATCTCCCGGAATATGTCCGGAAAAAAGACAACGATTACTTTCAGGAGGTTTTTTGACGTTATGTAACAATCACATTATATAATCACCGGTGAATATGAACGAGCTCCTGAATATAATCTCGGCATCCGATAAAAGGCGCAACCTTCTGATTCTCCTGAACAGCGGACCCCGGGAATGGGAAACGATCAGGCAGGTTCTCAACGTCACCTCAACGGGAATGCTACCCCAGATAAAAATCCTTGAGGAGGAGCATCTTATCGCGCGGAACGGGCGGAAATTCTTTTTAACGCCGATGGGAAAAGTCATGAGCACCCAGATGGAACCACTGGTCAGGACCCTGGAAGTCCTGGACAAAAACAGGAAGTTCTGGCGCGAACACGATCTGAGTGTCCTGCCCCATGAGATCCTCCTTACAATCGGTGACCTCGGGGATTACGATATCGTCGAAGTACCAGACGAGGACTTCTTCAACGTGAACCCGTTTCTGGAGAACATCGCCCAGGCAAAAACCATCAAGGGGATCGCCCACACCGTGCACCCGAAATATCCCCGTTTTTTCTTAACCCTTGCGAAAAACGGGGTTGATTCATCGCTGATCCTGACACCGGGTGTTTATCGGGTCATTAAGGAAAAATACCGGGACCTGCTCGAAGAATGGCTGGAATGTGGAAATGCCCATCTCTATGTCCCAGACAATGAGATCAAATTCTCATTTGTTGTCACAGACCGGAATGTTTCCCTCTCGTTCTTCTATAACAGCGGTGCATTCGATTCAAAACGTGATGTAGTCAGTGTCGATCCCTCTGCAAGGAGGTGGGGTGAGACCATCTTTTCTTATTATCAGAAACAATCGAAAAAAATTATTGCCCTGGATTAATCAGAAAGACCGGCAATCACGCCGGCGTGTTCCCACGGACTCCGACAGATTCACACGTGCTGATACCATCCTGCCGCAGTCATAAGCCCGCTCCAAGCAAGAATTCGTTTCACTGATGATCGGGACACGTACACCACACTGCTCTGGTATCCAGATCATAAATCCTGCAGGTACGAACACGATGTTCAGGGATACATTCCACAAATGCATGACGGGGCAGAGACGGTCCGGACGGAATCCTGTTCAGGAAAGCTTTATCCTTTCGTACCTGGTATCAATCTCCTGTCCGGAGGGAGGAGACGATGGAGACGATGATTGGTAAGGTAACCCATTACTATCCGAAGATCAGTGTCGCTGCAGTCGTTCTGGAAGACCACATTGCGAAAGGTGACCTGATCCATATTCGCGGACCGCACGATGATCTGCATCAGTCCGTGACGTCGATAGAGATCGAACATGTGCCTAGAGAGGAAGCTGAGCCGGGGCAGGACATAGGCATCAAGGTGACTGAGCGGGTTCACGCGGGGGATGTGGTGTTCCGCGAGGACTGATCTTTCTTTCTTTTTTCCTGCAACGGAGAGGACAATATTCCGGTCCATTCCGATTTTGTACCATCCCGTAATCACGATAGATCCAGAAATCCTCTCCCGCGACTGTCCGAACCGGTGATGGTATGAAGAATTCATTTCTCCTGATATCTGCCCTTATTCCGGTCACCATTGTGATTACTGCCGTTTATGCAGGACAGGGAACTTTCCCCGGCACTTCGGATAGTGCCCCCGAAAATCTCATACGATAATTCCCCACAGCCGTTGTGCTCTGATGTACTGGCAATCGCCCGGGATTTTCGGGCGGCAGAAACAGATATCCCGACACTTCTTCACCAGACAAACGATGACGATGATGAGGACAACAATGGAGATGTGAACGAAAATGATAACATCGTTGCAGGACCGGAGACTCCCGTACCTGCAACCCCTCCTCCGATAACAACAATCCCGACAGCAGGAATAATCCCCCCAGAGCGGTGGTACTGCCGCCTCATCATTTTTGAGTAGCAGCAGTGAACCCACTCAGAGCGGAAGTTCCACGCGAACCGAGAGCCTCGCACTAGTGCACAGCATTACATTACTCATTTTCGAGAAGTGCTCTTCCGTTCTGGCGGAGTATTTCTGAGGGATCCCGTGAGCGATTCACAACGGGGTGGGACGGGCAGGAGGATTCCTAACCCTTTGCCGTCATTTCTCCCGGACGGTAATTCCCTGTCCGACAAGAGAATGATAAGTGATGCCCGTGTATGTACATTAACCGAATTTTATCGGTTTCCTCAAAAAAAAAGTTACTCGGCCGATACGGCCTTGACTGCGTCGACCTTGATGTAGCGTCTCTTCAGGTTGTGCTTGCTGCCGATGACGGCAAACGTGCGTTCCTTGGCCTGATTCTCGTTGGGCGCTGTAATAACCTTGGTGTATGGCATCCAGTCCTCGCCCATCCGGAACGTGCCTTTCACTTCAAACTTCTGATCTGTCATGCTGTTTACTCCAGAAAACCAAATACGTCTTCAATCCTGCCCAGTTCAAACCCGCTCGTGGCATTGCCGGCAAGGTATCCTTTCTCGTTCACGAGAAGACCGGTGCCGACCAGTGCGCCACCCATGTTGATCGAGCCTGTACCGACCGGTACCTTTGCAACCTCTTCGAGTATGGCGATCTGCCGCTCGGTTGCCCGCGGGTGGACGATGACCCCCTTGTTGGTGGCAACACCTGCCATGCCGACGGTCTTCACGCCGCCGAGCGTGAGGTGGATCACCTCAACGCCAAGGAACTCGCCGATCGCCTTCGAAAGGTCGGCGGGCATGTCCTGGTGAACTGCTGCAAAGGTGTCGTTTGCCATGATCACGTTGCCGGCTGCGTTCATCGACTCGGAGAGGAGCAGCACCTCGCGATACTGAGCCAGCAGGTCAATCTCTTCTTCAGTTGCAAGTCCCGAGACAACAATGCCCCGGCTGTTGCCGGCAACAAGAGACCCGATGATGGCGCTCCCCTGTATCGTGGTCTCCACGAGGGTTACTCCAAGCGCATCGCGGATCGCTGTCTTGAACTCTTCCGTGGATTCCGGCGGGACTATGGCGATATCTCCCAGCACACGGGCAAATACCCCGATGTTCGGGTCACCTGCAAACGTGATCGTGCGTTCCATCTACGATTCCGGTGCAAGTTCCGCCTGAACCTGCCCGTCCTCCAGCTTCATGGCACGGACCCGGATCTTTGACGGCGGCTTTGAGCTGCCACGGCTCCATACCTTCTCGTTGATACCCTTGTCAAGCTTGACATCTTCGCTCTTCATGTGCTTGGCGAGATATTTCCTGATGTCCTTGATCGCGCCGTTGCTCCGCTTCCAGCGGGGCATCCGCCGTGCATCCCGCAGGGGGATGATATATATTCGTTCCTGCATCGTCTCTGCCATGGCTTACACCTTCAGCGTGCTCTTACGCCAGTTGCGCCGTTTCGGGTGCGCAACCACGCCGCGCTTGGTCCTGACCATTACCCACTGGGGCACACGCCGGTTCTGGTCGCATGCCTTCGCCAGCCGGATCTTCCTGCCTTTGCTTAATTTGCTCATGTTGTCACCAACTCTCTTATGCTTTCCTGCCAACAACAAGCGACTGCTCGTGATGTGCCGGAAACAGGGGTGCCGGATCGAGCCCGCGGGCCCGGATCGCATCCCGGATCTCTGATTCGTAATCGCCGTTCCGGATCGTGCCGCTCTCCCCGTAGTGCACCACGAGGAGCTGATCGGCCAGCCGGTCGACTTCCCGCCTGACATAGCCGAGCAGGGGTCGCACGTACGAACACCCGCTCCTGCTCATCAGACGCTGGACTGCCTCGCGCGGGAGCATCGGGACCCGGTCATCGTACCGGGTACCGTCCCCGACCACGTCATATTCCGCAGAGAGCGATTCAATGGCGGCCATGTGGACTGCGTTGATGGCATCGTTCGGATACCCCTTGGCAATCACCAGATCGGCCATTTTGTCCAGCATTCCTTTTTCAAATACCCTTTTTTTCAGGGGATAGCCCAATGCTTCAGCCGCAGCCTCAACAGACGGGATCAGGCGGAACGGGTCGAACACGAACGTGTTGAGTTCGACCTCGTAATACGTACCCAGCATCATTGCTGCAAGGGAACTGTCCTTTCCGCCGCTGTACAGCACTCCAGCTTTCATTATCGTCTGGTAATGGAGTAATCCCGCTTTTTTGGCGCGAGCTGCCTGAGCAGCTCCTTTAGCTGTGCATCGGTAATCTTCTGTTTGAGCCGTCCGCTCTGTGCGAGCGCTATCAGCTGCTGCTCGACCGCTCCGGCAAACTCGGGCTTGGTCAGCTTGATGGTATTCAGCCGCTCTCTTGCATCGGGCTCGAGAACCTGCATAAGTATCATCTGGATCTGGGACTTCTGCCGTTGCTGGCGTTCGAGCTCTTCCTGCATGCCCTGCTGGTCGCCAGCCTGCTGTTGCAGCTGTGCCATTCTGCGCCTGCGGAGTTCTGCTAGCTCGTCGTCTCCCATAGTACACCTCACTGGGGTGCTTCTGCTTTATCTGCTTTCTTGCCTTCGGACTTCTTTGCCGGTTTCTTCTCGGTTTTTGCGCCCTCGGCTCCCATAGCAGCTGCCGCCTTCTCGCCCTTTGCCTTACCCTTCTTGCCTTCGGCCTTTTTGGGTTCCTCAACTACGGGCTTGACACGCTTGGGTACCGGTGCCGGCGGGTTCTTTGAGACTTCCTGCGAGAGGTTGTCAAGGAACTTCATGCCTTCAGGGGATACCCGGCGCCCGGTCTTGTCGTGAATGATAAGGCCGGCTGCCTCGAGCTGCTGGAGGGACTTCCGGAGGATAGAGCCGCTGCCCTTACGGAACGCGTTGGGCCGGGAACCGCGGTTCTTGTTGCCACCGTAGAAACTCCGCATCCGTTCAACGCCCAGCGGGCCGTCGACGTAGACGCGTCTCAATACTGCTGCTGCCCGGGTGAACCACCAGTCGGGGTCTTCGGGGGGCATCTCTTTGTGCACGCCCGTCTTGGCAAAGGCAGCCCATGCCGGCGGAACGATCTCCTTCCGCTTCTTGAGCTCCTCGGCGGCCCTCCTGATGATGTGGTCCGGGGGGACATCGTATACTGTTGTCATCTAATACCTCACTGTTGATAATGAAATAACAGTCTTAACTTATTGGTGAGGAGGGTTCTTATATATTTCCACAGGCGGATAGTCCGACGGAGGGGGGAGGAACACGACTATTCTTTCCTATGAATGATACATTCGAATCCGGGAGAGTCGTTGAAGATCAGGAGAACCTCACCGCATGAGGGCTTCTCCGAGGCCCGGCGGGGCAGATTACCGGGTTTGGAAGTGTGTGCATGGTAACGAACGGCCACCGCGGGGCGCCCTTCGGGGCGGCGGGCACCAATCATTATCGGGGGTATGGGGGAATCAGCCCCCATCATTGATCACAAACCGGTAAGAATCGTGAAAAACTCTATTTCTTCTCCGCCCGTTTCATCCTCCCGGATTCCCGTGCCGTCCGGGTGACCGGTTTCCTCACGGGTGCTGCCGGTGCAGCCTTCCCCGTCCCGGCGAGCACCATGGTTCTTCCCCGCACTTCCACCAGTTTTGCCTTAGCCTGAGCGGCAATGGCTTCCGGATCGACCATGGTGTTCTGCAGCCATTTTACTTTGATCAGCTTGCGCTTCTTGAGCTGTGACACGATCTCTTCAATCATGGTCTCCGTACAGCCCTGCTTGCCAATCCAGACGGTCGGCTTAAGGTCCTGCATTGATCGGTCAGTTGTTTCGGTCATGTGGTCTCACTACCCGGTATCTCATCTTCTTATTGCATATCCCGCAGGTCACCACTACAGTGCTGCGGTGCACGCGCACCCGCATGTTCTGCCCCGGTACAAGGAACGTGAAACAGTGGTGGCAGTACTGGCGGCGGAATTCGCGATCCATCCGTACCCGCTGGCGCATGGCAATCCGAAGGGCTAGCGCTACATAACGGTTACTCCGGTCTGGATGCTCATGGTATGCCTCGCGTGCCCTGAGAAACAGCACACCGATCCGTTCCTTTGCCACCATCTTTGTCGTGGGGTTCTTTGAACGCTCTTTCATGAGGGACCTGCCGGCATCCGGTTGTGCATACTATGGGCGTCCCATGTAAAAAAGTCGCGGTGAGGGGGAGAGAGCTGACCGTAATGTCAGCGGATCCGCACAATCCTGCCGGCAATAACCAGCCGATCCTCGCAGAAGAGGCGGACCGCTTCCGGGTAACACGTGTGCTCTTCGACAAGGATCCGCTCAGCGAGCGACTCCTCATCATCATCCTCGCGAACCGGCACGCATTTCTGGAGGATGATGGGGCCGCAGTCAAGGTTCTCGTCCACGAAATGGACCGTGCACCCGGCCACCTTCACCCCGTACGCAACGGCCTGACGCTGCGCATGGAGGCCGGTGAACCCCGGGAGCAGGGCAGGGTGGATGTTGACGATCTTGTGCGGGAACGCCTGCACGATTGCAACACCAAGAATCCGCATATAGCCGGCGAGCACGAAGAGATCGGCCTCCTGCCGCTGCATGGCGTCGAGAAGCGCTAGCTCGTATTCCGCCTTGGACGTGAAAGAGGCATAATCGAGCACCACGACCGGGACCTCTGCTCTCTGTGCCCGTTCAATAGCATAGGCCTTCGGATTGTCGGTGATAAGGGCAACACACGACGCCGGGATCCGGCCGGCAGCAATGGCCTCGATGACCGCCTGGAAATTTGAACCCCGTCCCGAAGCAAGCACGGCAATACGTTTTTTCATTTTTTCTCCTGCGGCGTACTGTCGCCAGCCGGCTTCCGGCCGTTCCCATGGGCTGCATGGTTGACGATCTTCACCTTGACAATGCGCCGGCCGTGCATCTGCATGACCAGGAGGGTAAGCCGGCCGTTGTCTATATCCACCTTTTCCCCCGGGTGCTGCGGGAGATGCCCGAGCCGGTCGATGACAAGACCGCCGATGGTCTCATAGGATTCGTCGGTAGGCAGCGCAAGGACCAGGGTCTCGTTGATCTCTTCAACCCACATCTGGCCGTCAACAACATGGACGCCCGGAGCGAGTTCCTGCACGCCGTCCTCTTCCTTGTCGAACTCGTCAAGGATGTCCCCGACCAGTTCTTCTAAAATGTCCTCGACCGTGATGATCCCGACAAAACTGCTGTACTCATCGATCACGATTGCCATCTGGACCCGGTGCACCCGGAGTTCCTTCAACAGGTCATCGATCTTCTTGGTCTCGGGAACGAACATGGGGTCGTACATTATCTCACGGACGGTTGAGTCCTTGCGGTGCGAGACCATGGCGGAGAAGACGTCCTTGACGTTCAGGATGCCGGTGATGTTGTCGATCTGGTCGTGATATACCGGTATGCGGGAAAAGCCGGTGTCGTTGAAGATCCGTATCGCTTCCTCAAATGAGATTGTGTCTTCCATCAGGACCACGTTGACGCGGGGTGTCATGATCTCACGGGCTGTGGTGTCCCCGAACTCCAGCACCGAGTAGAGCATGTCCTGCTCGTCCTGCTCTATGGTCCCCTCTTCCTTGCCCACATCGATCCATTCTTTGATCTCGTCTTCCGTCACGGCCGGTTCGACAGTGTCCTTCCCCATGCCAAGTTTGGGGCTCACCCGTTCCAGGATCCAGATGATCGGGGCAAACAGTTTTGACAGGATGAGGATTACCGGGGCGACCGTGAGGGCGAACGTGTCCGACGCCCTTGCTGCATAGATCTTTGGCCCGACCTCCCCAAAGACCAGAAGGATGATCACCACAACACCGGTAGCAATCCCTACTCCGACATCACCGAACAGCCGGAGGGCTATCGCTGTTGCGATTGCAGCTGCTCCGATATTGACAATATTATTGCCAATGAGGATCGTGATAAGTAAATGTTCTGGCGATTCCTTCAGTGCCAGAAGAGCATGCGATCCAACCCGGTTCTCGTTGTCAAGCGTCCTCACTTTTGCACGGGTTATTGAGATGAGGGCGACTTCCGAACTCGAGAAAAACGCAGACAAAAGGACACAGAGAATGAAAAGAAAGATTTCAAGAGCGTATTCTATCATTATGTTTCACAACGTGCGGGTGCACGCAAATGACTTCAACTGAAAGTATACCAGTATATTCGGGAACGGATTTAATAAAACCAGCGCTTATCCCATACATTCCTGCAAGAATGCACGATCGCGGGAGAGGACGGCTATCTTCTCTTCAGCGGTAAGAGGATGCGGGAAATTCAGGTCATCAATCTCGAGGGTCAGGGGCCCGGCATACCCGGCGTCCTTCAGGGCAGACATCACCGGTTCCATGAGCGGGTTCCGGTCGAGCGGCAGGTGCAGCGTCTTTCCTTCTTTCCGGCTGATGTGCACGTTTGCCAGACGGTCATGGCAGAGCTCGATATACCGGAGCGGCTCTTCTTCGGATTTCACGAAGGCATGGGATGTATCAAGCGTGAAAAAAAGCCACGGTTCATCGTCCAGCAGCTGGCGGACGCGTTCCGGTGTGCAGAGGAACGAGTTGACCGCCGGTTCCATGTTCTCCATGCAGATCTTCAGGGAGTCGTGCATTGCCACTTCGCGAAGGGCGGAGAGGTAATGCCCAAACCGGATAAAATCCGCCGTGCCGGGAGGGCGTTTTGCGGTGCGCCGGCCGGGGTGGAGTGTGAGCACGCGGGCACCCAGCTGCTCTGCAATTGCAACCGAGCGGACCGCATAGTTAATCGAGACTTCCGCTACCTCCGGGTTGATCGAACAGGGGTTCAGGTCGAGTATCGGCGCATGCACGGTTATCGCGGGGAGTTCCGGGTGATGCTTTCGGCAGGAGAGCACCTCTTCTGTGGGAAGACCGCGGAGCCAGAAGTGCGGGGTCTCGAGCCAGTACTCGATCCCGTCAAGACCGGCCCGTGAGACAAAACTGAAGATCTCCGGGCTTGTGTACTCGTGGAAGAACATGCTGGATACGGCGAGCGGAACCATAACCCTCCTATTTGATATGCGGTTTTGTCCTAATAGTTGTTGATGGACTGGTTCAGTACCAGAGAAGAACCACCGTGCAGCAGCGCTGCTCCCCTCCGGGTCTCCGAGCTCTCGGCAATCATTACTGAACTCCTTGACGATCCAAGGCTCCAGGACATCCGGGTCCGGGGCGAGGTGACCAATTACAAGCACCACGGGCGTGGCCACCGTTACTTCTCACTCTCGGAGAAAGGCGGGGGCAATACCGCCGCGGTCATCAAGTGCGTGATGTGGCGGTCGGATGCCGACCGGCTCGCGTTCACGCCCGGAGAGGGCATGGAAGTGGTAGTCTCCGGTTCCGTGACCCTCTACGCCCCGCACGGGGCATACCAGCTGCAGGTGAAAAAGATAGAGAAGGCCGGCCTCGGGGAGAAGTACCTGCAGGTCGAACAGTGGAAAAAGGAACTTGCGGCACAGGGCCTTTTTGCTTTGGAGCGCAAGCGGGAACTTCCGGCATTCCCGGCAAGGATTGGGGTAGTCACGTCCGAGACCGGCGCGGTCATCCATGATATACGGAACGTGGTGGAGCGGCGGTACCCGGTCTCGATCGTCATATCCCCGACCGCAGTGCAGGGTGAGGGAGCATACCGGGATATTGCCGCGGCAATCCGGCGGCTGGCCGGTCTGGTGGATGTGGTCATTGTAGCCCGGGGCGGCGGGAGTTTCGAGGACTTGTTTGAATTCAATCATCCCGATGTTGTCAGGGCCATTGCCGCATGTCCGGTGCCGGTGGTCAGTGCCATCGGCCACGAGGTCGATGTGACACTGGCCGATCTCGCTGCGGACGTACGGGCGCCCACCCCGTCAGCCGCGGCCGAGCTCGTGGTCCCGGACCGGAGCATCCTCTCCCTCCGGCTGCAGGAGCTGCGGGTCCGTATGGACTCTGCCCTGCTTGGGAGGGTGGCGTGGGCAAAAGAGGAGATCTGCAGCTTCCGGGACCGGCTCCGCCCCCAGCGGTTTCTCCGGCGGCTGGATGAGCGGAAGACGGCAACAGCAGACCTTGCCGACCGGCTCGAACGGGGATTCTCTACCCGGCTGGATCGCGAACGGCTCCTTCTCGCCGGGATGAGGGCGGCACTTGAGGGCAGGAGCCCCCGTGCCGTGCTCGCCCGGGGGTACTGTGTTGCGGAAAAAAACGGCCGGGTCGTGCGGGGCACCGGGGAGATAAGACAGGAAGACCGGCTGAAACTCCGGTTTTACGACGGCAACAGCGAGGTACGTGTGGAGCGTGTGGACCATGACAGGGACTTATGAAGCCAAGATCGAAGAACTGAAACGAATCATAGAAAAGATCGAGGACGGGAATACGAGCCTTGACGAGAGCATGCGCCTTTACGAGCAGGGCGCAGCACTGGTAAAACAGTGCGAGACCCTGCTGGCTGATGCCGAGATGAAGATCACAACGCTCAGCCGGGACGCGTAGCGGTCAGGGTTACGATCATCTCTTTTCCCCGTGCCAGGTTTTCCATAAGCTCCCGCGGAAGGGTCAGGGCTGTTGCATCGGACAGGATCCCGATCGTCCGGCTGCAGACAAACGCGCTCTTCCGCCAGACTATATCGGCCGGGTGGTCCAGCGGGAGCTGTGAAGACCCGCGTGACCGGACTTCCGCGCTCATCACGCCGCACACAAGGCGGGTGACGAGGACTGCTTCATCGTGTGCAAGAACGGTCCTGAATGTCGGCGAGAGCCCGGCACATCCCTTGTCGGCTGCAATGCCGATGATACAATTACCGTTCTTTGTAAGGTGGTCCTCGCACGTCACTTCAAACGTTGTCGGGTGAGTACCGAGGACCAGCGGGTGTCCCCGGCACCGGATGATCTCCTGTGCCTCCATGCTTTATCATGTGAGGGTTGCCATTCATATTCAATGTTTATCACCGCCAGCTGCCCCGAGTGCAAAGATGAGACCGAGCACGAAGTGGTCGCGGACTCCCGCGACCTGCTCGTCCGGTGCACGACCTGCGGTCATCACCAGCGGATCCCAAAAGAACGCGAACCGCAGGCTCTCCAGGTAAAAGCAATTGTTTCCCGCGAAGGTACATCACGGGTCTGCAGTATCGAGCTTGCAAAAGACGATGAATGTAATCTGGAGAACCACCTGGTTGCCGAGTGCGGCGACGATGCATTCGGCGTGGAAATAACGGCTATCGAATGTGGCGACAAGAGGGTGATGCGGGCAAAAGCTGCTGACATCACGACTCTCTGGACCCGGACCATCGAGAACGTCGTGGTCAAGATCTCCATCCATGACGGCAGAAAGACGATCCCCGTCTATATGGAATGCGATGGCGAACAGCCATTCGTGGTCGGCGAAATGTACACAGTTTCCGGCAAGCGGTTCAAAATCTCGCACCTGAAACTCCGCGACGGCCCGCTCATGCGAAAAGAGGGCTGGAAGACGGTCGCTCACCGCGTTAAGCGGATTTACGGTTTCCGGTTATAGGTACTTTTTGAACGTTTCCTGCAGCTGTTCCGGGTGGACGACCCCCTCGAACCGCTCGCGGACAATGCCGTCCTGCAGAAGGATGACCGTGGGAGTCACCTTCAGCTGGTAGTCTTTGATGTAGTGCGGATTTTCAACCGCATCAATCTCTTCTATTTTAAGGCCGAGGGCCTTTTCCACTTCCCGGTTGATCGGTTCCTGCTCCATGCAGCCCATGCAACCGGGCTGGAAAAAACAGAGTACACGCACTGCCATGGATGTGAATCAGCAGCCACGTATTAAAAAAGTATGGGTGAGTTCTTCAGCGGTTCGCATTGATGGACACGATACTGATATCAGCAGAGGGATAGCCGAAATCAACAATCACGCTCTCGTTTGTCCTGCTGACTACCTGCCCGACGCGGGTGTACGTGATGGTGGTATTGGTGGTCATCTCTGCGGGATTTTCCGAAACCCCCATTGCGAGGATATCCCCGGTGTTCAGATCAGTGATATTCACGCCATTGCGCGTGAGCTGCTCGGCGGACCATTCCTGGGCCATGGATCTGCTGGGGATCTGAACCCGTTTCTGGTCACCGGTCCTCATGCCCGCCAGTGCCTGGTTTATCGCATCATATTCCTGGGTGAACAGGGCAAACTGGTTTGTCCACCCGCTGCTGCCCGAATAGAATGGCACCGGGTAGATGGATGTGGTCAGGTTCTGACCGGTGGATATCGCGAGCTGCCGTGCGTAGATAGGATCCCTGCCTTTCTCTGCCGCTGCCATATAGGCCTGCTGACTGGATGTCAGGACGGTATTTCCGTTGATATCGTAGAATGAATAATCAACTACCACCGTGTCACCGGGCTTTATAACCTTGAACATTGTGAGCCAGCCCGATCCCATGCCGGAGAGTATCATGAGCACAACAAACAGGACACACGCCCCGACAACCAGGACCTGTTTAATCTTTTTGGTAGTAGCTTCTTTCTGCTTCTTATCGCCCATTCTTTCAATTCCTCCTTATTAGATCGTAGTCCAAGCGTCATAAACTATTCCGCTTCCACCGGTCCGGACAACAGCCATTTTACGGTATACCTGGTCCTGGTCTTTACCATACCATTTGCCCACGTTCCGGGCTGCACACAGCGCTGAGGAGCTGTTGCACAATATTTATCAAATATGAATACTAACTACAGGTTATCCCCATAGAGTATGCGGGGAAAAACCATAACGGAGGGAGCACATGATACGGAGAAGAAACCTGTTCGAGATGATGTGGCAGGATATGGAAGACATGCGGGCAGAGCTGGAGAACATGGTTCAGGCTGTATCATCGGGAAACAGGCTCCTCCCTGCCGGGGGCATAGGCGACCGGATACATCCGGCGATCCGTGATGAGTTCCGGGTGGATGTCCGGGAGCATGACGATGATCTGATTGTTGTCGCAGATCTTCCTGGCGTGGAAAAGGAGTCAGTTACCCTGCAGCTCATCAATCCGCGCCTCCTGGAGATCGCCTGCACACGCGAACGGGATACCGGGGAAAACGCCGAGGGCTATTATATCCGCGAACGCGTTTCCGGTTCCATGAACCGGATGGTTACCCTGCCGGCTGATGTGACCGAAGACGATGCGAAAGCCAGTTTCAAGAACGGTATCCTCGAGGTAAGGCTGAAAAAGAGGACTATGCCGCAGAAATCACGGATCGCCATCGAATAAACCAACGTTCCCCTTTTTTAGCGATGTCTTTTAGTCCTCTTTCGCCAAAAGTCTAGTAATGGACAAGAAAAAGGTCAAGGACTACATGACCTATGATGTTGTCAGCGTCGATATCTCCGGCACAGCAAAAGATGTCATCAACAAGATCCAGAAGACACACCATGACGGATTCCCGGTTATCGAGAATAATAGCGTGGTCGGGTACATCTCTGCCCGCGACCTGCTGTTCGTACAATCGTCTACACCTGTCGAACAGGTGATGTCCAAGAACCTGATCGTGGCTGACCCGGAGATGGATATCAATGACGCAGCCCGGGTGATCTTCCGGAGCGGCATCCAGAAACTGCCGGTTGTTGACGAGAAGAACCATCTGTTGGGGATCATCTCAAACTCAGATGTTATCCGCTCCCAGATCGAGCATGTTTCACCCGAGAAGGTCTTCAATTTTATTACAACATTAAAAAAACTCTATGGCGTGGACCCCACACTTGGCCGGGGCACCGTGCCGGTCAGGGACCTGCTCCCCACCCAGTCCAAGATTTATGAGGATGAACTTGAGGGACGGATCTACGAGATCAAGAAAGGGCTCGCCGAGCCGATTATCGTTGTCAAGCGGCCCGGGCGGACTATCCTGGTTGACGGCCACCACCGCGCCATTGCCGCAAAAAGACTCGGCATCACGGCGCTTGACGCCTATATCATCGAGATCAAGGAAGAGATCGAGCTCGGGATGGAGCGGACCGCCCATGCGATGAATTTAAAGACCCTTGACGATGTCCAGATCCTTGATTATGCCCGTCACCCGCTGGTAGCGATAACGCACCGTCTCGTGAAACGCGAATGAGTTCCTTTATTCACCAGATACGCAGAATCTATTTTTTCTCTGCCCGATGAAAAAAACGATGTCTGAGGGATACAAGGGTTCCCCGTATCAGGTTTATCCGAGGCACGGCAGGGCAGGAGTCAGTATCTTGTCCGGTTTTTTTGCTCTGTAGAAAACCTGTTTCATGAGCATTGGTCGCCCCCCCCTTGCGCCAGCCCTGCCCCGTTGGGGGCTCATGGCGCATGCGAATCCTCTGTATTACCCAAAATCACGGTTTAAGTTAATACAGCACTATCGCACCGGGGCTTCAAAAGCGGCGGGGCGAAGCCCCGGGAGCGTCAGGTACTTCCAGATGATTTCCCATGAAAATTGAGAA
>DAPW01000001.1:0-6293 GCA_002502245.1 Methanoregula sp. UBA154
AGATGTGTATAAGAGACAGGCATGGCGGCGCTCCGCTCCATCGGCAGGACCATGCAACCGGATATCATCGCGTACTATGTCCCGAGATTTTTCCTCGGTTTTGCCACAATGTTCTGCCTGGTGTTCCTGCTGGCGGGCCTTTTTCTGAGCATACCGCCAGAGAAAAGCGGTTCGGCCTCGTTCTTTGCGGGGCTTGGAAAGGCAAAAAAATACTCAGAAGCCATCTTCCTGTGGTCTGTTGTTCTGGCTCTCGCCGGTCTGCTCCTCTTCAGGATCTGGGTGAATTTTTTTATCTGGCTGCCTCCTGACTTCCGGTTCCTCGATAGCTTCGGGCCGGATTTCTTTGGCCCCGTTATCACTCAGTTCCCGTTCAACTGGACTCTCGACTGGAACATGTTCACCGAGATTCCGGGCTATGGTGGGCGGTCGCTGCTGTTATGGATATACCCGTTCGGGGTCATGGAGGCCCTGAACTTTTTGGCGATCACCCTGCTCCTGTTCATCCTGACGCCGTTTGTCGTGCCCCTTTTCGTACTCGGGCAGAAGACCCTCAGCGAGGCAGTCACGGGATCGTTTGCCATGATGAAAAAGATCTGGATTGAGACCGGTGCCTGCGCCGCCTTCCTTGGAGTTGTCGTATCCGGAGTCTTCTTTGCACACCTGCTTATCCAGGCAGCATCCGGGATGGTTTCACCGTACAACACGGTCATCTTTCATCCCCCCGATGCGTGGATTGCTCTGGCCCTCCTCTACAATCTCGTACTTTTAACCGTTGCGTTCATCGTGGCAACGGTCGGCGGGATCGCAGTGCAGCACCTTTACATTTCTGCAAAGAGCAGGCAGATCACCCCGTCGCCGGGACATTACTCATAATTTTTACCGGCCCACCCGGGCAGGTGAAAACGGGGAAAAGATACCGGAACACCAAAGGATAACTTTATAATGTAAATGTCTATACATTTACATATGAAAAAACAATCTGGAAGGAACCCTTCGGGGTTCAGGAACGTGATCCTGCTGCTGCTCCTGTCAGGAATGGCAGCCCTGCTGGTACTGCCTGCATCTGCCGATACCCCGGGGGGTACAGGTGAGAAACCAATCGTAACGATCACCTTACAGGGCTCGCAGAGTTATTACCTGGGGGAGAACGTGATCATGAGTGGAAAGAATACCGGTTCGGATTCCACGTACCTCTTCATCGCCGGACCCAATATGCCCGGCAGCGGTGGAAAACTCACCTCGCCCCGCCAGGCAGCAGTCAGCGGGAACCCGTACACCTTCACCATAGTGAAAACAAACAGTGATGCAACCTGGGAATACTCTTTTTACACGGCCAATCTCCCCTTTGATGCAGGGTCGTACACCCTGTATGCCGTGAGCAGTCCCGTCGCGATCAACCAGTTCGGCGATTCGACAACCTACGGCAACGTCAGTATCATCATCAAAAAACCCTTCATCTCTGCGGAGATCTCCCCAAATCCGGTCATACGGGGAATGGCATTCGCGGTCACCGGATTTGCAGAGGGAGATCCGCCGGAAGTCCAGATCTGGGTTATCGGAAAAAACTACATATCCACGGCGAAAAGCCCGGTAAACCCGGATGCTTCCTTCGCCTTCACCGGCACTGAGGCCATGTCGGGCAGTCTCGGGCCGGGGCAGTACTGGCTCTTCGTGCAGCACGGGATGCAGAACAACCGCTTCGACATCGACATTGACGGGGATTATGTCCGCAACCTGAACCTTAACAATGGTACGAATCTCTTCAGGATCGCCGGCCCGGGAAGCCTGCAGGGCACTGATGCGGCAGAGGCGCTCATTGCTGCGTTCAGCGATCCGGCAATGAAGAACGTGGATACCTATACCGTTATCCCGTTCCAGGTCACTGAAGCCGGAAGTCCGACGCCCCTGGCAACCGCTGCAACCGCTCAGGCCCGGCAGACGACCCAGTCTTCCCCGCTCCAGTACGCTCTGTTCGGGGCAATCGTCGTGGCGGCGGGAATTGAATTCTGGAAGAGGCATTAATCGTTACCATTTTTTTAAAATGAGGCCTTGTTGAAACACTCAGAAAGAAGTAAATTCGCAGATCAAAGAACCCGGTGAGAAGGAATGGCAAACCAAAACATGCTCCGTTCCGGGAGAAGATTCAGTACTCCTGGTTCTGGGCGCCCCCGCGGCGGATCAATGACTGATATCTCTGAAAAAACAGACAAACTGCCCCGTTGTGCTCCGGTGGGGCCCTGAAGCGGGGAGCCCTCGTAAAAATTGTGATGTCTTTTTTTGATTTTCATGGTTCCGGTGTGAACTCACCAGGTTCATGCACGGTTCTTCAGAGTAAAATTTTCAGGAAATCCATTTTTCCTCCCCATCATCGTTTGTCATGATTGTGGGCATCAACCGGCATCCAGCCCCAGTGTTTTTTATGGTAAACAGTATCGATACCGTGCCATCAGTCCCACACTCAACAGACACATGTATCCCCAAACCATGGCCCCCCCTCCGGCAAATCCCCCGGCCCCGCAGCCCTCGCCCCGCTTACCGTGATCAATGAGTGATTTTTCCCCGCCCGCATTTACCCTCATCAGCCCTCGCTCCACCCGCCGCGGAAACGAAATACCGCCACGGTGGCGAACGGGAGATCCCCCTGAAACCGACGAAAGACAGATGCCTCCGGAAAACCAGAAGAGAAATACTACCAAAAGGGTGATTCAATGGCTGAAATTTTGATTAAAGAAGCGGGACAGCGGCTCGCGGCCGCGTTCCACCTTGCGGCGCGGCCGCTTGCAGTGTACGGCTCGGAGACCATACCAGCTGGCGTTGCCCACCTTCCCGCGGTGAACCGGTGCCTTGCGGTCTCGCTGTACCGGATGGCATCCCGGAGTGAGTCTCCCGCGATCTACGTGGGACCGGACTCAAACGAGGGCTGCTGTATCGGTGGTCTTGCCCATACCGGGTTCCGCCCTGAACCGGATGAGATCAAGTGGTTTGTCTCAACAGGGAAGCGTGATGTCCGGGGCGGGGCCGCTGAGTACCTGAAATCCAGGCCTGAGGTGGTCGAGGCCTGCTTCCGGGCGCTCGGGAAGATTACACCGCCCGGCAGGTATCTCGTTGTCCAGGCATGCGGGGAACTCCCCGACCCGGAACCAGAAATCCGGTCCATCTGCTGTTTCGGGACCGCCGAGCAGATACGGAATATGGCAGCGCTCGTCCATTTCAGCCGGACTGACCCGTTCACACCCGTCATCGTGCCGTGGGGCCCGTCATGCTCGACGTTCATCACCTACCCTGCCGGGATGGCGGAGAACGCGCCGAAGAACACCGCGTTCATGGGCCCGCAGGACCCGACCCAGAATCACACGCTTCCCCCGGACATGATGGCAATAGGCATCCCCGCGGCAGTTGCCAAAGAAATGGCGGGAAACCTGGATGCGTCATTTGTCATAAAAAGGCCGGACGTGGCATTTCCCCGCAGGTAGACGGACGTGCAACCCGGCTGCGGGGAACCGTGATCCCGGGGCGCCTTTAAAAGATCCCTGTGGGATACTGTGCCAGCTCCGGATCATTGCCCGCAACGTGTCCGCCATGGCCGGGCTCCGGCTTTGGTGAAAGCACGGGACGCGGCGGTTCTTCCTTGTCACGCCGGGCTCGCTGGCCGGGATCGATCGCCCGGGGAAGCGGATTGTGCCGGGGCAGACGCTCGCGTGAAGGTGACCGGGAACATGTTCCGATCTTTCCTGGCCGAAAAAATTTCCTGTTTCCGGTTCTATCGTTACCGGATCCCGATTTTACCTGAAGGGATTTTCCCATGAAAATTGAATTCTTTGGGACAAAATAATGGGATTTGAGACCTCCATACCCCAGATTATGATATGTGCCGCCGCTCCCGACGGGGCGCCCCCGCGGCGGATCACTACGCTCCATCTTTTCCTTATGGATAGCGTTTCCAACCACAGCGGGTGAGAAAAAAACCTTCCTGCCCCGCCGTGCCCCGCGAGGGGCCCTGAGGCGGGTAGCCATCATAATTCTGGTTGTTTGTTCCACTATCTCAGGTCAGGAATCATGACCCGGAAAAATCGCAGAAAATTTTCCGGCCCGCTGTTCCGAAAAGAGGCCCTGAAACAGGTATTCCTAATAATCACTGGATCCTTCAAAAATTTTCATCCTACTGGTGTGAACTCATTGTTCATGCCCGTCTCTACAGCATATTCCGGCGGGAGCGCCGCCGGGCCTGCATACCGGAGCCGGGGGATCTGGTTTTCCGCCGGCCGGTGAATCTGGTACGGAGCATAGCTATTTTGCCCATCAGCCGTTTCATTGCATTTATGAAAATTTTCATCACCAGCGTGTTCGTGGATGACCAGGCAAAGGCACTGAAGTTTTATACCGAAGTGCTGGGCTTCGTGAAGAAAACCGACATCACGGCAGGCGAATACCGGTGGCTGACCGTTGTCTCACCCGAAGGCCCGGCTGACGTGGAACTGCTCCTTGAGCCGAACGCGAACCCGGCGGCAAAAACGTTCCAGCAGGCAATCCACGAAGCGGGCATCCCGGCGACCATGTTCAAAGTGGAGGATATCCGGAAGGAGCACGAGCGACTGAAGGGTCTGGGTGTGACCTTCGTTTCGCCGCCGACACGGACCGGGCCGTCGGTCAGCGCCATCTTCGACGACACCTGCGGCAATCTCATCTCCATGGTCCAGCTCAGAGGGTGAGCAGTCATGCGGATCCCGGGATCGATTGCTCCGGGAAAAAGGCTCGTGTCCGAACAACGATACAGGTATTTTTAAGAAGGAAAAAAGCCAACCAGAACCAGCCAAAGGTGTAACGAGGTAACTCAAATGCCAACAAGTAAGAAACAGCTGACGAAACTGAACCAGGCAAAGAAGGTCAAGGCAGAAGAGCTCTCGAAGCAGGCGGCTTCGGGGAGCGAGAGCGCCAAAAAGAAACTCAAGAAGCTCGAGAAAAAGCTCAAGTGAGCCGGGCGGGAATTCCCGGCATCCCGGAGGGAACCGTCAGAATCGGAGGACAATGTTTATCACGCGATAAACACCTTTTTTTCAGTCATACAAAGGAAATAAAAATTTTGATCTCTTCTCGTCCCTCATACGCAGGATAGCCGTGCTCAAATGTTACTCCCCTGTTTAATCAATATCGTTGTGGAATCGGAGCTGACGGATCATATCCGTCATTACCGGAAAATACGCCAGAACACGCAGGTACAATCTCCAGAGAACTTTTGTTTAAAGACTTTTTCGAAAGGTGCAGTGCCATTCTGACGAATAATTTTTCCGGGAATACACCGTTTCACAAGTCCGGGGCTGAACTGTCAGCAGACGATGAGTCGGGAGGGGAGGCTTGTCCCCCATATCCCCATGACCAGGAGGTACCCCATCTCCCTCTGGTTATTTCATCCGGTTCTCTCTACCTATCCCTACGGCAGAAGAGTGGGGGAACCCCTGGTTCCATGAACCCTGTCCATTGGTTCCTGTAGAATCACGCCGGAGGTGTGGGGTCCGCCGGGTTGCCAGGCCGGGGAGGTAATCCCCTCCTTCCTCTGCACGGGTTGGAAGTACCCCCCCTCGGATCAATTGCAGGAATACCCCACCCCCCTGGTTGCAATGCAATCATACCATACTTTATAAGCCCAGCCCTTTGGTTCGCATGGAACTCAGACGGAAAATCAAGTGGTATGCCAATTGTCCGACAGGGAGGGTAGTTTTTTTTGGGGAATGTCCCATTTCAGCACCTGATTTTCAATAAATTATTCATGGGATCGTGTCCTTCAGACACTTCCTGTGGGCTTTTACAATGCCTTCGCCCCCGCCGTTGAGGCGACCCCCACATTGTTATAGAACGGTATTTGCTTTTTTTAGACCGATGAAAAATTTTAATGAAAATAACGTGCTTTTTCACACTCCATTTCAGTTCATTTTTATCAACATATTTTCACGTCGAACAGCTAAATTTATTTTTGGGGTTTTACAAGCATTTTACCCTTTTTTTATTATGAGCAGGGGGGTACCCCCCGGATTTTTTGAAGGTGGGGGCAGGGCCCCTTTGGAAAAATAATGGGAGGGAGGGTTGGGGGGATCAACCCCTGCCTGGATAAGGGAACCGTGCCCGTGTCAGACACCTGACTGCCCACCAGTTCCACTGGAGATTCTGACGGTGGACTGGAATCAGGATGAGTTCCCGTAGTTGAGCAGGGGGGCAGGAATGGGCTGAGCGGGTGGGGGTCTGACCCGGCCCGGGAGAAATTGGAGGGGGGCAGGCCACCTTCGGAAAAATAATGGGTG
>DAPW01000001.1:6300-14758 GCA_002502245.1 Methanoregula sp. UBA154
CTGCGTGCGAGCGGATGCCATTTCCGAGGGAAATCATTCATGGAACAGCACCAGAGAACCCGGGTTCCCGTGCCGGATGGGGCTGGTTACCGGACTTTTTATATCCTTTTACCCATATATCCTGAAATATGACCGATATCGCGGTACTCGTTGATTCCCGTGGCGGGAATACCCGGAAGGTGGCGGATGCGATAGCAGACGAGCTGGGAGTGAAGGTGGGGGATGTAACGGCATCGCTGCCGGACGATGCAAAGATCCTATTCCTGGGCAGCGGGACCTATGGGGGCAGACCCGGCGAGGCGATGATAAAACTGATCGGTTCCGCAGACTTTACCGGGCGAACGGTTGCCCTGTTCGGCACTGCCGGGAGCGACGGGGGAGCCGGGAAGATGATTGCTGCGATGAGGGATGCCCTTGCCCGCAAGGGCGCCACCATCCTGGGAAGCTGGCATTGCAAGGGCAGGATGCTCGTCGTGAACTGGGGCCATCCCGACAAAGAAGACCTGGAGAACGCAAAAAAGTTCGCAAGGGAGATGCTCAGGGCACGCTGAACCGGCATTTCGCATACTTCAGATCCTGCCCCTTCCGTTAATCCCGGNNCGCACCCGCCACCGGAGATTTCTTCCGACCAGACAGCGTTTGCCAATCACAGAGGTTGACAGAAAAAACCTTCCTGCCCCGCCGTGCCCCGTGAGGGGCCCTGAGGCGGGGAGCCCTCATAATTCTGCTTGCTTGTTCCACTATCTCAGGTCAGGCATCCATGACCCGGAAAAATCGCAGAAAACCTCCCGGTCCTGCTGTTCCGAAAAGAAGCCCTGATGCGGGGAGCCCTCATAATTCTGCTTGCTTGTTCCACGAGCTCAATTCAGGCATCCATGACCCGGAAAAATCGCAGAAAACCTCCCGGTCCTGCTGTTCCGAAAAGAAGCCCTGATGCGGGAAGCCATCGTACGTATGGGACAGTCCACCAATGTTCATCATCCGGGTGGGAACTCAATTGTTCATGCCCGTTTCATTGGGCAAAAAACATGCTCCGGGGGATTCATTCCGGAACTCTGATGCTCCCGTGGGCTCGCCTCCGCAACCGGGGCATCACCTGTACCCCGCAAAAAAACCATGCCGTCCCGGGAAGGACCGTAACGATACCGGGAAGGGAAAAGAGTAACTCCGGAATGAACCGGAGCATGCCGCCGTTCAGGACTTGTTCGCCCAGATGCCATGGACATTACAGTTGATCCGCACTTTCTTGACCTGGCCGGAGAGGTTCCCGAGGAAAAACTCCTTTTCCGGCTTTTCCCCGGGCTTCAGGGTTGCTGTATAGAGGAAGGTGTCACCGATGACCTCGATCCATTTTATATAGTGCTCCTTTTCCATCGGGTGCGGTACGGATCCGACCTTCACCCGTATCCCCGCGGGCGTCTTCTCGATAACGGGCAGGTGTTTTTCCTTACCGGCATCCGAGCTCTTCTCCTCAACCCGGGTCATGGGGTGGTCGTGGCAGACCAGGGTGCCGTCGCCATCCTGGACGACAAGGATCATCTTTCCGCACGTTGAGCATGAATAGAGTGAAAGCATTGTTCAAATCTCCTGTAAACGATACATCGCTTGAGAACAGATATATACGTATGGTCAGGGAGCATCCCAATCAATAGCGGGTCCTTTCCGTTTTCCGGCCCGGGGACTCGTGATACGCCGCCCGCGGTCTCAACCACCCGCCCGGTGCCGGGGCCGTCCACCCTCTTTATGAGGGAAAGGACACCAGTACGTGTACAGTATGCACAGCCCGATGTACAGATCACCCTTCCCGGGAACGGACCCGGAAGGCAGGAGAACGTGATGACGATGGTGGAAATGACAACAGCCGGTGAAGCGGAAGAACGGGTCGCAGCACTCGAGAAACGGGTACGGGAGATGGATGCCCTGGTCAGGGGACTGGTTGCGGAGATGCTCGACCTCAAAACGGTCTCCATGACGCTCTCCCGGCAGGCCGGGGAATACAGGAATCAGGAACCCGGGCCGGGAGCGGTCCTGTCCGGCTCGTCTGCACGCCAGTCCGTTGTAGTCTCTTCCGACAGCGATACCGTACGGCTGAACGCGGAAAGCCGGCCGGTAGTCCCGGAAGCCCCGGCCGAGCCTAAGATGGTCCGGATCATGCAGGCCGATGGCACGATGAAGATGGAGCCCCGGTACGGGAACAAAAAGACGATCTGACCCCCTGTCAGCGCGCGGGGGCGTCCCTTCGGGGCGGCGGCACCTATCCCCGCCATCGATTTCTGAAAGAACCGATATTCATGGGAAATCATTGCAACGTGATTAAATCGCCCCCCTTGCGCCAGCCCTGCCCCCGTTGGGGGCGGGGGCGCATGCGAGGTCCCGAAACTATCTGTACTGTCCTCATTCAAAATTGACCAGTTCATACGCCGTTATCGCAATACGGGGATGCACCGCGGCGGGGGGAAACCACCATGAGCGTCAGGATTGTGCGAAGGATTTCTCCAAAGCACCATTATCTTCATTCAGGCATCCATGACCGGGGAAAATCGCCGAAAGCCTCCCGGTTCCGCCGTGCCCCGTGAGGGGCCCTGATCCGTGGAGCCCTCACGAAATTCCATGAAGTGTCAACGGTTGTCATCCTTCGGTGGCAAACTCCTGTTCGTGCCCGTTTCAACAAGAGCACTATTTTATAAAACCGGCGTTGAACCGGCCAAAAAAAAGGAGAGGATCACTTTCTCGCTTTCCGTATGATCGTCAGATCGCCGAGCGTTGGCGCGAGGCTGCTCGGGACCTTCTTCTCCTCCTCTGTGGCCGCTGTATCGAGCAGCCGGATGCCAAGCACCTTTTCCAGCTTCTTCCGCACATCGTCCTCGGGGATCAGTTCGCTGTTCTCGATCTTGCGGATCAGGTGCTCCTTCTCCTTCATCTGCATGGCAAGGTCTTTCTGGGAGAGCCCTTTCCCCTCCCGGGCATGCCGGATCCGGGCCGCGTAATCATCGACAATCTCCCCTCCCATGAAGTCGAACATGTCCCGCTTGTACCGGACCTGCGCTGCCCCGCCGGCCGGGCTTGGGGCAGCCCGTCCTGCCGAACCTTTCTGCGGTGTCCGGAGGTCGGTGCGGCGCACCTGCTGCACCTCCGTACCGAACTTCTCGCATTTGCTGCATACCTGCAGTTCGGCCCCCTCGACCCGGACCAGCTTCGGGGTGCCCCGTATTGTCTCACCGCACATTTCGCACTGCATAATCTCACAAAGAAGTAGCCCGTGCGAGTATAAATTCCCACTCCAAAGACCCGGCAGCAGGTTTCGGGGGTTGCCTCCTCACAAACACTTTATACGGAGTTTTCCCATATACCTATCTGAGACAGAGATGGCCGATACCCTCCACCAGTCACCGGATCCTCAGACGCCGGAAGAGCTCTACCGCCTGTACCGCACGTTGTCGGAGCAGCTCCGCGACCAGCTGAACCATATCGAGAATGACAAGCACGAACTGGAAGTCCAGATGATGGAGCGGGTCAGCAATCTCGAGTCCCGGAACCTCGAGATCCGGGAACANNATCGTGCGGAGCAGTGCCGGCCCGCGCTTCCTGGTGCGGAGCTCGCCGTCGATCAATGCCGAGGAACTCAAGCCGGGGGTCCGCTGCACGCTCAACCAGCAGTCGCTCGCGATCGTCGAGCTGCTCCCCACCTCGTTCGATGCACAGGTCTATGGCATGGAACTCGTGGACTCCCCGCAGGAGAGCTACGCGGATATCGGGGGTCTTGACCCCCAGATAAACGAGATCCGGGAGGCCGTTGAACTCCCGCTGAAACGCCCGGACCTCTTTGTGCGGATCGGGATCGATCCGCCGAAAGGGGTGCTGCTCCACGGCCCCCCGGGCACGGGAAAGACCCTGCTGGCAAAAGCGGTAGCGCACGAGACCAATGCCCACTTTATGCGGGTCGTCGGTTCGGAGCTGGTGCAGAAATATATCGGCGAGGGTGCACGGCTGGTGCGGGAGCTCTTCGACCTTGCCAAGAAGAAAGGTCCGACCATCATCTTTATCGACGAGATCGATGCGGTGGGTGCGTCCCGCACCGAGGCAAACACGTCCGGTGACCGGGAAGTCCAGCGCACGCTGATGCAGCTGCTGGCCGGCATGGACGGTTTTGAGAACCGGGGCGATGTAAAGATCATCGGTGCCACGAACCGGATCGATATCCTCGACAAGGCACTCCTCCGTCCCGGCCGCTTCGACCGTATCATCGAGATCCCGCTCCCGACCGAAGAGGGTCGCCTGTCTATCCTGAAGGTGCACTGCCGTTCCCTGACGATTGATAAGGATGTTGACCTCGCGGCCGTTGCCCGGATGACGGACGGGAAAAATGGTGCCGACCTTCGGGCAATCTGCATGGAAGCCGGCATGTTTGCCATCCGGAAAGAGCGCCCGACAATCATGCAGGAGGATTTCCTCGCGGCCATTGCCAAGGTCGGTCTCGACTTCCACCGGGGCCCGGTTGATGTCGAAGGTGCAATGTTTGCATAAACCCTCTTCTTTTCTTTTCCATGAATATTTTTCACGATAATTTTCCGAACCCATGAGTTCGATCATGGATCCGTTCATGAGGTCAGGTAAACCCCGCACATTCTGGCAATATATACCACAATGCCGGCAACCTGTTTTCCGGAAAAAAGGAGCTGTTTCCATGACCACTATCGGCGATGTTATCCGGCAGGTTGAGACCGCACTGTACGATGCGAATTATCCCCCCACGATTGAGGAGACGGAAACGCTCAACCGTGTTTTCTACAAGGTGTGCACGGGGACCCCTGCGTGCAGGAGGAGCAGATAAGAGCAAAAGGATTTGATCCTTTCGCGAACCCTGTTTTTTCCGGGAGGCAAGTGCCCCGTCTCCTTTGTTCCCGGCGTTCATTCCTCCACCCGGTTTTCGTGTGAACCGGGATCGATCCTCCCGGAGCAGAACGCCGCCAGGTATCCGTGTACCCGGCCGGACCGGATGGTCAATTGAAAAATCTGCTCTGTAGAAAACCTATTTTTTGGAAATTTATCGCCCCCCTTGCGCCAGCCCAGCCCCCGTTGGGGGCGGGGGCGCATGCGATGCCTCGGAAATATCTGTACAGAAAATTTCCCTGCGATTGTATACAGGTAATACGGCATAATCGCATACGGGGGATGCCCAAGCGGCGGGGGCGGAGCCCCCGAGAGCGTCATGGTTGATATCCAATGATTTCTATAGAGCTAAAAATCCATATCCCGTATCCGCATTCCCTGGCAGAACAGCTGGTTTATGCCTTTCCCGGTATTGTGTTCCATTGGCAAAAATCGCCTTTTTTCCCGACCGGGAAAAAAAGCACAACCGGGGCTGCGCCGGGCTCCCATGGATCCTGATGATAATCTGCCTCACGGGGCCGGAAACCAGCACTGATCAGGGTGTCTCTGCCCCGCGGGATTCCGGGCCGGCATCTTCCGCCAGAAGCTCGCCCTCCTCCACGTCGTCTTCCGTGCACCAGATCTCGATCGTGCGGTCAGCGCCGATATACTCCTGGTGGTATTCATCGGGAGTGGACCCGGCAGTCATCGGGACGGAGCTGACCAGTTTCCCGTCACGGAACCCGTAGAGCTTGCGGTATTTCCATCCCGGGCCGAGGACGGCAGTCCGCTCGTAGTAAACGTCCTGCGCAAGCTGGTGGGTGAACCAGATCCCCGGTTCCCGTTCAAAGAGCGGTTCGCGGACATAGCGGCGGATGTACCAGCGGAGTTCTTTGGTGAGCGAGAGGGCGCTGCCCAGCGTGGAGCAGGTGATAGCGACCCCGCAGGGTTTTTTCCTCGGGTGGTAAAAGCGGAGCACCATCCTGCTGGTTTCGGAAGTAAAGAGCCGGTTGTGGAGATCGGTGCCTTCCCGCTGGATCAGGAGTATGTTCATGCAGGATCTCCCGTATGACGTGGCGGCAAGCCGTATCAGGTATACATGCGGTTGTCTGCCACGGCCTCGTTCCTGACCTTCCGCACTGCATCCATGAAGTCGTTCATGCTGACATGGTCCGCTTCACGGCGCACGGCCATCATGCCGGCCTCCCGGCAGACGGCTTCCAGTTCGGCTCCCGTGGAATCCCCGGTGGCCGATGCAATCGCTTCGAGGTCGACATCTCCCATGTGCATCTTCCGGGAGTGAATTTTCAGGATCTGGATCCGGGAGTCCTTATCCGGCAGGGGGATCTCGATCAGGCGGTCAAACCTGCCCGGGCGCAGGAGTGCCGGGTCCAGCATGTCGGCACGGTTTGTGGCAGCCATGATCCGCACATCCCCGCGGTTGTCAAACCCGTCCATCTCGGCGAGGAGCTGCATGAGGGTCCGCTGGACTTCCGCACTGCCGGAGGTACCGTCGTTGGTGCGCATGCTGCCGACCGCGTCGATCTCATCGATGAAGACGATGGCGGGGGCACGTTCGCGGGCGAGCTGGAAGAGCTCGCGGACCAGNNAGGATACCTTTCGGGGGCTCAACCCCGATACGCCGGAAGATCTCCGGCTTGGTGAGCGGGTACTCGACCGATTCCCGCACTTCCTTGATCTGGTGGAGGAGTCCCCCGATCTGGTCGTAACTGATCTCCGGTGATTCCTCGAGTTCCATGACACGGACGCGGGCATCGTAGATGTTGCCGATAACCCTGACAATGGAGAGTGCGTTGTTGACCGCAACTTTTGCACCCGGTTTCAGCTGCGACCGGAGCTCTTCCGGCGTATTGGTGAGATATTCCTGGTTATTTCCCTGCTGCCGGAGATATACTTCCCCGTTCTCCAGGATGTCGACAACAACGGCAACAAAAAGCGGCATGCGCTTGAGCTGGTTGTTCTCCCGCTTGAGCTGGCCGTTCTCCTTTTGCAGTTCTTCCGCTTTCACCTTCATGTCGAGGAGAGAAGCTTCGAGCTCATGGAACCGGATCTCGTACTTGAGCTCAGAGGGAGGTGCAGTGTTGTTAACGGCAGTCTCTTCCATATTACTCTTATATCTTTATCTTCAACCATTTATGTGGTGTGATTTTGCATATACGGGGAAGAGGGATAGCCGGTGGCCGGGCGGGCGGCCCGCTGCTGGTCAGCCCGGTGCCGATCTCGTTTTTGTCGGGCGTGGATCCGGATTCCGGGATCATTGTTGAGAAAGGCCACCCGCTCCAGGGGGTCTCGCTTGCCGGAAAAGTGCTTGCGTTCCCGTACGGGAAAGGTTCCACCGTCGGGTCCTACGTGCTCTATGCCCTGAGCCGGAACGGGCATGCACCGGCGGCCATCATCAATGCAGAGGCAGAGGCGATCATCGCAACCGGTGCCATCATCGGCGGGATCCCGATGATCGACCGGATCGGCATCCCGCTCGACCGGCTGAAAAACGGCTCGGTGGTGACGGTGAACGGGGACCTTGGCGAGCTGGAGTACGAGGGATCCCCGCAGGACTCATGACCGTCCATAAGTGATCCCACCCTCTGCGCTTCCGGGCGTTGTCCCCTCGACTGCGGCGCCCCCCCGGGCTTACGCGGCAGAACCCAGCACAGGAACGTGCCGTCCTTTCAGGTAATATCCCGGCAGGGGATGGCTGGCAAAAGGGGTGGCTGCGATCATGGCCGGAGACGGAGGTTTTCCTATGAGAATCGAATTTTCTGGGACAGAATAATGGGGGTTGAGACCCCCATACCCCCGGTTGTGATGAACGCCCGCCGCCCCCGACGGGGCGCCCCCGCGGCGGATCAATGAATGATGTTTCTGAGAACCGAACTGCCCCGCCGTGCCCCGCGAGGGGCCCTGAGGCGGGGGGCCATCATAATTCCGGTTGCCTGTTCCATTATCCCGGTTCAGGAACCCATGACCCCTAAAATTCGCAGAAATACCCCGGCTCTGCCGTTCCGAAAAAAGCCCAGATGCAGGGGGTCCCTTAAAAGTATTTGATCCTTCAACAATCTTCATCCTCCGAATGTGAACTCAATTGTTCATGCACTTTTCTGGCGGAGCCGGCCGTTTTTTTGTCCCGAGCACAACCATCAAATAACTCCTGCCCGTACATTCTGGTATGCAGCAGAAAACCGCAATCTTCGCAATCCTTCTCCTCTCGGTAGCAATCGCCCTTGCCGGCTGCACCGGCACGCCTGCACAACCGGCCGCAACGACTGCCCCGACGGTAGCGCAGACAACCGCCGCACCGCCAACGAACAACCTCATCGTCTCGCCCACGGACGTAGTCCCGGACAACAACCAGATAAGCGTCATTGTCCAGGAAAAAGAGTACAATGCAAACATACCCGTTGTTTTCGATGGCGGCAAGGGCCAGTACCTGGTGAAATCCGCTTCGGTAACCCTCTACCGCTCTGACGGGCAGGTCATCACCGTCCCGCTCGGCATCAAGAAGGGAGACCTGGTCAACCTTGAGGGGACAAAACAGACCGACCGCGTTGTCGCGTATGTCTCCCAGGTG
>DAPW01000025.1 GCA_002502245.1 Methanoregula sp. UBA154
TCGCTGGCTGAGTTTCTTTTTTATTCCGGTGACCAGGTTAATATTCTTCGGTAAATATGAGGGTGACCCCCTCTCTCCCCCAAAGGGGGAGGCAGCCCAAGGGGAGCCCCCCTTGACCCCCTTTTTTTCGTAGGTTCTTGGTCAGCCGTCTAAAGTGACCATCCTAATGTGGGGGATGCCCGAGCGGCGGGGGCGGAAGCACAAAGTGCCGGAGCCCCCAAGAGCGATCATGATGGGAAAATAGGTTATGATACATTAGTCGCCAGAATGGGACTATACCCATATTTTTTGCGGGAATATTTCAGGCCGGACTCCGGGCAATGGTCATGGGGTTCACGATGGTTATCACGGGCTTGTGCCCGTTTTTGCTCCCGTCACCATAAGGTTTTTCCGGCGTGTTCCGTTGAACGGAACACCTCCCTCCTGCCCCGGACGCTCATGGTCAGGGCACAAAGGTTTTTACAGGAAGATAGGAAAAGGAAGAGAATGGAGACACCATGGAACCAATAAAAATCCCCAAAATGGCAAAAGCGGAGTATGACGCCCTCGTCAGACGCCAGAATGTATCGCGGATTGCGTTTTGTGCCGGCGGTCAGGCCTACATCGCCCCCTTCATGTATGTATTTGACGGAAAATACCTGTACTTCCTCTCCACAAAGTATGGCAGGAAGATCGGGTATTTCAGGAGCAACCCGAAGGTCTCGGTTGAGATCGAGGAATATGCCCCCGATCTCTCCTCCTTTACCTTTGTGAGCCTCCAGGGCGCGCTCGAGGAGGTCGGGGCCCCGGAACAGAAAAAGAAGGTCCGGGAACTCTTTGTCCGGATGATCCGGGACCGGAAGCTCTCCATGCGGGTGCTGAGTGCCCTGGGTCATTCTCCCGCTGATCCGCCGGAAGCGATCGTCAGCGAGGAGCGATCGCTGGTCTGGAAACTGGTGGGCGTGAAGGATATCGTTGCGCTGAAGAACGGGTAACCTCCCGCCTTTTTTTCCCGCTGCACCCGGTTCCACCGGGTCACCCGCGGCGGCACCGGCACGCCCGTTCCCGGTCAGGCAGGACCGGCTCTTCCGGCAGCGCGGACAAGGATGACGGCGCCGGCGACCAGGGCGAGCAGGGGCCCGATGAGGAGCCCCGCCCAGAGGAGCAGACCGAGGATACCGGTGACCGCCAGTGCAGCCCCGCTCATCCCGGAAAGAGCCGGACCGGGGGGCCGGATCCCTGCCCGGATGGCATAGATGCCGAGGATGACCGGCCCTGCGATGAAGGCGAGGGTCAGCAGCACCCCCGGCGCATAGCCCGTGCGCAGGACGGTATGGACGAGCTGCAGGCCGGTCATGGCCGCACCCCCGAGGTACAGGAGGCCTGCTGCCAGGATGAGCCAGGGGACCGGGTCCCCCGCCCGGCCCTGTTTTCTCAGGTACGGCACGGTCAGGACGAGCCCACAGGCAACCACAATGACCAGCGGTGCAAAGACCACCGCCGGCGACTGGCCTTCCCAGAGATGGATGAAGGTGACCGACCAGGGGATGAGCAGCCATTCCTCAGCCGTGAACTCTTCTTTGAACCCGGGTGCAAGACTGTACCGTGCCCCGCCGGGGCCAAGAACCGCGAGGTAATAGTCGCCGTCCTCCAAGGCGGTGACGTTGAAGCGGGCCACCTCATAGATCGGCTGGGGCGTGAACGGCTCGTAGGAAGGTTTCCCGGGTTTTTTTCCCTGCACCAGGAAGGCACCGGACCCGGCAGGCAGATCAACAGAGGACGGAATATCACCTGCGGAAGCAAGCGCGGGCCCGATGATCACGAGGTCCGGGACCGCGGAATCCGGGCCGGGGACCATGAGGGAGCCATACAGGACCTGCCCTTTCTGTAAGGGAAAGCGGTAGTACTGCGCCGCTCCATCCTCGCCAAGCGAGGTGTAGAGGACATAGGATTTTTCCGGACTGCTGATCAGGGTTGCATCCGCGATACCTTCACCGGGTCCCGCGCTGAGCGGTGCATGCGCCGAAACGATGCCGCTTCCGGCAGCGAGGAGCATGGCAGAAAGGAAGACCAGGTGAACATGCCTGCACGAGAACCTGTGCCCGGGTACCATATGCAACGATCAACCGCGGATTATTTGGGTCTTTCGAACGGGGGACTCGTGTCCGGAAGTCCGTGACCGGCCTGCACCAGGCCAGGCTGTTCCGCGGCCCGGCAGCGGGGATGAGCCCCCGGTAAATGCAATCCAGCTCCACCGGGCCGGAACGATGAAAAAAAGGAAAAGAGATCATAATTTTCACGAGGGTTCCCCGCCTCAGGGCTCCTCCGGGGCACGGCGGCGCAGTCCGGTGTTTTCACAGATGCTTCCAGACATCGATCCGCCGCGGGGGCGCCCCTTCGGGGGCGGCGTCGGTCATCATAAGTAATCGCGCAGGTATCAACAATCAACATATCACATCTGTTCAATCCCATTTTCATAGGATATTTATTGAAACGTCCTGTTTTTTGTAAAAACAGGTGATACAGCACGGTGCCCGCCCGTCTTCGACCGGGTATCGTCCCGGGCACCGGTGAAAATACTAAAAAACCGCTCAGGGATGGTCGTTCTCCGGCCGGTTGCGGATGACGAGGACAGGCTTCCGGGTCCTTCTCACCACCGTGAATGTCGTGCTCCCGACCAGCATCTCCTCAAACCAGGCCGTCCCGTAGGCACTCATCGCGATCAGGGATACCTGCTCCTCCCGTGCAACCGCGAGGGTCATCTCGGTCGGGTCCCCCACCCGGATACGGCATTTCACGGCAAGACCGGAAGCGGTGAGATCGGTGCTCATATCCGCAAGCCGGGCCTGGGCTTCCCGGACGGCCGCCTCGATCTCCGGTTCTGATTCGGCCCGGTTGACCACATGGAGGAGGATCACCTCCTGCACGGACGGGATTGTCCGGATAAACGACAGTGCATCCCGGGCAGACGGGGAAAAATCGCTCGGCAACAGCAAGCGTGAGAACAGTTCCGGGCGGGATGTGGCACCGGTTGCATCCGCATCCTCGCATCCGGGATCGAAGTGCATGACCAGGACATTTGTCTTTGCCTGCCGGAGGACGGTTGACGAGACACTGCCGAGGAGGATCTCCTGGATCGGGTTGATGCCCCGGGCACCCATGACGATGAGCGAGGCATGGCGGGCCTCCGCTGCTTCCAGGATCGCCTGGGAAACAGTGCCCTCGGTGATCACCTTCACGGTCGCATCGACCCGTACCGGGTTCTGGAAGCCGAGGTGCGCGAGCGCTGCTCTCTTCTCATCCATGAGGATCCGGACATTCTCGACATACGGCCCGGTGGTAAAGCCCAGTTTCGAGGGGTGCGTTGCATCCACGACATGCAGGAGCACCACCTCCTCTATCCCGGGGATCCCGGTGATGCGGTCAAAAATGTTCTCGGTATAAGCGGAAAAATCCAGGGCAACCAACACTTTTTCGAACATAGCTCCCTTCTCCTATGAAGTTTCTCCGGCAGGAATAAAAAGATCATTGAAAAAAAACTCCCGCAGGATACCGGCCCGGGCACGGTCTGCCGGAACCGTTGTGCCGGCGTGCATGCTGATACTATCCTGAACCGCAGGGTACGGTCGTGACGGGCCTGATCGTTCCACGAGAGGAGCATGCCAGGATGAACATCTCAGGGAGTGAGTATTTTTTCCTTTATGCCACAACGGGGATCCGGTCAGACCTCCCCTTCGGTTTCCTCAGCCTGCCATGTGGTTCTTCTGGCGCGTTATGGCGGGTTTACGGCTGTACCACCTCCATATCCAGACGAATATTTCACAATATTTATGTGCAAATTATCCGTAAATTATAGGGTGAAACAATGACGGATCGTTTTAACTGCCCTTTTCGCTCCGGTATCAGTCAATGCAAGAAGGAAAAATGCGGGATCTGGAATGCCAGTGAGAAAGACTGTAACATTCACGTGCTTGCCAGAACGCGGCAAAAAATGGATGAATAGATGAACCGGTAACATATTTTTTTTTATTCCGGCTTATCGGTATCAGATGAACATTTGCAGGGTGGTTACAGAACACAGCGCGCCGCCCAGCGTTTCTGCCGGCATTGCCCTGCGGGGTTACTGCAATTTCCATTTTCCCAAAGAGCAGGGCGATCCGTAAAATTCGTTCCCGGTAAAAACTGCCGGCACTTCCGGCAGCACCCCGCCACCCTTATCCCGCTCACCGTCAAATAATGTATACGAAATGCTGCCCGATCCCGACCACCCCTTCGACCCCGAGGATATCCCGTATTTCTTCGACAACTGGTGCGCCCTTCCCTGGTCCCCCTGGGTCCCGTTCAGTGCCACGAAAGAAGAGTTCCGGCAGATCCCAAAAGAACCCGGCCTCTACCGGCTGCGACCGGCCGGCAGGGATTTTCTGATGTACATCGGGGAGACCAAAAAAAGCCTGCACCAGCGGCTGCAGGACCTCCGCATGGAACTCCGGAACCAGGACCTCATGCCGTGGAGCGACCCGCATGCCGAGGCCCCGGGGCTCTGGGCATTTTCAGACGCTGAAGGATACGGGTACGAATGCTCCGCCGCCCCGCTCGATGCCTCGATAAACGGCCGGAAAGGGATGGAGAGGTACCTGCTCTACCGCTACCGGCAGGAACGGGGCGGGTCCCCGCTCTGCAACTTCGGCCGCATCCACCCGCGCTACCGGAAGTCCACCAGCCGGAAAGACGGGCTCCGTGGCGGGAAGCTCGCGGAGGACCATAAGGACAACCCGGCGGGTTGGCCAGGCATTGAGCCGCTGGAAGCGATCGGGAGACCGGGCGACAGCGACTGGATGGGACTGGAATGGACGGCATGGATGCCACTTGCGGTGGAAAATGTCCATGAGATCCCGGCCGGTGCCGGGCTGTACCTGCTCGCGGATGCCGGGTCACACGAGATCGTGTACATCGGGCAGTCGGCGGATGTTGCGAAACGCCTGCTCGATCAGAGCCGGAAGACCTGGGATGAGCGGTCGCTCCAGTTCTCGTTACGGATCATCGGGCAGTCAGTCCTCCCGCATCATCTCCGGGAACGGGAGAACGATCTCATCGGGAACTTTTTTGAACAGTGCCGGAAGGCACCGGAGTTCCAGTTCCGGAACAGCCGGTAACATTTTTCTGGAACAATCGCCCCGTATGGTGAATCAGGTACGGTATCATCACAGAACACTCCATGTTCATACCCCAGCCTTTGTGAAAAATGAGTGTCCCTGATAAAAACTTGGTCATGGATTTATGGTGAATGCACCCAGGACGTCCCTGCCCGGCGAAGATGAGAGCGCGAAAATGACCGCTGTCACAAGAACGCGAATGCGAAGACCTCTTAAAATAAGTGCTCTGTAGAAATCAAGGTAAATGATGAAATCGCCCCCCCCTTGCGCCAGCCCTGCCCCCGTTGGGGGCGTGGGCGCATGCGATACCTTGGAAGTATCTGTACCATCCTCATTCAAAATTGACCAGGTACTACGGCGTTATCGTAATTCGGGGATGCCACAGCGGCGGGAGCGAAGCCCCCAAGAGCGTTAGAATTGTGCGAATGAATTCTACAGAGCTAAAATATGAGCAGGGAAGATCCGGCGAAAGTTGTAAGAAATCGAGGATCTTCACATATGTTATTATTATGGTAAACGATAACTTTTTTGAAATCTGTCTCGATACAGCTATGCCATTTCACCGTGGGAATAAAAACTCCCGTGCTGTCGTTAACATCCAACAGAACGACCTGTGACCTGGTTGCCGGAATCAGTCTGTCCGCATCTGCCTGCACCACCTGCTGCCGGTACGAACCTGCCATGTACTCGTATCTAAAGCCACGGTGTTTTGTGGGATCTCATCGGTGCCCCGGCCGAATGATCTTTTTACCGGGCATACCCGGAACAGCCGGAAAAACCAGGGACACCCGTGCTGACCGGGGCGCCTTTTGCGAGCTCCGGATAATTTATCAGGTAAAAAACGGTAATCCCGGGTAGAATCCGCACGTGTCCATGTTTGAAAACCAGGGATACCGTGCACAGGTTCCCGGTAACGGGGGAGGATAGGCGGATGTTTCCCATCGGTGACGACAACAGCTCGCGCAGGTTACAGCCAGTGGTCACGTACACGCTGATCGCCCTCAACATCCTGGTCTTTCTCGCAGAGATAATCGGGGGCGATGGTTTTATCGTCGCGTGGTCGTTTATCCCCGTCCGCTTCCTGGCAGATCCCGCCGGGGACTTCCTGACGCTCTTTTCGTCCATGTTCCTCCATGGCGGCTGGCTGCATCTCGGGGGCAACATGCTCTACCTGTGGATCTTCGGCGACAATGTGGAGGACTGCTTCGGGCACCTCCGCTTCCTCGTCTTCTACCTGGTCTGCGGCATCACGGCAACCTTCGCCCAGCTGGCGTTCTCCCTGGGATCGACCATCCCCCACCTGGGGGCATCCGGGGCGATTGCCGGCGTGCTCGGGGCATACGTGCTGTTGTTCCCGAACCGCCGGGTGACCGTCTTTGCAGGCTACGGGATCGTGCAGATGCCGGCACTGATCGTGATCGGGCTCTGGTTCGTCCTCCAGCTCTTCAGCGGGATCGGTTCGATCGGTGCAGCCGCGGACACGGGCGGTGTTGCGTTCATGGCACATATCGGCGGCTTTGTCGCCGGGTATGTGCTGGCCGTTCTCCTGCGGGGACATCGCGTGGCATAGGTTTCGGAATGGTCTGCCCCGGGAGAACCGGGCATGAACAAAGCATTCGCACCCGAACCATGAAAATCTGGAATAACCCCGGGTAGTGCGGGGGTTCCTTCGCCTCCAGGCCCTCCGGCGTACGGCAGGGCAGTCCGGGGTTTTTTTTTGAAGGAGTAGTCACACGTCAGCGACGGATCTTTTGGATCTCATGGCCGCCCCCCTTGCACCAGCCCTGCCCCCGGCGGGGGCGGGGGCGCATGCGATTCCTCTGTATTGCCGGGATTCCTGATCTCTGGTACTACAGCGCCATCGCAACCGGGGCTTCAACAGAAGCGGGGCGAAGCCCGTAACGTCAGCGTTTTGGTGACTGAACAGGAACACTTTTTCGATCTGGATTTTGGAACAATAATCTTTCTCTATTTTTTCCCTCGTTGTTTCCTTTCCTCGCTGGCAGGAGAAATGGCACTATGCCCTTTCAGAACTATCAATGGCGGAGCCGTGCGGTCGTCCCCGCTCTTGTTGTCGTCACCCACCACGGAGGCACCCTGTTCTGGTCCAGCATCGGTCATCGCACAGCATGAAGAGGCACCTGAGCCGCTCCCGTGCCGGCGCGGGAAGGTTGCGGCCTGCTCACTCGGGGGCAGGGATCTCCGGGTGTGACCGCCCCGTCTCCGCCGTCACGGGCCGGCCCCCGAAGCGGTACATCAGGGAGATGACGGCCGGCATGATCAGGATCGCACCGCCCAGCGAGAACCCGACGGTGATGACCGTGGTGATACCGAAATTCGAGATGATATTGAACTCCGAGAGCATGAGCGCGGCAAACCCGAAGATCGTGGTCAGGCCGGAGACGGTAATCGCGGTACCGATCTTCTGCACGCTCGTCTGGATCGCGGAGAGCAGGTCCAGGCCCCGCGCCAGTTCCTCATCAACCCGTTCCATGATCAGGATCGTGTACTCGGATGCCACCCCGATGGTCATGGAACCGAGGACTGCCGTCAGGGGCGTATAGTCAAGGCCCAGGAGGTACATGATCGCGCCGTTCCAGCCGACAATCGCAACGATGGGGATCAGGGGGGAGACCGCGTGGATTTTCCGGTACACCACGAGGAGGAACGCGAGGATGAACACAAACCCGAGAACCGTCATGAGCAGCTTGGACTCACTGATGTCGTCCATGAGCGTAGCGAACATATCCAGGCTCCCGGTGATGCGGACGGTGTCCCCGACCGGCGGGTAGAACCACGCAAGATCCTTCTGGATGACCGCGATCAGTGACCGGGCCTGCCCCATCTCCATATCAACGGTCGAGAACTCCATCACCGTCTCCATCCGGCCGTTGAGATACCGCTCTCTCGTCTCGGCCGGGATACGGCTGAGGGTCTGCTCTGTTGCGGAACCGGTCTCCGGGAGTACCCCGTTGTTGTACTGGGAAAGGAGCGTGGCGATACTGGTGACACCGGTGATCCGGTCGTTCCGGGCGACCTCGTACTCCCCGAAATCCCGGATCCAGGCAAGGGTCAGCGGGTCCAGCACGTTCTCGCCGGACACCACGAGCGGGATGGTGCTCGTTGCGCCCATGGTCCGGGTCACCTTGTTCATGTTCACGAGCGCGGGCATATCGGCAGGCACAAAGGTCTTCTCGTCCGCGCTGATGGGAACCTCGTTGTCCAGCTGGAACCCGATGACCGCCACGAGGAAGACGGCCAGGATGACGGGGACCGGGTGTTTTGCAATGGTGTACGCGAGGTTCCCGAGGGCCGCATCGTACCGCTCAATGAACGTTCTCTTCGAACCCCCAGGCGGGGCCGGCGCAGCGCTACCGGCCCCCGGCCCGGGCCCGCCGGTACCGGTCGCGGTTCCCGCCGGGGACTTTGCCCGGTAGGTGACCAGGATTGCAAAGACCGGGATGATGATGAGGGCGGCGAGGTAGCAGGAGATCACCCCGACGGTGCAGGTGATCCCGAAATCCCCCACCATCGGGATAGGTCCCAGGATCATGCTGATGAACCCCATCGCGGTGGCAAGCATGGCAACCAGAACGGCCGGGCCGGTCCGGGTGATAGTGGTGATGACGGCCTCTTTCAGCGTTGACCGGCGGATCTCCTCGTCCAGCCGCGAATGGATCTGGATCGCATAATCGATGCCGATCCCGATCAGCACCGGGAACGCCCCGATCACCACCATGCTGATGGGTGTGCCGGAGAGCCCCATGAACCCGAAGGTCATGATAAGGCCGGATCCCACGGCCACGACCGGCAGGAGCGGGTAGCGCACGTGGCTGAAGAGTCCAAATACCGCCACCACCATCAGGACCATCGCCGCCAGGATGAGGATGCCCATGGAGGACCCCATCACCACTTCCATCTCCTGGGAAAAAGCAGCCTCGCCGGAGATGATGACGGTCAGGCCGGGAGGGGGATGGGAGAGTTCCACCATGGTCCGGATGGAGTTGAGGACCTCTTCCTGCCGGTCGGCGGAGAGCCCCGGCCGGAGGGTGACCACGCTGATGGTCATCATCTTTGAGGGGATGTAGCGCGCGACAACCTCCGGTGGCGAACGGCTGATGATCTGGTCAATCTCGGCCATCGAGCCCGGGAGCGTTCCCCCGTTCCCCTGCTTCAGCAGGTCAACAATCCCCGACACGCGTTCCACGGACGGCTCATTGGATATATCGGCCTGGAGCGCGTCGATGTAGTTCAGGGTCCCCGGGTTGCGGATATCATCCGTCTCAAAGATGAGCATCAGGGCATTTGAGCCGTAGGTATCGGTATAATGGGCGAGCAGGGCCCCGCGGGGGGAATCCTTGTCAAGATAGGTATCGGTCCCCGTCTCCATCGAGACCAGGGTGAGACCGAAGATCATGACGAGAAATACGATGGCGGCGACGCCGGCGACCGCGAGAGGCCGCGTGGTTATCTCCGTTGCCAGCCATGCAAAGGGATTTTTCATCAGGCCGTATCACTCCCGAAAGGACGCGGGGATAGTGTTGCCGGATCTCCGGTGCGGGACCATCCGCCGCAGGGCATACATCCGGAGAAGAGGGATTGGTGCGGAGTAGCTGTTCATGCTCATAAAAAACTGACCGGTCCTTACTTCTCCGGTTTGTCAACCATGGCTCATCAAACCATCTGACAGCCGGTCCTGCACCACCCCCGGCGGAGCGCCCGCCGGGCCCTTGCGTGAACTGCCCGGCAGCCGGGACGGTACTTCCGCGGGACGGTGCCCGAATGCCACGAACCATCGTCACGGCAGTGCAGGGTTCATGGACCGGGGCAATTGAAACGAGAACGGGAGAACGGGACAGCGACGAACCAGCCGGGCCCGGCACGGGAGGCGCCCGGCCTGGGTCCGGCAGGGCAGGCACCCGCTTTACTTCCCGGCAATCACCGCCCAGGCGGGAAGCTCGGGGGAGATGCCGAGGGCTCCCGGCACTACGAAGACCATGAAGAGCGTGATCAGGATGCAGCCGATGATATTCAGGGCAAAACCTGCCCGCATCATCTCCCGGGTCGAGATATACCCGGAACCGTACGCGATCGTATTGGGCGGCGTCCCGACCGGGAGCATGAACCCGAGCGATGAGGCAAGTGCCACCGGGATCATCAGCAGCATCGGGTTGATACCCATCGACACCGACGTGATCGCTATCAGCGGGATCATGATCGATGCCACCGCCGTGTTGGAAACCACCTCGTTGAGCAGGGAGATGAAGAGGGCGATGAGGAGCACAATCACCACGAGCGGAAGTCCCGCGAGACGGATGAACGAATGGGCGATCAGGTCAGCAAGCCCGCTCGCAAGGATCCCCTGCGAGAGACAGATCCCGCCCCCGAACAGGATAAGGATCCCCCAGGATATCCCTTTCGCCGACTCCCAGTCAAGGGTAAAGATCCGTTTCTCGATATTGACGGGGAGCAGGAAGAGGACGAGCGCCCCAAAGACCGCGATGCCGGCGTCAGTGAGCCCCGGAATGCAGGTGGTTATTCCGGGGATGACCAGCGGGCCGATCACCTTCGGCGTCCGGACTATCCAGGCAATCGCCACGGAAAGGAAGACCAGGAGTGTCCATTTCTCTCCCGTGGTAAGCGGGCCGAGGTCGTCGAGCTCGTGCACGACCAGGGCGCCGGTCCCGGTTATTTCCTCCGGCAGGTGGCGGTACATGACGGAGGTGAGCCAGAACCAGGCGATGAAGAGGAACAGGACCATAAAGGGAACCGCAAAGATCATCCAGGAGAAGAAATCAATCCCGGGTGCCTCCGGAAACAGGGCCGGGATCTGGGCAGCCAGGATCCCGTTCGGGGGAGTCCCGATCAGGGTTGCCATCCCCCCGATGGTTGCCGCATAGGCAATGCTGAGGAGGAGGCAGGTCGCAAACTCGCGCTTTTCGGGCTGCTCCCCGTTCCTGGTACCGGTCCCCGCCGGCATGAGGGTCGAGACGAGCGCGAGCGCGATCGGGATCATCATCATCGCGGTGGCGGTATTGGAGATCCACATCGAGAGGAACGCGGTGGCAGCCATGAACCCCAGCACCAGTCGCTTTGTCCCGGAACCGGCCCAGCGTATCACCGTGAGTGCGATCCGTTTGTGCAGGTTCCACCGCATCATGGCCGCGGCGAGGAGGAACCCGCCCAGGAAAAGAAAGACCGTCTGGTCTGCATAGGAGACCGCCGCTTCTTTCGGTGACAGGATCCCGAGCGCAGGGAACAGGATGAAGGGCAGGAGTGCCGTGGCATAGATCGGGATGGCCTCCGTGATCCACCAGACCAGCATCAGTCCGGTCACCGCTGTGACAAGCTGGGCCGGAACAGGAAACGTCTGGTGGTCCAGCGGGAGGAGGGCGATGAGCAGGAAAAGGAGGAGCCCGCCCGCGATCCCGACCGGTTTTTGCATGTCCTGAGAGGTTTTTCACCATGGGGGATGAACCTTTCCACTTCACCGCCGGCCACCGCGTTTTACGGTACCGTGCAGCACTACGCCCGGAGAGGAAAGAGAGGAGGGTGGAGGTCGTCGCTTTGGAGGATTTTTTTGAGAACCGCGGGAGGAGTTTGCCCGTTCAAAAACGGGGGATTTTTTCCACCATTTTTCCGCACCCCGTGCAGAAAACAATACCAGACATGGCAGAGCGGCAGGGTATTTCTCCGGACCACCGCAGGGGCGGACCGTCCGACCTTCACCCGGCCGGTCGTGACCCGCACGGCCGGAGTAAAAAATACTTAACTCTTGCCGGCCAAAAGTCTCTTCGACAGGCTCTTCCTGATTGAGCAGAACGGATCCAAAAAGAGCAGACGAAAAAGGCGGGATACATGTACGAGATTGAGGATATCATCAATTCATCAGAAGAGGATTCTTCTGATGTTCCCGATGAAGAGGCCGACGATCTTTCCTGGGCCGTGGAAGATGGTGCTGCCATAAAAAAGACCGACCGTCCGGTCTTCCTGTACCGGGAAACGGTAATACCGCCGACTATCCGGGAATTTTTTGCTGCTGACGGCCTGGGGCCCGGGCAGAAGCGACGGATCGTGCTCTGGCACGGCGGGAACCGCTTTGACGCGTTCATCGAGAAGACCGTCCACGCATCCCCGCGGACGCGGATGCGCTGGAAACCGGATTTTGCGGCAGTGCTGCGGAAGGAATATCCCCAGTGGCTCGAATTTTTCAACAAGATCCGGGCGGAATCCGCAGATACCCCCTCCATACAGTTCACCCGGCGGCAGGAGCCCGATCACTATACCGTTGAGCTGGAGGGCGCCCCGTCACAGGACGCAGCAGCAACGGACTTCGAGGTCCCGGTCCAACCCGGCGATACCATCGACAATGATACCTTAAAGGCGATCTTCCGGTGCAGCCCGCAGGGGGCTATACGGCGGTCGCACGGGACCAACAGTCTCGTCCTCATCTCGGACCACACGAAGTCCGCCTACGAGGACAAGTGGATCGGAAAGATCTTCCACTACACAGGGATGGGCGTGACCGGGGAACAGAGCCTCTCCTTCCAGCAGAACAAGACCCTTGCCGAGTCGCGGGAGAGCGGTGTCCGGCTCTGGCTCTTCGAGGTCTTCGAGGAGGGCCGTTACGTGTATATCGGCGAAGTGGAGCTCACCGACCACCCCTACCGCTCCCGGCAGCCCGACAGCGAAAAAAACATCCGGGATGTCTATATCTTCCCCCTGAAGCTCAAGGGACACAACCGTCCCCCGCTCCTGAAAAAGACGCTGCTCGAGACAAAAGAGGAGACGGTCCGCAAAAAAGCGCACAAACTGCCCCTGGACGAGCTCGAGTTTGTGGCAAAATATGCGCTCAAGGAAGGCGGCAGGCGCGAAGTTGTGTCCGAGGTATTCGAGCACGACCAGATCGTGTCCGAGTATGCAAAGCGGCGGGCCGCCGGGACCTGCCAGCTGTGCGGGGCGCCTGCCCCCTTCAGCGACCGGCACGGCGACCCGTTCCTGGAGATCCACCACCTTGTCCCGCTCGCGGAGGGCGGGACCGATACCGTGGAGAATGTTGCCGCGCTCTGCCCCAACTGCCACCGCAGGATGCACGTGCTGGACCTGCCGGCGGATGTGGCCGTGCTCAGAAAGAAGCTCGCAGGGCCCTGATGCCAGGGGCTCTCTCTCACCATACCGACCTCTCCGGCCCGTGTCAGGAAATCGTTTCTGCATACGCAGCCGGAATCCAACGGAGAAGGAATCAACCATGGATAAAAAATGGAGCAGGATATCATCCGGCCCGGACCGCTGCTTCGGGTCCTTGTATGCATTCTTCATGCACCGGGACCTGTACCCGGAGTTTCCGGAGACGGTCCCCCTCAGGGAACGGGAAGAGGGTGTTCCCCCGGTCCTGGCAGGTGCCATGAGAGGCACAGACCGATGGGCCGGAGATCCAGCACCTGACAGGTACTGGTGGAACCATGCATTATCGATCAAGGCCTGAAAGGAGTTCCGGAGAATGCAGGATCCCATGAACAACATTATCCTGATCGGCATGCCCGGCGCAGGGAAGAGTACCGTGGGGGTCATCCTTGCAAAGGCCCGGGGCATGCAATTTATTGATACGGATATCGTGATACAGGAACAGGCCGGACGGCTCCTCCAGGAAATGATCGATGAGGACGGGGCGGAGAGGTTCAAAAAAAACGAGGAGCGGACAATCCTGTCCCTGCACGCCCGCAACGCGGTGATTGCCACGGGGGGCAGCGTTGTCTTCAGCAGGCGGGCAATGGAACACCTGAAATCAACGGGCATTGTCCTGTACCTGGCGGTCTCCTTTGAGGAGATGGAAAGAAGGCTCAGGAACATCACGACCCGCGGCATTGTCCGCGTTCCGGGCCAGAGCCTTCGTGATATGTACAACGAGCGGATCCCGTTGTACGAACAGTATGCAGACCGGACCATCGAGTGTACCAGTGACGATTTTGAGACGGTTGTCCGGAACATCATGGATGAACTGTAAGACGTTCCAGGGCAGGTTCCGGTTCCGGTGCCGGGAGCAGGTGTGATGGGTGCGCAGGACGGCACCGCCCCCTGTCCTGCCCGATCCCGGCCGCTCCTTCGATCCCAAAGCGGCCGGAGAGGTCTTGGGCACCCGGTACTCCCTCACCGGTCCCGCGGGGCACGTTCCCGCACCGGTAAAAGGATGCCGGCAGGTCATCCGGGCCTCTGACAGGTACGACCGGCCGGAAAAGACTTCCTTCTTTCGCATTCGCACCGGAGGTTCGCGGCTGCACGATCTCCGCAGGGAAGTGCGGGAGGGGGCCTTGGGCCAGGGGATGTCCCCCTGCCGGGCCGAACGGTACGCCGGACCATATATGCCCCGTTCCTGTGAACGGATAGAACGGGACTCAACGTTCCGGGAATATCCGTACCGTTTTTGATATGCTTTTCCGGATTTTACGAAGCTCTAAATCGTCCCGGAGCCAGTCCGGCAATTGAGGAATATTCTTATACTCCTTTATTTCCACAGGAGTTAACGACGGAAAACCGGAAAGGGCCCGCGCGTTGCGGGGCCGGGTCCGGCAGAGACGGCCGCACCGGTCTTGTGAACGGATAAAAGGGGACGCACGTTCCGGGAATATCCGTACCGATTTTGATATGCTTTTCCGGATTTTACGAAGTTATCGCCGTCCCGGAGCCAATCCGGCAATTTAATAATATTCTTATACCCCTTTGTTTCCACTGGAGTTAACGACGGAAAACCGGAAAGGTGCCGCGGGTTGCGGGGCCGAAACCGGCAGCGACGGCCGCACCGGTCTTGTGAACGGATAAAAGGGGACGCTATTTTTGAGGATATATTTACCGGTTTTGATACCTTTTTCTGGATTTTACGAAGTTATCGCTGTCCCGGAGCCAATCCGGCAATTTAAGAATATTCTTATACCCCTTTGTTTCCACTGGAGTTAACGACGGAAAACCCGCTGCCGGAGTGCATGGGGCAGTGCGGTCGGTACCCGGGGAGCATCGTACCTGAAGAAGGTTAATCAGTCACCTGCGGTATACAGAATCCATACGATCACACCTATGCGCAAACGATGCAGCACCTGCGGTACCCCTGCGCCGGATGAGGCATCGGTTTTCTGTAACCGGTGCGGGGCACGGCTTTTTAGTGTCCTGACCTGCCAGAAGTGCGGGAACCGGATTTCTGACCGGCAGTCACGGTTCTGCGACCGGTGCGGTTCCCCGCTTGCCCCTCCCGTACAGGCGGTTCCTCTGCCCATCACGCTCGCAAAAGGGAAGATCTGCCCGGGCTGCGGGTTTGAAAATTTCGTTGAGGATGCATTATTCTGTAAAAAATGCGGGGCCGGGCTCCGGAAAAGCGGCCCGGGAGGAACTGTCCCGGGCACCAGGCCGCCGGAAAGGCCTGCCAGGACCAGGCCGGCGGGCAGGGACGCCGGGAAGGAGCGCGCGGTGCGTACGCCTGTTGCGGTACCACCTGAGCCGGTTCCACCACCGGCAGCAGGAGGGGGGGGAGCGGTGACCGTCTCAAAGGATCCGCCGGAGCAGCTACGGACGCAAAAGGAAGCGCCGAAGAAGCGATCCTGGCAGCAGATTGCACTTATTGCCGCGGGAATTGTCATCCTGGTCATGGTCATCGCCCTCATCGCCGGGGGAGTTCCCGGGATACTCGATGGCGGTGCTGCCAATGCAACGGCACCGGACCAGCCCGGAGCGCTCGCAGCGGGACGTATGCCCGGCCAGGCGCCGTTGATCAACCGGGCAGTACCGGTCGTCACCGATACGTCCCTGACCCCGCACGGGACCTGATTCGTGACCGGCCGCTGCGACACCAGGCGGTTCCTATTTTTTTAGTTCACCTGACCGGGAGAACTGATGCGAGCAGGTTGAACCGCCCGTCCCAAAAAGATATCCCGGCTTGGAGGGAAATTCTGCACGCAAAAAAGGGAGAAGCCCGGGTGACTGCCCCCGTCAGTCATCCTCGTCATACTCATCGGTCATCTCCGGCCACACGTACTCATCATCACCGGCAGGCTCCGCCGGCTCGTCATCCCGGGGCCTCAAATCACGGAGGGGATCGTCCTCCGGGTTTTCCAGGTCCCATCGCTCATTGTCGCTGCCCCGTGCTCCATGCCGGTCAAAGACATCCCCGCCGCGGTGACCCGCACGTTGCCGCACACCTCTTCCCATCCGCCATCACCTCCCTAAAATACATCTCATTCCTGCGTCTGAAAATAAAAAGTTTTGCACGTGCTCAACGATTATCTCCGGCAGATATGGCATCGGGTGCCAGCGCTTCCGCCACCAGTGGCAGGAGTCCGGTAAAACAGGGTGAAAAAAGATTACTCCACAGGTCGTTTACCCTGATTCAGGATGTACCAGCGGGCTCCGGCAGAAAGGAGCAGGAGCAGTACGGCACCGCCGATAAGGAACGGAGAGAGTGGAGCACTCTGGCCCCGGCCCGAGCAGTCCGGGTCACGCGGATGGGTGGCGCAGAAATCCTTCATTACCTGCATGGTATCGGCACGGGCAAGGAGGGCTCCTGTCTCCCCACAGCTACAAGGAGGGCACTAAGCGGGTATGGCACCCAAACACTGCATCCATCACGGTCATCGCGTACCCCGTGCCGGGGCAACGAGCCCCCGGAGGCGGTCGCGGTACACCACCGCCAGTGCCCGGGCAAACGTCCCGAGGCGGGGGACGATCCGGGCAAGCGTCCAGACAAGCCCGAACAGGAAGAGGAGCGCGAGCCCCTCGGCGATCACATTGTGGGCCCAGAAGAAGTTTGGATCGCCGGTCCCCGTCGGGTCGGGAAACGAGGCAAACCATGTATCCGAGACCGCGACGAACACCACAGCGACCCGGAGCAGGTTGAGAAAGAAAATAGATGGGACCACGAGCAGGAACGAGCACACGCCCTGCCGCACCGTCAGGCTTTTTTCCCCGAACACGACCCCGAGCATCATCGCGATCGCGAGAATCCCCGTGCAGCCGAGGATGATCTGGTTGGCAAACGCGTGCTCGGCAATCACGTCCCATGTGAGCATCTGCGGGTGATGGCCGAGCGCGGTGACGAGCAGGAAGGCAAGGGTCACCACAACCGAAATGAGCCCGTCATGGAGGACCGGGACGAGGGCAAAGGGGACGAAGATGACCGTCGCGATCGCGGCCGTGCGGGAGAGCTGGAGGACGACGTCATCCTTCCGGAGCAAGCGTTCAGCCGTGAGAGCGAGGAAGGGCAGGGACAGGAGGGCGAGCACCGGGTACAGGAAATTGTTCTCGCGGAGAAATGCCGGCACCTCCGACCAGAGGTTGAGCACGATGCAGGCCCAGCCCGCGATCGCTGCATACGGTTGCTGCCGGGCGAGAAGAAAGACGGCAAACGAGAGAAATGCGCCGAGGACAAGGAGATCGCTCATGATACGTGCGGGGCTGTTCTTTGCATACCGGGTCTCCCGCCCGGGTATTATTGCTATGGTTGAATGATGCACAAAGGATATAGGTGAACAAACCCTGCACTGTACCAATGCAGCATATGTCAGCCCTGCACGGGATCATCGTCCTCTTCCTTGTGGTACTGGGCGTCTTTTGTGCCGGATGCGACAGTACCCCGGCCCTGCCGCCGGAGACCGGTTCGGTCCGGATCCTCTCGTCGCCCTCCGGGGCAGAGATCTATCTTGACAGTGAATACCGCGGCACCACACCGGCCACCGTCACTGCCGTTCCGGCCGGCAACCACACCCTTGAGATCCGGGAGAACGGGTACGACCGCTGGACCGCACCGGTCACGGTCACCGCGGGGGGGATACTCAATGTCTCGGCCACGCTGGTCGCCATTCCCACCACCGCCATGCCGGTGACCTTTGTAACGGCAGCGGTTCCCGCGGTACAACGGGGCGTTCCGGAGATCCATATCGACGGGTACTGGACCTATCCGCAGGGGGTCAGCAGCAGCACGTCCGGTCCGGTCCCGCTCATCGTCCATGCCGTCGGCTTCAATGTCGGGGATGCCGATGCCCGGAAAGTAACGGCATCGGCAAACCTGTACTATGGCGGGCGCCAGGTCTGCTGGAAAACGGTCTACCTCGGGACACTCGCGGCTGGCGGCCATGTATCGACGGATACCATGGTCACCTGCACCCTGCCATCCGCTCTCAGCAGCGGGGATTTGACCCTCCGCTTTGAGAACATCGTGGTCACGCCGTAATAATTTAAGCGCCCCCGGCAGGATGAGAACAGATCCGGCGGGCGCGTTTACCGTTACTTCTTCCCTTTTGCACTGTCGTACCCGCAGCGGTTGCAGCGATAACTCCCGTCCGGCCGGGTCCTGATACTCGAGGCCTGGCACTGCTCGCAGATCGGGCAGTCATGTTTCACCCGGAGGGGTTGTTGTTTCTTTTCCATGGGGATTGATTGCAGGGCTCCCTATAAAGATGTACCGCGTGGCCGCGCAGTCCCGCGCTCACGGCCTGCCGTTCCGCGTATCCTGGGTACGGGCCTGCCGGCTCCTGCTCCTGGTTCTGATCCTAGGGTTCCTTCTTCTCCAGCAGGTACCACGCGGTACCGGCCAGCACGGCAACAATGACCGCTACCGGCGCAACCGGCAGGGGCGGGCTTGTCCCTGCTGCTGCCGCACAGTCCGGGTCGCCTGTGTGTTCTTTGCAGAACCCGTTCACGCTGCCCGAGACATCCGCCGCGATCATCCCGGCACCGGTCGTGCCGTTGACCAGGCTGATGGTGGCGAGGTCCCGCTGGAACGGCACAATCACCGAGAAGTTCACGCTGTCGCGGATCACAATCCCCTCCTCGACATAGGCGATGCGGGGGTCATCGATCCCCTGCTCCCCAAGCAGTGTGCCTCTTCCATCCAGCATGCGGATGACGATCGTCTCAGTTGCCCGGTTATCGGGCGGGTAGTTGTACACCACCCGCGAGCCGACCACGTGCACGGTGTCACCGCTCAGGGAAAGGTCCAGCACCACCGCTTTGGGCGTCACGTTCTCCCCGGCTGCGCAGGGCATGCAAAAAACGAGGGCAAGCATCAGGATACAGGGCATCAGGTACCATGGTTTCATTTTTTTTCACCTCACGGGTAGGTCCCCAGGATGGCATTCACGCGTTTCAGACAGGCTGACCCGAACTGGCACATCGCTTCGGCACCCCCGCAGAGACCGCAGGCCTGGGAGCACCGCATCACGTCAGTCTCCGGGTCCAGCTTCCAGTAGCCGGTCGAGCCGCATCTCTGGGTGCCGGCCGGGCAGAAATTGGTGCAGCTGTTCTTGTCCAGGCTGTTTGCCGTGGCATAATTCTGGCAGCTGGTCAGGCTTGACCAGATGTTGGGGTTGGTGCCGGCCTGCCAGTAGCCCCCGTCACAGCAGTACTCGTCCCCAAGGCCGAAGACGGAGTGCCCGCTCTCGTGGACAAAGGTACGGTAGCTGACCGGTTCCGAGGTGAACACCCGGCGGCTGCAGCCGCTTGAGGACCAGTCCCGGAAATCATTGGCATGGAGCACCGAGATGGAGTCGGCAAAGGTGGTGGCATCATCAAAGACCGTGCAGCCGCTTGCCGGGGGGTTGAAGACAAACCCTTCGAACACTGCAGCCTCTTCCATGTAGGTATAGAAATTGAACTTCGCGATATTCATCCGGAAGGGATCGGACTTCAGGTAGGATTTCGTGATCACCTTCTGCACGTCAGTAAGGAACTGCGCCCGGTTGCCATTGTAGGACTGGTTGGGCACGAAGATCACATCGATCTTGTCTGCCGGCGTCCCCCGGATCCGGAACGGCTGTACCTGGGCCGTGCACCAGGAACAGGTGATACAGGCCGGACAGACCCCGCCGCAGTCGATACCGGTCTCATGGGCGCCCTGGATCCAGTCATCGCAGTCACAGTCATCGCCGACCCCGTCATTGTCTGCATCAGAGTTACCCGGCAGGTCCTTGTCCTGCTGCCAGGAACGGGCCGGGTCTGCCGCAACAGACGGGCAGAGGTCGCAGGCATTGCCGATCCTGTCGCCGTCCGAGTCCGTCTGGGCGTAGTTACCCCGGAACCCGCAGTTGTCGCAGTCGTCCCCCACCCCGTCCCCATCGGTATCCCGCTGGTCGGGGTTCTTCACGTGCGGGCAGTTGTCGCACGCATCGCCAAAACCATCCGAATCTGTTGTGCATTTCATCCCGCCGCCCATGCTCTCGGGCAGCACGGAGCAGGACGTTGTTGCATCGGAATCTTCCTGGCCCGGGTTCACCAGAGCGGGACAGGTGTCGCAGGCATCCCCGACCCCGTCACCGGGGGCACCCGTGATGCACGGCTGCGGGGTGACCCCCGGCCCGTCACCTTCAAGCCCGCAGACAGAGAGTGGCGGGTCCGTGTCGGCCTGACCGGGGTTCGCGACCTGCGGGCAGTTGTCCGTGATATCGGGGATCCCGTCCTTGTCCGTGTCGGCAAGCTGGAGTATCGGACTGACATGCGCCCCGACGGGCGATGTGGTTCTTACCGCAATAAGCGACGGGTTCGCAGTTACGAGCTGCAGCGTCTGTGTCACGGTCACCAGCGGTTTGTAACAGTAGTACGGGATCACGGCCGTTGCCGTGGCCGCACGGCCGCACGGGGTCTGGCTGCACTGCGTATACCCGTTCGCTCCCCATTTCTCCGCCGCACTGCCGGCCGCCATGCACTCGCATGGCGCCGGGCAGGCAGGAACTGCCGTGGTTACCGGTGTTACCAGTGGTTTATAACAGTAGTACGGGATCACGGTCGATCCCGTGACTGTCCTCCCGCACGGCGTCTGGCTGCACTGCGTAAACCCGTTCGCCCCCCACCTCTCCGCCGCACTGCCGGCCGCCATGCACTCGCACGGGGCCGTGCAGGCAGGAACTGCCGTGGTTGTCGCTGTCGCCAGCGCTGCATACTTCACCGACACCGGTTCCATGACGGCAACGTCAGCACCGGCAGCGCTGCATACGATTGCACATATCCCGAGGACCACGAGGATCCTGCCATACGCTTCCCGCATCATTCCTGACCACTGCACCGGTAATCCCTATTAGGGATACCGGAAGTAGGATCTGTCAGGCCGGTATTAGGCGTTTTGTTTTTGATCTCGGGTAACGTGAAATTTTAACCCCTGAGTCCAGGAAGGATTTACGGGGGGAAAACAAGAAAAATTGCCTGCCCGGCATGGAAGGTGAAAAATGCACCTGCCAATGATCGAAAAATGCCGACGCTCCAGGCGCTTCGCCCTGCCACTCTGGCGCCACGGCTGCAATAGTGCTGTGATATCTGAACCGTGATTTTGGGAAATACAGAGGAATCTCTATGCGCAATGAGCCCCCAAGGGGTGCAGGGCTGGCGCAAGAGGGGGGGGCCTCCTGTTGGAGCTACGTTGATACTTAACCCATTTTTTATCAGGTTTCCTATGAAAATGGGGTTGAACAGATATGAAAGATTAATTGTTGATACCTTCGCGATTGCTTGCGATGAGCACCGCCGCCCCCGACGGGGGGCCCCCGCGGCGGATCAATGACGGATATTTCTGCTCGGTAGAAAACCTCAACGAT
>DAPW01000021.1 GCA_002502245.1 Methanoregula sp. UBA154
GTCGTTATTAAGGAATCACCAAATTTTTTTACTTGTGGGGTGGGGCAGGGTCTCTCTCGAGAGCACGGTGCCGTATCAAGAACGCCTGGACACTATTCGCCTCTTGTCCCCGGCTCGATAAACCCTGTTGCACCTCTTTTTGCAGAAACCTGATCCCGTGTGCCCGGTCCTGTTTTTTTAGTTCTGGAGAAAAACCGGAGTTTTCGGGTGATAGGATCACCCGTCATCCGCTTCCGGTTCCCCCGGGGGATGACAAACTGCGGTGTATGGTTATTGGTTTCAACCGAACATTTCCGATAGTTCCTCCACCGGTCCGCGTTCACTCTCGCTTTATTGGGGATACCATGGCAGCGGTGGCATGCCGGGAGGAGTTTGGGGAACTCTTGCGAGAATCAGCCAGGTAAATCATAGTAGGTACGAGGGCTCCTGGTTTCAGGGCCTATCAGACTGACGTTGGGACACGTTGGTGAACGGGAGACCCGGTCTCTGAACCGCCGCACAGGAAGTCCCGTAGTGAGCGTTGTCGTTCATCATACACCTATGAAGTGTGGCATCAATCCCGGTATTGTCCCGGATTTTCTGATGGAGACAGGCAGGGAGCCGCGGAAGAATTCACTCTACCTTCAGTACCATGATCGTCATGTCATCGAACTGAGGCGCATTACCGCAGAACGAATCAACTGCCCGTTGGATCGTGCTGACGATTTCTGCTGCGGTCAATGCGTGACTCTCCTGAACCACCGCCCGTAACCGCTCGTCAGAGAACATCTCTTCGTTCCGGTTGATCGCCTCTGTCACGCCGTCGGTGAACATGACCAGCACGTCACCCGGGCTGAGCGTAACCTGCCGCTCCCGGTAACCCGGCTCGTCCACAAGCCCGATGACCGGGCCGGTAGGCTCCAGTTCCTCGATGGTGCCCCCGGCCCGCCGGAGGATGGGAGGATTGTGTCCGGCATTGACGTAGGTGAGTTGTCGGGTGTCCCCGTTCAGAATTGCATAGAACACGCTGACAAAACTGGTGGAACCCGAATCTTTGATAAAGATCGTGTTTGAACCGTTCACAACGCTCTGAGCGGTCTTCTCCCAGCGGGAGACGATCCGCACTGCCGTGCGGGAGAGCGCCATGAAGAGCGATGCCGGCACCCCCTTGCCCGCGACATCGGCAATGACGAGAGCATACTTCCCGTCGCCCTGAGTGAAGACATCATAGAAGTCCCCGCCCACTTCCCGTGCAGGTATGCTGGCAGCAGCGAGGTCGAACCCGGCCGGGCGGGGGATATCCTTTGGCAGGAATGCGGTCTGGATATCGGCTGCTACCTGCAGTTCGGCCTTCTTGCGCTCGAGCTCTTCCGTGTAGGCCATGATCTTTCTGATCATCGTGTTGATGCCGGACTCCAGCTGGGCAAACTCCGCTGTGTTGACGCTCCGTATGGTATGCGAGAGATCACCGCCCGCTACCTGTTCCACGTCCAGGACGATTGCGCTGATGGACCCGGTGAGTTTCCTGAATGCAGCGTATGCGAGGACGATGCCCATGAGGATTGCACAGAGACCAATGAGCAGGTACCGGGATACGAGGCTTGCAAGCGCAGCGTCCAGCCGGGCATTGCTGTACCGCAGCTCAACAACCACGCTCGTATCGGATGCAGCCTTCGGGTCGCGGAGGTCGACAAAGAGATACCGGATGAGCGTGCCACCCGCCGCATCAGGCACCGCATAACCTGTACGGTTCCGGATGGCCATCTCCGCGTACTGCTGGCCGGAGGGTGCCGTTTCACCTTCCTGGGCTGCAACATTTCCATTGAAGTCATACACCCGGATGCCCAGCAGGTCCGGGTTTATGGCTTTTAAGCGCTTTGCCATCTCCTGGTACGAGAGCCGGGACCGGATATCGGCAAATTCCGGGGACTCGAGCCCGATCTCAAGGACATACCGGTGGTCGGGGCTGGGCAGGTAGGCAAACTTCCGCAGCGTGCCTTTTACGCTGGTGTCGCTGGCGTTCTGAACCGACCGGACGACCGGGTCAGCAGCAAATTCCTCGCCAAGACGGATCCGGGTCAGGGAACGGTAAAAGTCCGGGTACTGGCGGAAATCAATTCCCTGCACTTCGGGGAGCGTGGAATGTTCCAATACCCCGTCCTCGCTGAAGATGTACAGGTTCACCGTGCCGGCGAATGCCGGTGCGATCTGATCCCGTATGCCGGAAAGGTTCATCCGGGACGGGTCGTTGCCGCTCTGCGCGTATGCTTTCGCAAACAGCGCAAGAGACCGTTCCATGGGCGGGTTCAGGTCCTCGTCTATCAGTTCGAGACCTTTGTTGACGAGCCAGACGGATTCGATCGCATTGTTCTCGGTATTGTTCCGGAGGATGGCATAATCCCGGGCTACCTCCTCCTGTGCCTGCAGGTACGAGACCGCAAGGGATGCGGCTACAACAATGCCGATGATGAGCGCAATAAAGCCGATGAGATACCAGATGAGCGAGAGCGGCCTGCGTTTTTTTTCAGGATCCCGCGTCATGGAACCCCTTCAGCCGTGAAAGTATCCATGGGCGTCTGTACAGGCCAGAGGGAGTATGATCCGGAAGAGATGGTGGCGGGAGTCATGGTTCTGCTGATGCCGGGCCCCTGCGGGATCATGAGAAGCCCGCAGGAACTCTCCGGCCGATTTATCTCTCCTGCCGGATAGCTGATACCGGTACGATGCCGACCAGTGCTGACTTCAGTCTCGTGATGCTCAGGAGGTTGTGCATGGCGATAAACTCCCCGGCGTCCGGTACCGTGCCGATCTGGGCTTCGAAGCCACCGCTCATGTCCCACCTCAGGTTTTTGAAGACAGCGCCCTTGTTATACAGGAATGTCCCGTTTCCCGGTGACCGTGCATCCGTATAAGAGAGGGGTGCGAGGGTTTCGGGAGGAAATGCTTTCTGTGCGAGCGGAAGATCGATACTATAGCCCACACCGATGAGCATGTCGCCGGCATATCTCGGCTTTACGTCGATGACTGTAATTTTCTCCTGCACAGAACCATCAAACGGTAACTCGGTCACGGTCTTTCCGGCGGGCATCACGGCCGGGCCACCGGCTGCCCTGTCAGCAACTGCCGCGAGCAGGGATGTCTTCATATCCGAACTGCACAGGCCGCCAATCGTCGCCTTCAGTGCAACGGCCAGGATCCCCTTAAAATCCGGGTACTTCTCTTTCGCGTACCGGAAGATACCTTCGTAGACTTCGGCAAGGGTCAAACCTTCTGGTTTTTCAGACGATACACGGATCATGTCCGAGAATGGGCCCGTGAATGCGGCATTGAAAAGAGAAAAGGGCTTCATGCCGCTGGATCCTGAGTCTTCAGCCGTAAAGAAGTCCGGGGTCAGGTGACCATCGGTCGGGATCCAGTACACCGTCCCGCCAAGGCTGAGCATCTCACCCAGCAGCGGGGCTGCCATGTCCCGGGTTTTTCCCATAGCACCGATTCCGATACTAAAACCCCCGGAACAGCCCCGGGTTGGCTGTACATCTCCAATAGTGACCTTGCCGTCATGGATGGTCCGAAGGTCACCGCTCACGGAGAGGGTGGCGGTTTTGTACGAGGAGTGTTCTGCAAAGAGTGACCAGCCGTTTCCGGTAATGCGGACCTCACCGGGCGCAGGGCCTTTTTTCTTTTGTATATCTTCAAGGGCATCGCCGACCGCAGGGTAGACCGACAGGACCTGAAAAAAACCGCCTGTTTTTAAGATTTTTTCAGTAAAATCCCGGAGTCCGCAGACAGCGACCAGCCCTTTGCGATCCTTCATCTTCCGGATACTGTCCTGAATGACCCGGAGCCCGGCAGAACTCAGGTACTCCACGCCGCCAAAGTCGAAGATGATCGCCGTATCATGATCGTTCAGATGGTGCTGGATGGCAGCTGCGGCCTGCTGCGCCCCGGTCCCATCCATCCTCCCGGAAAGAGAAAGCACCAGCTGTTCACCTGTTCTTCTGGCGGTAATTTCCATACGTGTTCCTCATGAACCGTGGTGCCGGCAGGGATTTAGGACTTTCGTTCTTTGTTTTTCCGGAGGTTCCTGCCATCTTCCGGTGAAGTTAAGGCGAATCAGTGCAATACCCGGTAACGGTGGTATGATTGCCGTTTGAATGCAGCCAGTGCGGTGAATGTTGCAGCCACCTTGGCCTGGTCCATACGATACAGGAAGATCTGGGGGATTATCATTTCCTTGTAAAGAACCAGTATACCGGTGAAAGAACAGCAGTAGCCGTTGACCCGGACAAGATCCCGCTCTTTTGTGATAAGAGTATTTTTCTGAAACGCCCCGAAGCCTGTCCGTTTTTCCGGTATGACTGCAAGTCCGAAAAAGGATACTGTACCATCCACCTGACACGCCCGGAGATCTGCCGGGACTATGGGTGCTGGCGCCTGCTGATCCTCGATTCCGGTGGAAAGAGGGCCGGCAGGATCATGTGCCAGCGTCACCTTGCATCGGAGGACAGCATGCTGACCCGGCTTTTTGAGGATCATATAAACTCCCTGGTTGAGCCGGATGATGCCGCCTGGGACGATCGGGTTATACATCTGCTCGTTGCAGCGGGGTATACCGTTCGGATATGAACAGGACAACCGGCTGCAAAATAAATAGGTAAAGTGCTGATTCAGCACCTAAAATCTTCTTTGATTTTATCTTGACAGCTTTTGCTTTTCAGACACTCCTGGGGGCTTCGCCACCGGCTCGCGCCCGCTGCTCCCGGCGCCCCCTATTGCGATAACGACGTGATACCAATGACCCCGTCGTATAGCACGGCGCCCCGTCCCCCAACGGTGGACCGGTGGCGCAAGATGGGGGCTTCATGCTATGAAAAGAAGTTTCCCATGAAAATCGCTTCTTTTTTGGAATCGATGCCGGGGATTGATCCCCCACACTTCCTGTTGCTCTTGAACGCCCGCCGCCCCGAAGGGCGCCCCGCGGCGGGTTCCAGACGGTTGAAAAAATGTCTTGGAGATTGAACCTTCTTGCCCCGCCGTGCCCCGCGAGGGGCCCTGAGGCGGGGAGCCCTCGTGAAAATTATGAGGTCTTTTCTGATTTTCATCGTTCCGGTGTGAACTCAACCGGTTCATACCCGTTTTTACAGAGAAAGGATCAGGCACTTTTTCTCAATCAATTTCAGCTCATTTTTATAACATTGTTTTCACGTCGGATGAAAAAATTTATTTTGGGGGGTTTTATAAGCACGTTACCCTAAAAAAACGAAGGTAAGAGGAACTACCCCGGCAGAACAGGCAATGCACATTCTTCTGAAAGGGCGGGAGGGTACCAGGGATACGGGTGCCGCATGGCATACCGGTGNNTTTTTTTATCAGTATGCCGTGAGGAAACTCTGCTTCTGCTGGCTTAAACCGACGATCTCCTGGGTATTTTCCAGAAGACCGGCAAGATACTGTTGTGCCCATTCCTCATGTGCGTACTCCTCGAACGGGCGGTAAGATCCCTGTACGGCAGCATCCTCCCTGTCAAATCGCAGCAGTCCTATTGGGGATCCGCCCTTCTGTACCAGCTGGTTCAGTTCCCCAAGCGGCTGTCTCTGGGAGCTGAAGACAAATTTTGTCTCCTTTTCAAACCCGACAACAATTGCGACAAGCCAGGCATTTTTTGCTTCTGCGAGCATCTCGTTTACCAGATCGGAAGTTTTTCTCATAGTTCAGTCCAGCAGGAGATTGAAGGTAATGACATAAATAATTCGTGAATTTGAAAGGACAGGGCTTTATCACACCATTACATCCACGCATCCGGAAACCCTGTCAGACCCCCCGCTCATCTGCCGGCACTGATAAGGTAATGGTACGGCCCGGCATCCTGCACCGAGAGGACCCGGAACCCCGCAGCTTCGATCATAGCCTGCGCCTTGTGTACCGGGAACCGTTTCTCCGGAGGAGGGCCAAAGTCCATGGGCTCGTCTTTCCAGTCAAGATCGATCACCTTCCCGGAGGATTTGAGCATCGTGCGTGCGTTCTGAAGAACCCGTGCCGGATCAGCAAAATCATGGAGATCGATCCCAAAGAAGACAATATCCGCACATCCATTGCAGGCAACCGTCTCCTCAGCGCTCTTCACGTCAGCGGACAGGTTTCCGAGGCCTTCGGCAGCCGCGTACTCCCGCAGCACTGCCACCGCATCGGCATTGATGTCGGCCGCGATCACTTTACCACCAGGCCCCACCTTCCGGGCTGCCGGCAGGGCGAAGTATCCCTCGCCGCACCCGATATCAACAAAGACCATGCCGGCCGAGAGCCCGATGGCCAAAAAAATTTTTTCCGGGTCCTGCCAGGTTTTCCGATCCGGATCATCTGCCCGGAACCGTCGTTTATTCATGCGGTGTTCCACACTCCTTACTCCTTACTCCTTACAAGGTATACGGCTCTTCCGTCATATGAGTATTTTTACGAAGAACCATCCGGGAAAACCTGACACCGGTCGGCGATCTCTCGGTTACCAGGCATTTCCCATGCTTCCCGAAGGTCTCCGTCTATATCGAATGAGAAATCCGCTGCAAAGACGGGCCGGGGGTGGGGACTATGGTCCGTTCGTGCACCTTATTCTCCTGCGGAAGGGGGATCTCCCGTCCGGGAGGAGCTCCAGGAGCGGATCTGGCCTGCCATTCTATATGCTCTGCCCGCCAATAGTATTGTAGTCATACACGGTTTTGATACCAGCTTCGTCCGGCACTGCCAGGCACAGGAAATCACCTCCCGCTATCCTTCAGAACCCTTTCCTGTATGGAGGACCGGATCTCTCCGGGGATCGGGTCCGTCTGCTCACGAGAACAACAAGACCGAATATCCTCATGATACACCATTCCGTAAAACCTGAAATTGCCGGCACAAGATCCGGATATGTCATCCGCTTCACCTGCCCGCTGTGCCATGCAGAGAACACGATTGTCAACAAAACCCCCCGGGACCATTACAAGGAAAGCCGGGATGCGGCCTGTACCCGCTGTAAAAAACGTTTTGCGGTGACAACACCTGCGATGACAGGGAACCCGGGATACTCACCGGTACCGTCGTACGTGAAACCGCAGGTTATCTCATAACCTCCGGATTCCCGGTCGCCAAGAGACCTTTTTTGTGAAAATCATTGAGATACCTGACGATCTCGGGGCTTCGCCCCGCAGCCGGGGTGCCCCGGTTACGATAGTGCTGTATTACCTGTTTTTACAAAAACAGGACGTTTAAATAAACATCATACAGGGGCATCGCATGCGCGATTGAGCCCCCAACGGGGCAGGGCTGGCGCAAGGGAGGGCGAATAAATCACTTTATCATGATTTGTTAGGAGCAGAAAACCCGGTACGACCGGGTCCGGTGCTTTCCTGCACTCTGGTTTTCCATCTGTTCCCCTGTCAGTACTGCAATAAAGAGCAATCTTTTTTACCGCTCTACAGCCCCCGTTTGCCGGGAAGTGCTGGTTGTGTGAAGATCAGTTTCCCCGTGGACATTTTGGGATCTTCCGGGGGGTCTTCATCCTGTCCACCAGGGAATACACGGGGAAATTTCTCTGTGGTGGACAGCTGCTCACGTCGTTGGCATGATAAACGGGAAGCGGCATGGGATAATGGGGGTTGAGACCCCCATACCCCCGATTATGATAGTTGCCGCCGCCCCCGGCGGGGCGCCCCCGCGGCGGATCAGGGACTGTAAGCATGACTGAAAACACCGCACTGCCCCGCCGTGCCCCGCGAGGGGCCCTGAACCGGGGAGCCCTCATATCGGCAATTTTCATGGTTCCGGTGTGAACTGACAAAGTTCATGCCCGTTTCTACAGCGCAAAAAGACCTGTCCCTGATCACGAAGCGGAGGAACGATTATGACCCGGGGCCGTTTTTCCAGACTCGGACACGGCGTATATTTGTGACATCCCTCGGTAAATTCCGGTTTTTTGAGAGCAGGAATAACCCCGCGCTTTTCCTCCCGGGTCAGCAATCTTACAGAAATGCCCAGAAGAATAAGGCAATGCATATGCACACTGCTGCTGCTGACAGCCGGAACACCCACATCCTCCAGAGAGGACGTTTCTCGGTAAAGTCATAGGAGCGTGAATTCCGCTCGCCCTTCTCGAGTACCCGGTCCAGCCAGCTCAGGGTCATGGCTGAGCTCCGCGTCCTCTTCTCTCTCTCCGGCAATGAACACACCGGCCGCAGTCCGCTCTCCCGGTGAAGGGTGCCCGGTGCATCAGAGCAGTCCCCGTGCCTCATCGATAAGTTCGACCGTATAATGGTGGGGATAATCGCATTTCCTGAAAGGAGAAGTACCGAGGATATAGAACCCGAAACGGGACTCCCGGATCTGGTTGGTGTACAGGAAATTCAGCATGGCGCTGATCGACTGGGAGGATCTCCGGGACAGGTGATGAAACAGGGCAATGTCCCGTGAAGTTACCACGGCCCGGATCTTTTTTTTGGAGAGCAGGTAGGCACAGATAAGGTGGGCGCACTGATACCGCCTTGTCGAATCTGTACGGATACGTCCCATTCTGGTCTCCTTTTTATATTTCTCATGTATATTTGTTCCTTCTGGGGATATAGGTGCGTATTGAGGATAAAAATTAAAAATGATGATAATTCATTGTTTTTTGTCAGGGCGCACGTACTTTTTTGAGGTGGATATCGAGCACGCCATTTTTCAGGCTCATCCTCGCCCCGCGATGCATGACCCGTGCCGGAAGCGGGATTACACGATTCAGGGAGAACGATCTCCGTTCCTGCCGGGAATCACGGTCATGTTCTCCTGGTTTTTCCCCCCGGCAGCAGGTGATGCTCAGGGTATTTTCATCGATGAGGTCAGCGGATGTTGAAAAATCCCCGTCCCCGGAAATCGTGTCAACCGTTACCGTCACCTCATCGTCATGATCTGTGACTTCTGCGTTCAGGCTGTGCACGGACTGGCACACGATCCCGGGAGTATCTTCTTCTGGCAACAGCGGATTATCAGCTGGTTCAAGAGCAAGCTGGTACAGGTAGTCCATGGATGCTCTGAGTTCATCGAGTTCGTCATAGATTGATCTGTGAAATCGTCGTACCATTTTCTCTACCTCCTCTTTGTCGCTGTCCAGGTGGAATCCTACCTGGTTACAGGGACGGGTGTTGTCCGAGCCAATATACGTTGTGGTAAAAAGTCGATCCATTTGGTGACCGGGTACGACTGATTGGCTTTATCCTTTGGGATAATGAAAAAAAGACCTGAATGACCGGATAATGCTTAAAAGAAGGGGATGACAGGTACCCGGCAATCGAAGAACTCCGTCCCTCTACGGTCTCGTTCACCCACACAAAAAAAGATTAAATGTACTGGTTTCTCCGCAGCCAGTCTGTCTGCGGTTTGAGGTACCGGTAAATAATATCACATTTCTCGTCCTGGAAACTCCACGGCGTGACGATGACGGTATCGCCTTCCCGGATCCAGGCACGTTTCTTGATCTTTCCCTTGATCCTGCCCATCCGGGTGACCCCGTCAATGCACTGGACCCGGATATGGTTTGCCCCCAGCATGGTCAGGGCAAGGGCGAACTGTTCATTGTTCCATTTCTTTGGCAGACGGACACGGGCTACGGGCGAACCATCAGGATTCACCGCATTCGGGTCTGCTGCTGCTTCATTGTTTTTTTTGTGAAAACCCATTCAACCAACTACGTATATATAGATATATACGGCTCATGACACGAAGAAGGTATGTATGCAGTTCACCGGGAATTCACGGGTATGAGGGGTCCCGGTCAATTAAACGGGTGCTGGAGATCTGCGGTGGTGTCCGTCTTTCAGGTATGCGGGCGATGAAAGAAGGATACAAAGCAGCCCTTCTCATCGTTTGAGCGACACGCAGAATTCCTGAAGTCCGGGTCTCCCTGCCGGGAGTTCAAGTCCCTGGACCCTGACAAAATTTTTCGGTTCCGCTTTCATCTTCGGCGAGTATTTTATACCCGGTCACTGCAAGTGCAACCAGTACCGGGCCTATAATGAAACCCGCAATGCCCAGAAACGGGACTCCGGCAAAGATGCCGATCATCATCATGACCGGCGGAATTGCCACCCGTTTTCCCATCATCACCGGCCGGTAATAAAAATCAATCCACCCGCTCAGGAGCGGATACCCGACAACCAGCGTGATGACTGCACTGCCGGTAGCGCCCAGGCTCATGAAATAAAGGGCAAAAAAGAGGATCATAACCTGTGCACCGATGAGCGGGACGAGCATGGCAAGACCAATCAGGGTTGCGAACAGGAGCGGGTCATCAACGCCGAGAACGGAGAAAAACGGGATTGCGAGGAGAAATGCGATTATTGCCGCGGAGATCTGGACAATGATGAGGGCGTAAATGGTATTGGAAGAGATCTCCGCCATCTTTTCCACGGCACAGTACAGTTTCGGGGAAAACATCTGCATGAACGTGTTCCAGATCTGTTTTCCGTAAAAGAGCAGCATCGAGAGCGAGAGGAAGAAGATAATGATCGAGATAAGGGACTGCATGACATTACTGGTCAGCGACAGGAGCGTCTGCAGCAGCAGCTGGACAAGGGTTTCGGGCATGTGGGAGAACTGTAATTCCGTGAATGTTGGCAGGAAGGAAGCGAGGCCGGTATTGTCAAAGCCGCGGACCAGTGATGCAACCATGGTCCCGATCTGGTCGATATTGCCATACAATATGCTCGAAGAGATCGAGAGCACAAGCAGGATGACGAGGAGGACCCAGACGGTAATGAAAGAGACCGATACTGATGGTTTTACCATGCGTGAGAGATAGTTGTGAAAAGGCATAAGGGCTGATGCAATGGCAACTGCCCAGATTACTACTGTCATCAGCGGCCAGAATATCAGGATGCAGACAAGGTAAACCGCACCGATTAGGAGCAGTAACTGATGATCTTCACGTATCTGAAGAGGATCCATGGGTGTCAGAACCTTGTCCCGGGTATTGAAGATGTTCCCCGTATACCCTCTGTTCTTTGGATTCTATGGGAAAAACGGGTGGATACCGGGATGAACCGAATATCATCAGCGCTCCCGTTGGTTGAGTTTCCTGGCGATTCGCTACAGGATAAAAGCCACGATGGCGATAATGACGAAGATAATGACGAGCCACTTCGCGATATCCATGGAAAATCCTGCGATTCCCCGTGCGCCCAGTATATAGGCGACAAGCGCCAGTACGAGGAACAGAACTGCAAGTTCAATAAGCATCTTTCACCTCCTACTTTTTCTTAAGTTTTGATCCTGCTTCGTGTACCGCTATTTTGGCATCAGCAACTGCTTTGCTGACACCGATCTGTACATCCTCCGATACCTTCTGCGCCCCCTCTCCTGCACCCTTGAGGGTGTTATGGGCGGCAACCGCAGCATCATCATAGGCGGCGTGGGCGGCCACGCGGGCGTCATCAACAGCTTTGCTGGCTTTTACTTTCAGATTATCTTTCATAGGTGTTTTCAACTCCTCCCTTATCAGAGCAAAACGGAATATGCGGGAGGTGCATAAAAAGTTTACCCGTTGTTGCAAAATCTGCAACAGTCCGGAATTTCTGGTTTAAAATCAGCAAATCCATATTCTGCCTGACAACAATGTCAGATTTCAGAACAGAAACAGGGAAAAATGATATTTTTTCTGCTCTGTAGAAACGGGC
>DAPW01000014.1 GCA_002502245.1 Methanoregula sp. UBA154
CTCTCAGTCTTGGCTGCCCACAAAAATGATTTCATTTTACGCAATTTTCATGCTTCGGGTGTCAACTCCCGTTCATGTGCGTTTCTACAGAGCAAATTTTTCTTCAACGAGCGTGGAGCTTTCTTTACCTTTCCGAGTCCGGTAATGACCCGTTTTATCCATGCGGGTAATTCAATATTGAGGTTCCTAGCCGGGCAGGGATAAAACCAAAAACGAGAAACTCCCCCGCAGGGAAAAATATTGTGCAGTCCCGCCGGCCGGATTGCTCCGGACGGCGGACGAACCGCGTGCAATAGGAAAAAGTGATTATGCGTTCTTCATCTTGGCTTTTGCGACGAAACCGTCCTTGCCAATGTAGTACATGAAGCCCTTTTCCTTGGCGATCTTCTCAGCACCGACTTTCTTCTTCTTGCCGGTCTTGTTGTGCTTCATCGGGGCTGCCCAGACATATCCATCTTTGCCGATAAAGTAGAGGTAGCCCTTTTCGCGCTGGATCTTTTCTTTTCCAATTTTGGTTCCCATTTAAACACCTCAAAACCGCTATCGGGTTTTGATAATGAGAGTTAACGCCTGATTATATAAAAGGTTTCCGTCGAAAGCCCGTCGAAGTTCGGATTTTTGCCACTTATTTAAGGTTTTTTTGGTTATTGTGCCGCACTAATCACTCCGTTTAAAAAGTCACTTAAAATGCTCATTTTCGAATAAATCCTTTGATATGCAATCAGAATGCCAGTAGGGGCAATCTGATGCACCGGAAGGGAAAGCGCGACTCGAAGGGTATTTGTCTGGCATTCTGCCGGGAGTGCGGCAGGATCAGCCGAGATTCGTTACCGCTTGGGATCCGACAAGAGACGGTCCAAATTATGGTAAGTGGCATTGCAACACAGTCCGGGCATTCGTAAGGATGAATTTCTCATACGGCGGGATTCCCCGGGATGGTGCAAAGAGTTATCGCAAACAGCTCATTGGTTCCGGCCGGTTATCAGAATCCGCACTCCTTTGGGGAGCGGGATGTATTGACCGGAAAACGTCTTTTCCGGGCAGAGGTGAGATGATGACGTGGTTTTGGAATGTTCTGGAGAACTCCCTCACCGTTCCATCGTACCAGGACATGATCCATTTCGATCGCTCCCGTAACGCTCGTGAAGGGATCCTATGAAACGGATACCCCGGAGCCGGCCCGGATCCTCCTGCAGGATAATTACGGGTGGGTTCCGGGTCCTGATTGCTGTCGGGAAACCTGTACACGTTCCCGACAGGCTGGAGGTTATTAATGGAAAAACTTGCTCTGTAGAAATCATTGTAACGTGATTAAATCGCCCCCCCCCTTGCGCCAGCCCCGCCACTGTTGGGGGCTCAATCGCGCATGTTATGCCGTGGAATTATCTGCGTACTGTCCTCATTCAAAATTGACCCGGTAATACGGCGTTATCGCAATCCGGGGATGCCACAGTGGCGGGGGCGAAGCCCCCAAAAGCGTCAGAATTGTACGAAGGATTTCCTATGAAAATCGAATAAGTTAAGAGAGAATAATGGGGTTGAGACCCCCATACCCCCGATTATGATAGTTACCGCCGCCCCCGACGGGGCGCCCCCGCGGCGGATCAACAACTGATAGTTCTGAAAAACACACAAACTGCCCCGCCGTGCCCCGGAGGGGCCTGAACCGGGGAGCCCTCGTAAAAAATATACTCTCTTTTCCGATTTTCATTGATCCGGTGTGAACTCATTGTTCATGCCCGTTTCTCCAGAGCAGAAAAAACTGCTTTCTGCCAGGAGACTTCCGGGAAATGTCCATGCTTAAAACCGGTGGTCTTTCTCACACCCGTATGTATCGGCCTGACTGCGAAAATCCCAATAAGGACAATGATTGAAATGAACGGATTCAGGGCCATCCAGCCCGTCAACAGCCAGGCCCGGGTTTCCGGATCATGCCGGTTCCCGGCGGTCGATAAGCCGTTTTGGGCGCCCTTTCAGTCTGTGGAGCTCTAGTCCCCCGGGTCCCGTGAAGTTGAGGGGGATTTTCAGGTTACCATCATCGTACTGACCGGCAAGGCCGGGCTTGTACTTCAGGAAGCGACCGGTAAGCTTTTCCTCTACGAGCCTCCGGTCACACCGGTCAGGATCCAGGCATTCCACACTGATACGGAGAACCACTTCATCCGGGGACTCACCGTTATGGATGAATGCCTCGTACTCCCCGGTAAGGTAATCCATGTTCTCAGGCTGGAAGACTCCCGCTTCAATATCCACCCGGTTCAGGGCATTCCCGAAGATCCAGGCGGTTTCTGCCTCCCGCTGCGGGTTATAGATCCTCATATGCGTCCTGCCACACCTGCAGCGTTCCCGGGAAATGACGAGCGTGGTGTCCTCTGTATCATAGTTGAGGAGGAGCATCCCGCTCTTTCCCCCGACCGGGAGCAGTGTGGTGAGTACGCCCCTGCCACAATCACCATCCCTTACGAATCCCTGCATCTGTGGATCATATACATCCAGGTGCACGAGATCCTCGGGCACGTGTAATCCGGCAAGCTCCGTACATTCGCCGCACATGGTACCTTCAGTACTACCATAGGTATTGTACACGGTGCAGCCCCATTGCTCTGCAAGATACGTGCGGGATTCATCGGCAAAACTCTCGCCTCCTGCCACCAGTTTATCGATGGCGATATCATCAGGTTTCACCCCCTCCGCTCTCAGGCGCCGGACAAGACGGAGGAGCTTAAAAACGCTCCCCACAATAGACGTTGGCCGGTAACTTCTGAGAATCCGGGAATCAAAGGAGCATTTGCCGATCGGTATGATCCCCATCCCGATCCGCTGCGCTGCTATGGTCATCGTGTTTGCGCCAACATTCATGCCATAGGAAGCACAGACCACGATTCGATCCCTGCTCGTGAATCCCTGCGAGACAAAGCTGCGGCAGTACTTCTCTGCGTATCGCTTCCAGTCCTCCCAGGTCAGGAAAAAACCTTTGGGCGTCCCGCTCGTACCGCTTGTCTCCTGGATAGAGAAGACATCCGGCCAGTCCGTTGAAAGGAACTCAAAGGTGGGGGTGACCGGGGGCTGGTGTTCCCGTATGGTTTTTCCGGATATGAGGGGAAGACTGAGCAGATCCTCATGGACACGGACCTCTTTGGGATCAATCCTGTTCTCCCGGAACCAATGGCGGTAAAACGGGGAATGATCAACCGCATACTGCACCGTGTACCGGACCCGTTCATCGATCAGGGCATCGAGTTCGCCACGCCCCATGGTCTCAATATCAGGGGAGAAGTAGTGTCCGGCCGGCATACCAGAGAATTACAAAGAGGAATTGTTTATAGATTACTACAAACCTGGCGGCGCGGTCTGCCCACCCCTCGGGGGGTAATTTCAGGGAAGGGCACCTGCCGGATGCAAATTTTATCGTCCATCAAATCCAAAGAATACCGGTATTTTCATGTACTTCCATCTCATCCTCACCGATGACTGCAACCTCTGCTGCAGCTACTGCAGGGCGAAGGCGTTCGAAAATCTCGAGGTGAGTGAGGGCGAGCGGGCAGTACAGATCGACGAGAGCCTTCCCAATGAGATGGCATATGATCCCGAAATCCTCTACCGGTTCCTTGAATCAGATCCCTCCCCAACCCTCACGTTCTATGGGGGGGAGCCGCTCCTCCGCACGGATCTGGTCGAACGGATTGTCCGGGAAGCGCCGGTGAAGCGGTTCATGATACAGACCAACGGACTTCTTCTGGACAGGCTCCCCCCGGATATTCTCGGCAGGTTTGTCACTATCCTGGTTTCGCTCGACGGCAGGAAGGCACTCACCGATGCAAACCGGGGCAACGGGGTCTATGACCGGGTAATGGAGAATATCCGGATAATCCGTGCACGGGGATATACCGGAGAACTGATCGCCCGGATGACCGTAACAGAAAAAACAGATATTGTCGAGGCGGTTCACCACCTCGCATCCAACGCGGATTACTCCTTCTCTTCGATCCACTGGCAGATTGACGCAAATTTTGCGGGGGACTTTTCCCTGCGCAGATTCCGGAAGTGGGCGGATGACTGTTATAATCCCGGCATACGTATGCTTGTTGATGACTGGGTAGACCATATGGAAACAGAAGGCAGCGTGCTGCGGTGGTACCCCTTCCTGGATCCGATGGAGGATCTCCTGTACGAAAGGGAGAGCCGGCTCAGGTGCGGATCCGGGTATGCCAATTATACTATCATGACCGATGGCAACATCGGGCCCTGCCCGGTGATGATCGGGATGAGCCAGTACTATGTCGGACATATTTCCCGGTCGCACCCGCTTGAGCTGGACCATGTCATTATCCGGGGGGAATGCACTGACTGCGGGATTCGGACGTTCTGCGGCGGCCGTTGTCTCTACTCAAATATCACGCAGCCATGGGGGGTTGCTGAACGCGGACTTGTCTGTGGTACCATAGAGAGCCTCCGCCATGCACTTATTGCTGCACTCCCCCGCGTCCGAAGACTTATAGACGAGGGTACTATCGTACCGGGCGATTTCGCGCACGAGAAGTTCAATGGTTGCGAGATCATACCCTAGAAACGCCCGAGTTTATCTCTATATTCAGGGAGATGTATTTATACTGAACCGTTAATTGTATATGTGCAGATCAAAACTGCATGAGTAATACAATGGAAAGAAAGAGTTTTGGTGGCCCGAGAAACTTCGGTCCCAGAGAAATGACAAAGACAGTCTGCTCAGACTGTGGCAAAGAGTGCGAAGTCCCCTTCAAACCAACTGAAGGAAGGCCGGTCTACTGCAGGGACTGCCTGCCCAAGCACCGGAAACCCCGGTTCTAATCTCAGAAATTCTTCTTTTTTTCAAAGTTCCCCCGCGGATAGATCCATCGGATGATCCGTGTATTCACTGGAGAAAGTCTCAAGATACTGGTCAGCCAATGCTTTCAATATGGCAGGATCATGGAAAGAGGCCAAGGAATGCGCTGTACGTGAAGGGCTTCCCCAGGTGTATCATGACTGCGATGACAAGATCTTCGGGGCATGCAGGCAGGGAGAACTGCAGGGTATATTCAAAGGGGGGATCTTCATCGAGCACCGCTGTATCTGTATGCCGTCACACCTGAGTGCTGAAGAACTCGAAGCAAAAGAAAAGCACTTTCTCGAGGAAAACCCCGGTTGGTAGCCATGATTACCCATATCATCGGTTCTTTTTTATTTCCTGACGGAAGCGGTGAACAATATCATACAGCATCATGCGAAATTCTGCACCAATCTCCTCCCACGATTTAACATCCGGTCCCCGTTGTTCTGTTTCGTTGCTGGTTTCCTGATGAACAACCTTGACACCAGTATCGCCGTCTATATTCGGCTGCCACCAGAGCCGGCGCATGATCTCAAAGTAACCACTCGCAAGAACGATGAGAAATACAAGCGGTACAATAAGGAATGCAAGCACCCAGAAGAACTGGTAGAGACTCGTTCCAAAATATCGGTCCACCCACTGGAAGACACTGAGCACAAACGCAATGCAGAAGACGCTGCCAAATGCCCTGATGATCGGTGCAGGCAGGTTGAGCGGGAACGGGAATACCCCGAAAACGTCCGCAACCAGCAGGATGACCGCAATGAGAACCAGCAGCCAGAAATTCTCATTGATGAGGTTCACACCCGAGTGATAGACCGGGCTTGTCACGTAGTATGTCAGGATATTGGCAAGGACCACGACAATAAGGAAGCAGATGATTCCTATCATCCGCGATACAAACACCCAGCCTAATGATCTGTTCCGGTACTGGCCCATGGTCCTGCCCCAAAAATTCTGTACAGGATTTGCCGGTTGGATTAAATAGCCTTCGTGAATTGTCTCTGGCAGCACAACACAGATAATCCATCTGCAGAGGGTAAAGTCTGGAATCAGGAAAAATTATCCGGTTATATATCCCATTCCGTGAGATTATCAGGTTTTTTTGGGTTAGTCCTTGTTCCAGGAACCCGTTCATGATCATAGATCCTGTCATAATCACCGGAACCGCACCAACCGTTCCTTCGGACAATCCTCTTTGCAGTCCACGCAGTGGGTGTTTTCCTTCACATCCCATTGGGCAGCGGGCAAAGGGTGGAGCAGGAGTTTCAGCTTTTTATAAGGCACAGATTCTCGCAGAAGCATGGGATGCGTTTTGTCATATTTTCACATACACTAATGCAGTATAAAATTCAATAATACACAAATAGCTACAACAATGTATAAATATGTACAAAGTAGACCTGTATTAAGTCAGTTCGTGTAGTGCCGGTCTTATAGTACACGGCCCTTTTGCGAAAAAAGTGTTCAGAAAAACCGGCAGAGCCCCCTTCCCGGGGGAACCGGTCGATACGGTAACCAGCCTATGACAACCGAAATTCCGCTCAACCTGCAACTCCAGGAGTTCATCACGGCAGTGAACGACCAGCCAAAGCCACTCGTAATTCCGCTTTGTGCCGAGCTGCCACTCCCGGCACTCTCACCACTTGATATGTACACGGGCACACGGACCGGGTGCGGGTTCCTGCTCGAATCCATGGAAGGCAGCGAGAAACTTGCCCGCTACTCCTTCATAGGTATTGACCCTGAATTCGTAATCTCCATTGGAGAAACGGTAAATCTGAAAGGGAACGAACCATTCATTTCCATTGCACGGGAGCCCGAAGGAAAAGATCCTGTTGAGAAGATCAAATCGATCCTTTCGAGATTTCATTATATGAACGTGAAGGCTCCCCGCTTTTTCGGGGGGATGGTCGGATACTTTGCCTATGACTGCATCTACTCGATGTTTGAGAACGTGAGGGGGAAGGAAACGGCACCAGCCCGGAACGATCGCACCATGGCCGATGCCTGTTTCATGTTCACCAAGGACTGCATTGTTATCGATCACCGGGATAAGAAGCTGTATATCTTCTCAAGCCCGTTCCTGACGTATGATACGGATATTGAAGTCGAATACAAAAAATGTACAGAAAGGATCCGGGCCATCGCAGATCATGTCAGGGTACTCGCCTCCGATAGAAAACCGGATCCTGCAACACATATGGGCCCGGTCAGGTCTGCATCTTTTTCATCACCGGTATCACAGGATGCATTTGAACGCTCCGTAGATCTGGTCAAGAAGCATATCGTTGCAGGAGACATCTTCCAGGCCGTCCTCTCACGGCGGATTGAATGCCGGATTAACGACGATCCCTTTGCCGTGTACACCGCACTCCGCGAGATTAACCCGAGCCCGTACATGTACTATCTTGATTTCGGCGACGAGAAGGTGATCGGGGCAAGTCCTGAGATGCTGGTGCGGGTAGAGAAGCGCCGGGTGACCACGGTCCCGATTGCCGGCACCCGCCCCCGGGGGAAGACCATCAGGCAGGACGAGCAGTTCGCGCAGGAGCTTCTGGGGGATCCAAAAGAACGGGCCGAACATACCATGCTTGTCGATCTCGCACGGAACGACATCGGGAGAGTCTCCCGGTTCGGATCTGTCGAAGTCAATGATTTCATGACCATTGAAAAATTCTCCCATGTCCAGCATATCGTCTCGACCGTGAACGGGACACTGAAAGACAACCTTGACTGCTATGATGCATTCCGGTCGTGCTTCCCTGCAGGCACGGTATCAGGGGCACCGAAGATCCGGGCAATGCAGATCATCGACGAACAGGAGTCGTTACCGCGCGGCATTTATGCGGGTGCCGTGGGGTATATCGGATTTGACCGGAACCTCGATTTTGCAATTGCCATCCGCACGGTGATCGTACGGGACGGGACTGCCTATGTGCAGATCGGTGCCGGGATAGTCGCCGATTCCGTACCGGCAAACGAGTGGACCGAGACCGAGAACAAGGCTGCAGCAATGATACGGGCAATTGAGCGGTCAGGGGTATGTTCATGAACGTCCTGATCGTTGACTGTTACGACAGTTTCACCTTCAACCTCTACCAGCAGGTGGGAAGGCTGGGGGGAAACCCGGTGGTATTTCCCTGCGATACGCCACTCAACGTAGTACAGAAGTGCGGGTGTGAGCGGATCATCCTCTCTCCGGGTCCGGGCACACCGGATGATTCCGGCGTCTGCCGCGGGGTACTGGAGACAATGAGCCGGACCATCCCGACCCTCGGGGTCTGCCTTGGCCACCAGACCATCTGCGCTGCATTCGGCGGGGAGGTCATACGGGCGCCGCACCTGATGCATGGGAAGACCTCGCTTATCCGCCATGATGGGGCCGGGATTTTTGCCGGGATCCCGACACCGTTCACCGCCACCCGGTACCACTCGCTGGTAGCACAACGGGAGTCCCTGCCGGATGAACTGGAAGAAACGGCCTCCAGCCTGGACGACGGCTACGTGATGGGTGTCCGGCATACCCGTTACCCTATCGAGGGCGTCCAGTTCCACCCGGAGAGCATCCTTTCACCGGAAGGGGATCGCATCATCAGGAATTTCCTGTACCCGCAGGAAGTGCCCTCATGATCAAGGAAACGATCTCCCGGCTCATCGGTGGTCAGAACCTGAGCCCGGAGGAGGCGGGGCAGGTTATGGGTGCCATTATGGAGGGCGCTGCCACGCAGTCCCAGATCGGCGCATTCCTGGCCGCCCTCCGGATGAAGGGAGAGACGCCCGAAGAGATCGCGGCATTTGCGCGGGTGATGCGCCGGCATGCGGTGAGCGTTGCACCCGTTACCGGCAGGATGCTGGTCGATACCTGCGGTACCGGGGGTGACGGTGCGCACACCTTCAATATCAGTACCGCCTCAGCACTGGTGGCGGCGGGAGCGGGTGTTCCGGTGGTTAAACACGGGAACCGGAGTGTCAGCAGCACCTGCGGTTCCGCAGATGTGCTCGCGGCACTTGGCGTGAACCTTGCGGTGGATCCGTTACAACAGGCCGGGATCGTGGAAAAGGCTGGCATAGCATTCCTCTTTGCCCCAAGCCATCACCCTGCAATGCGCCATGTCATGGCGGCACGGCAGGAACTGGGATGCAGGACCGTTTTTAATATCCTTGGCCCGCTCGCAAACCCGGCCGGGGCACAGGCACAGGTACTCGGGGTCTATAACCCTGATCTCACCCTTCCGATGGCAGAAGTACTCAGGATCCTCGGCCTCTCCCGCGCCATGGTTGTCCATGGGAGCGGTCTTGACGAGATAACGACAACAGGTGAGACCCAGGTCTGCGAGCTGGAGGGCCGTGCGATCCGGGCTTATACCCTGAACCCGGTTACCTTCGGGATCGCCCCTGCAAGCCTGTCTGACCTCCGCGGCGGGGACCCGCAGGAGAATGCCCGCATCATCCGTGAGATCCTTGCCGGGGAACGGGGGGCCGGCCGGGACATTGTCCTTCTGAATGCGGGGGCCGCGATCTATACCGGCGGGCAGGCACGGGACCTGCATGAAGGAATCGGGAGTGCAGCGGTATCCATCGATTCCGGCAGTGCCCGTGCCCGGCTGGATTCTCTTGTGGAAGCAACCCGGGGTGCAGCATGATTCTTGATGATATCCTGAAACAAACGGAAAAAAGGGTGGCGCAGCTGCCGGCTGCATTCCCGGAATCCCCGGAACGGGACCGGGTGAGCCTTGCCGCAGCGATCCGAAACCGGCACGGGAAGAATGCGATCATTGCCGAGATCAAGTGCGCTTCGCCAAGCCGGGGAGTGATCCGGCGCAATGTTGATATGGCAATGATGGCAGGGGTTCTCAGGGATGGGGGGTGTATCGCCTTGTCAGTACTGACCGAGCCGTATTTCTTTGGCGGGACCTGCAAAGACATTGCCCGTGTCAAGAGCGCTGTCAGCCTGCCGGTGCTCCGGAAGGATTTCATTATAGACGAACATCAGATTGCTGAATCCCGGGCTCTGGGCGCCGACGCGGTGCTCCTCATTTCTGCAATCCTGAAAAAAAGATTGCCGTACTTTGTTGATATGGTTCTTGACTACGGCCTCGAACCGCTTGTTGAGGTCCGTTCAGCAGCTGAGGCCGAACTGGCGCTCTCAACAAAAGCAGACCTGATCGGGATCAATAACCGGGACCTTTCCACCCTTGGTATCGACCGTTCGACAACGAAGAACCTGTCCGGCCGGGTCCGGTATGACCGGAGGCTGGTTGTCTCGGAGAGCGGGATGCGGTCCGCTGATGATATCAGGGAGATGAAAGAGTACTGTGACGCCTTCCTCATCGGTTCGTCAATCATGGCCCATGAATACCCGGGGAAAAAACTGGAGGAGTTCGTATGCGCGTAAAGATCTGCGGGATAACCCGTCCGGAGGATGCACAGTTTGCCGAACAGCAGGGTGCGGATGCTATTGGTGTTGTTGTTTTCTCCGGGGGCGTCTCACCGCGGGTTGTAGGAGCAGAGAAAGCACGCGAAATCTTTGCCGCGGTCGGCCCTTTCACTACAACGGTTGCAGTGTCACATACAAAATCAGAAGAGGATCTTCTGCAGATGATTGCACTGCACCCTCACGCGATCCAGATATCCCATCCCTTCCGTTTTGATGAAGCTCCGGGCGTCCGGATCATCCGCGTTATCGGCCGGGGCGACCCTCTGCCGGAGGATTGCGATGCCGTCATTGTCGATGACAGCCATGGAAAAGGTCGTGTTTTTGATTTATCCTATGCCCGGGGCACCGTGCGGCGCTCAACGGTTCCGGTCATCCTCGCCGGGGGCCTTACCCCGGAGAATGTCGGCGAGGCCATCCACCGGGTCCGCCCGTACGCAGTGGATGTGGCAAGCGGGGTCGAGAGTTCACCCGGAATAAAGGACCGCAAAAAAGTGAGCGCGTTCATCGCTACATGCAGGAGTGCTTGATATGCAGAAAAAAGGAAGATACGGGAAGTATGGGGGACAATACGTGTCCGAGACGCTCATGAGTGCACTCATCGACCTGGAAACCGCATACGGGAAGATAAAAAAAGACCGTGAATTTGTCCGCGAGCTTGCTGCCTTCCAGGCGGAATACGCCGGCCGCGAGACACCGCTCACCTTCTGCCCGAATGCATCGGATGAGCTCGGGTGCAGGATATACCTGAAGCGGGAAGACCTTGTCCATGGCGGCTCCCACAAGCTCAATAACACGCTCGGGCAGGCACTGCTGGCAAAACGCATGGGCAAGAAGCGCCTGATCGCCGAGACCGGCGCCGGGCAGCACGGGGTTGCCACTGCCATTGTCGGTGCAGCACTCGGGATACCGGTCGAGGTCTACATGGGCGAAGTCGATACCAAACGGCAGGCGCTCAATGTCTTCCGGATGGAACTGATGGGCGCAAGGGTAATCCCGGTCACGTCGGGGACGCGCACACTCAAGGACGCAATCAATGAGGCGCTCCGTGACTGGGTGGCAAACGTGCGGGAGACCTATTACCTGATAGGTTCTGTGGTAGGCCCGCACCCCTATCCCCTGATGGTGCGGGACTTCCAGTCCGTGATAGGAAAGGAAGCCCGCCGGCAGGTGATGAAGAAAGAAGGCAGGCTTCCGGATACGATCGTTGCCTGTGTTGGCGGCGGGTCGAACGCCATGGGGATATTCTACCCGTTTGTGAAGGATGATGTGGAACTGGTCGGTGTCGAGGCCGGGGGTGAGGGAATTGATACCGGAAAGCACTCGGCAACCCTCTGCGCCGGGGAGGCCGGCGTGCTGCACGGTACCCTCTCGTACCTGCTGCAGGACGATGACGGGCAGGTACTTCCCACCCACAGCATCTCGGCCGGGCTCGATTACCCGGGCGTGGGGCCGGAACATTCAATGCTGAAAGACAGCGGGAGGGTTGCGTATACGGCAGTGAACGACCCGGACGTCCTCGATGCTTTCAGGTTCCTTTCCCGGAAGGAAGGGATCATCCCGGCGCTTGAATCCGCTCATGCCGTAGCATGGGTCATAAAGAACGCTGACCGCTTTGACCGGGATGATATTGTTGTCATCAACCTCTCCGGGAGGGGTGACAAGGATGTGGCGGAAGTGGCAGCAATGCAGGGGAGATTCTGATGGGACGGATCGAGGCGGTATTCTCCCGCAGGAAAAAACCGGCATTCATCGGCTTCACGGTTGCAGGAGACCCGGACAAGGAGACCTGCATCCGTGCTGCAATGGCACTCATCAACGGAGGAACGGATATCCTCGAGCTGGGCGTCCCCTTCTCGGACCCGGTCGCTGATGGCCCGACCATCCAGAAAGCCGATGAGCGGGCCCTCGCTGCCGGAACAAAAATTGACACGGTCTTTGATATTGTCCGCGAACTAAGGAAAAAAACCGGTGTCCCAATCGTCTTCCTTGCATATTACAACATGGTCTATCACCGGGGAATTGACCGCTTTTATAAGGAAGCGCACGACGCGGGGGTGGACGGTATTCTCATCGCGGACATGCCCGTTGAAGAGTCCGGAGACGTGTACGAGACCGCCCGACGGTACGGGATCGATCCGATCTTCCTCATCACCCAGACCACATCAGATGAGCGGATTAAAAAGATCGCGTCCCGGGCACACGGATACCTCTATCTCGTCGCTGTCCTCGGGGTCACGGGTGTGCGGGACACCGTTTCATCCGGCGCGATCGATCTCCTGCAAAGAGTAAGGAAACAGACAGCGGTCCCGCTCGCTCTCGGTTTCGGCATATCGACGCCCGGACATGCAAAGATCTGCGCAGAGGCAGGGGCTGACGGGATCATTGTCGGCAGCGCGATTGTCGATATTGTTGAGAGAAACCAGGGCAACCCGGACACCATGGTACAGGACCTGAAAACGTACGTTGAACAGATGAAAAAAGCGCTCTGATTTTTTATTCAACGGGATCTGCGCGATAACCGTGTTCTGCAAGGATCCCGGTCACATTTTTTACCCATGCTGCGGGATCTCCGTACGGGATTGCCGCCACCTGCCCGTTCCAGAGCTTCTCAAGCGCGGCATCTTCCGTGCGGATAGTATTCTTCCCGATTACCCGCCCGCAGGTTGCTCCTTCGCGGGTGCGGATAAGCATCCGGTAACAGCGAAAATCCCGGCAGACCTTTGGCCGCGTTGCATAAATCGCACAGACCATCCCCTTTCCTCCATGGTCCTTCCGCAGGAACCTGCAGGTTTTTTTCTCCGGGCCGTGAGGGGGGGTATTTTCGGTTTCAAATTCATCGGCAATCTCTTCACGGTATTCCGGGTCCACATGGGCATAGAAGATCGTGTTGTCGATCACGCTTCGACAGTAATAATCCCGGTCGTTCAGCTGGCGTTCCAGGGTAATGTGGAGACCAAGACTCCCGCAGCATCTCCCGCACCGGTCACATTCAAACACTGCCATTGCTGATCAGAGTATTGTCCGGTGGGGAAAAAGGGATTACGCTCTATCACACGCGAAGGTGCCAGGGCAGCTCATACACCTACGGCAGCTCAAAGATAAAAAATAAGATTTTTCTGATTTTTCTGAAAAGTATAAATATTGAGCAACCTTACCATAATCCGGAATATGTATGACCAGAAAAAATAACAATCCCGGGTGCAAACCGTCCGATGAATTATTCGGGTGTTCTCCGGGATCCGCGTGCCGGGTCGAGGCAGTCCTCGGCGTAGACGAGCGGGGACAGACGGTGCTCCCCAAGGATGTCCGGGAAAAGGCCGGCATCAGAACCGGAGATAAACTCGCCCTGATAAGCTGGAGCCGTGACGGAGAAATCTGCTGCCTCGCGCTCATGAAAGTCGAGAGCCTGAGCGGGATGGTAAAAGAAGTTCTCGGCCCGCTGATGCAGGAACCGGGGAAAAAATGAGGTTTTTTTGGTATGGATAGAGAAAATAATGCCGGATTATCCCCCTCCTGCAGGCCGGATCCACAGAAACGGTCGTGCAGCTGTCAGACAGGTGATCTGCCGGCATCAGAGATCCGGACTACAGATAGTACCATCACATTCGCCAACAGGCTCGACCATTTCATCGCCCGCTGGGGCTGGAAACGGGAGAGCCACCGGGTAGATCCCGGACTCTACCGTCTCGGGAACCCGACTCCCGACACACCGGTCTTTGCTTCTGCAAATTACACGCTCAGTTTCGATGCCCTGCGGTCTGCCCTTGCCGGCACGGACGCATGGATCCTCGTGCTGGATACCCAGGGGATCAATGTCTGGTGTGCAGCCGGAAAAGGGACATTCGGGACGGCGGAACTTGTTCAAAGGATTGGGTGTACCGGTCTCCCCGGCATAGTCCGGCACCGGAAGATCATCGTGCCCCAGCTGGGCGCACCCGGTATCTCATGGACGGAGGTGGTACGGAGGTCTAAATTCCTGGTAGAATACGGCCCGGTGCGGGCAACCGATCTGCCGGAGTATCTCAGGACGCACAAAGCAACGCCGGCAATGCGGCGGGTAGCGTTCCCGTTAAAAGACCGCGTGGTCCTGGCTCCGGTGGAATTTGTCCACACGGCCCTGCCAATGGTTGTTGCTGCCGTGCTCCTCTGGTTCCTTGCCGGCCCCGTTGCAGCCCTTGCAGCAGTATCCTCAGTTCTTGCCGGGACGGTCCTCTTCCCGGCGCTGCTCCCGTATATCCCGACGCAGGACCTCTCAACCAAAGGGCTGATACTGGGACTTATCATTGCCACACCCTTTGCGGTCTCGTTTGGGACAAATCCCGCCCTGCCAATCTGGGCGAATGTGGCGGGAGCAGCTGCTGCACTGCTCATCATGCCCGCGGTGGTTGCGTACTTTGCCCTCAACTTTACCGGCTGCACAACGTTCACTTCCAGAACCGGTGTGAAAAAGGAGATCTTCCGGTATGTCCCGGCCATGGCACTGATGGCAGGCACCGGAGTTGTCCTCGGGGTTGCACTCGGGATCAGCCGTCTCCTTGGAGTGATATAATGTTCAATAACTACACAGAGACCAGCCTGAACTATTATCCCGAGCGGTGTATCAACTGCAAACGCTGCACGCAGGTCTGCCCGCATGGGGTTTTTACTGAAGGAAAAGATCGAGTGGAACTCGCCCGGCCGACATCCTGCATGGAGTGCGGTGCCTGCGCCCTGAACTGCCCGGTACAGGCAATCGAAGTACAGAGCGGCGTGGGCTGCGCCTGGGCAATGATCAGTGCTGCCCTGCGGGGAAGGGACATGGACCTCGGGGAGTGCGGCTGTTGCGGAACGGACTGCTGCGTTTCGTCGCAGGAATCACCTGGTGAGGAGAAATAACGGGGAAACGGCGGGTTCTCTTCATCTGTTCAGCCAACGCCGCCCGCTCCCGGATGGCCGGGGGACTGCTCCGGGCACGGTACGGCGATCGGTATGACGTGTTCAGTGCCGGGACCATACAATCGAAGGTAAGCATTCGGGCGATTGTGGTGATGCAGGAGATCGGGATCGATATCTCGCATCACCAGTCAAAGACCATTGCATCATGGGGAAGGGAATCGTTCGACCTCGCTGTCACTCTCTTGTGAGAATGCCCATGCTTTCTGCCCAGTCGCCCCGGCGTAAAAAAAACAAGGGTATAATCCCATTCTGGCGCCTCAGTTATCATAACCGGTTTTTCCATCATGATCGCTCTTGGGGGCTCCAGCACATTGTGCTTTTTGCCCCCGCCGCTCGGGCATCCCCACATTAGGATGGTCACTTTAGACGGCTGACTTTAGAACCTTCGAAGAAAAGGGGGTCAAGGGAGGCTCCCCGCATGCTGCCTCCCCCTTTGGGGGAGAGAGGGGGGCACCCTCATAGTTACCGAAGAATAGTAACCTGGTTACCGGAATAAAAAAGAAATTCTGCCAGGGAAAATCTGAACTTTTTTTCAGTCCGTTCCGGGGACTTTATTTCAACAGTTTTTCAGTCGTGATTACAGAATATTTTTGGTAGTTCAAATGGGACTATACCCAAAAACAATTCATAAAGGCTGACCCGCACCTTACACCGGGAAACGATCAGGAAATTCTTAGAGGATACCGCAGGGACAGGCATGGGACAGGGACCTGGATTGACAGCACACGTTCTCAATCTGATGCTGACCGGTCCAGACAAGGCAGGATATCGTCCCCGGCACCTGAAGGTTTGGCTATGGCTGCCTGAGCACAAGACAGACTTTTTCCATGAGCGCATGGTGCCTGCGGAGGTGATTCATGAAGGTGCTGCTGCGTTCCCTCTCCGGGAGCAGTGACCAGGTCACCCCACAATCCGTTTCCCAGAGTACCAGACCCTCGGCAGGGGCGGGAGATAACGGCTTATCGGTTTCCCCCTGTAAGTACCGCTGAATGGACTCTTCCGGTGATTCGCCGTATCCGACGCGGAGAAGTGCTGTCGCCATGCATCGTACCTGGTGCCACAGGAAACTTTCCGCAGTCACTTCAAGATATCCGAACCCGTCCTCCTCGGCAACACTGATTGCGAGAATATGCCGCAGGGGGTTCTTGTCCCGCACCCGGGCGAAGCTCGAGAAATCATGGATGCCCAGGAAATGCCGGGCCGCTTTTTTTACCTCTTCCATTGCCGGAGGGATTTCCGAAAAGTAGTAGCGGTACGTCCTGGATTTTGCATCGTAACGGGGATGGAACAGTTCCGGTACTTCAGCCCAGGCAGAGCACCAGAGATCCGGCGGGAGCTGGAGGTTCAGTGTCCCGATAGCACGTTCGGGAGCATCTGTCGTGAATGCGATGACCTGCCCGCGGGCATGGACCCCCCGGTCTGTTCTTCCGGCCGACTGGAAACCTGCCTGCCGCCAGTCTTCGAACAGGCTCAGCCGCCTGCAGGCCGCAATGAACTCGCCTTCCACGGTGCGGCTGCATGCCTGCATCTGTGAGCCGAAAAACCTGCTGCCCAGGTACGAGAGCCGGAAGGCCAGCCTCACCGGAGCTGGACGTGCCGTGTTATCCTTTTTATCTTCTTCCATGTGTTGTTGATCGACTGGCGTGTATAGGTGCGCAGCGGCGTCTTTCTTCCGCCGCAGGAGACTTTTCCGGCCCGGATTGCATCAAGGATTGCCGGCACATTTTTTTCTGCATCCACCAGCGTCCTCCCGAACCCGACAAACCGTGCATTGTGGGCATCGCTTCCGCCAACGCAGGGCTTGCCCAGCCGCTTTGCAATCCGGGCTGCCTTCGTATTGGCTGATCCAACGATATACCGGCTGTTGAAGACCTCCACCGCGTCCACAACGTCCATCCCTGTTTTCTTCCGGCGGGCAACCCCATGGCGCCAGACATGATAGGGGTGGGGGAGGATCGCAAGGGCACCCATCCGCCGGGCAATCTCCACCGTGACAAGCACATCAAGTCCCGCGGGAATCAGATCAGTGACACCGAGTACGAGGAGGTGCCCCTGCTTGGTGGAAACCTCGATTCCCGGGATTACGAGGACGGAAGTCGTGCATGCAAGCGCCTTCTTAGCGCCGTCAACGGAGTCATGGTCGGTGATTGCGATCGCGTCGAGCCCCACATCCTCCGCCCGTTTCAGGATCTCTTCGACACTGCTTTCGCCGTCTTTTGAAAAATTCGTATGCACATGCAGATCGCAGGCCAGCATCTGATCATAGTGTTTTTATCTCTCTGGTATTAAGGGAACTTATGCGCATTCTCCTTCCCACCGGAGCCGCTACCGAATCGCTGGTGAGACGCGCTGCAGCGGGATATGATGCGGATGTCGTGGTGACCGGCGAGATTGCCTCGTTTCTTACCCCCCACGCGCTCCGCATGCTCCTGAAAAAAAAGCAGTATGACTGCGTTATCGTATCAGGGATGTGCACGGCCTCGTTCGAACAGGTGGAGCGCGAAACCGGCATTGCCATTTACCGGGGACCCCGCCATGCCGCCGACCTGGCACTGGTACTGCCACTGCTGGGAACCGAGACGCTTTCACGCACGGTCCCCGCGGACGTGTTCCTTGCTGCCAGAAAAGCGGAAAGCGCCCTGCGCAGGATAGCCGGGCAGGAACAGGAGGCAATCCCTGATTTTTTTATCCGCGGGGTAAAGATTGGCGTGGGATCCCGGATCAAGGTCCTGGCAGAGGTCATGGATGCACACCGGTGCGAAGATATCCGGAGTGTTGTGGAGAATTACTGTACTTCCGGGGCCGATATCGTTGATCTCGGTTTCGGGTTCGATGCAACACCGGGTGATGTGACCCGGGTTTTTTCCCTTCTTTCGGATGTCGCTGCTCCGCTTGCCGTCGATACGCAGGACCCGTCCCTGATCCGGGCCGCACTCTCCCGTGCCGATATCGTGCTCAGCCTGCAGGAAGCCAACACACCGGTGGTGGGAAAAGAAGTTGCTGAAGCCGGGGTCGCTGCTGTCGTGGTACCGGGGAACAGCACCCTGACGAAAAATATCGCTCTCGCAAAAAAAGCCGGTATACGATGTATCATCGCCGACCCGCTCCTCCAGCCGGTTGGTTCCGGGTTCACCCGCTCGCTCTGCAGGTTTAAAAAAATCGGCTTTCCGCTTTTTTTTGGTGCGGGGAACGTTGTGGAGCTCCTCGACGCAGACTCGGTTGGCGTAAACGCACTCCTCGCCGGTATTGCCGCTGAGGCCGGTGCATCGGTCATCTTCACGAGCGAACATTCCGATAAGACACAGGGATCTATCCGTGAAATGCGGCGGGCAACGGAGATGATGGTGCTTGCACGGGACCGTCCCTACCCCAAGGATCTCGGGATCGACCTCCTGCTGCTCAAGGAGAAGCGGCGCCGGCGGGAGCCCCCGCTCGGATATGATACCTCGCTTGCAGCCCAACCCATGCCTGCTGAGATCACCTGTGATCCCAAAGGCAATTTCCGGATCGGGATCGAAGGCGACCGGATTGTGGCCGTCATCCATGGAAAAGCCATAAAAGGTGCACGCTGGCAGGATGTTCTCTTCACCCTCCTCTCGCAGGGAGACGTCACCCTGCTTGATCATGCCGGGTATCTTGGCCGGGAATTGTATAAGGCAGAGCTCGCGATCCGGTACGGGCGGAGCTTCGAGCAGGACGGGGAGTTCTAAAAAAGAGCGGTACCGAACTTTTATCTCCCGCAACAATGCACCTGTACTGTATGGCAGCACAGGCACGGGCATCCCACATCCTTGTCAAGACCGAAGACCAGGCAGGCCAGATCCTCAAGCGCCTTGCCGATGGCGAGGAGTTCGCGAAAGTGGCGCGCAGGTTTTCCTCCTGCCCATCCGGCAAGAACGGCGGGGACCTCGGGTGGTTCGGCAAGGGGATGATGGTCCCTGAGTTCGAGAAAGTCGCATTTGAAGAGGAAGTCGGCAAGGTTATCGGTCCTATCAAAACCCAGTTTGGTTACCATGTCATAAAAGTGACCGGTAAGAAATAACGTATTGGTTTTTGTATGGACACGAAGTTTTTTCTCGGCATCGGGCTTGCAATCGTCCTCGTCTTTGCGGGTGCGGCAGTATACACCAGTTTTACGGACATACCGGCTGCCTCCGGGTCAACAGGCGACCGTGAGATACTGTATCAGGTCTCAACCATCGATGCGCTGCTCCTGGGGGTCTATGAAGGAATCCAGCCGGTGGGGGAGATACGGAAGCGGGGTGATTTCGGGATTGGCACGTTCGATGCCCTCGAAGGTGAGATGATCGTTCTGGACGGCATCGTGTACCATGCAAAGGCAGATGGCCATGTCTCTTTAGCCGCCGACAGCCAGACTACGCCGTTTGCTACAATGACGTACTTCGACCGCGACCGGGCCGTTCTTACTGACAGCCCGATGAACTTCTCTCTCTTCTCATCAACGATGGCCGCTCTGCTCCCGAGCGAAAATATGGTCTACGCGGTACAGATGCGCGGGACGTTCCCCTCCATGAAAGTCCGGGCGATACCGGCTCAGCACAAGCCATACCCCCTGTTTGTAGAAGCGGCGAAAACCCAGTCGATCTTCACCTACTCCGACACCCCCGGCACGGTCATCGGGTTCTATACCCCGGTCTTCTTCAGAGGACTCAACGTCGAGGGGTTCCATCTCCATTTCATCAGCGATGACCGGAATTGGGGGGGGCACATCCTTGATCTCACCGTACCGGCCAACACAACGGTCGAGTTCGACATTACCCCCGGATTTGCCATGACCCTGCCGACAAGTGGTGACTTTACCGGAGTCGACCTCTCGCAGGACCTGAGCAGGGACGTTGCAATGGTCGAAAAATAATCCTCCTTTCTTAAGGAGAGTATTTTTGCAATCGAGACCTACAGGATCGGTACAGCACTCACGGGGCCACGACAGGAGTATAGTATGAAAATCCGCGGAATAAAAAAGGATATTCTTTCGCTTCTTCTCCGGATGGCAGAGGACAGCCATCCCAATGAGTTCGTGGCACTCCTCCGTGAACGGGACGGGTTCATCGATGAAGTGAATATGCTCCCCGGTACGGTGGTCCGTGAGGACTCCGCGTCGCTCCTCTATGACATGATGCCGCTCGACACCCATGTTGCCGGCAGTGCCCACAGCCATCCCAGTGGTCCGATCAGTCCCTCCGATGCGGACCTCAGGTTTTTTCCCCGGACCGGTAAATATCACCTGATCATCGGGTACCCGTACCGGAAGAATGACTGGCGGTGTTATACTGCCGACGGAAATCCCCACGAACTGGAGGTCGTCACATGACCGCACGCCGGATTGTGGCAACGGGCACCTTTGACCTCCTCCACCCGGGCCACCTCTTCTATCTCGAAGAATCAAAAAAACTCGGCGATGAACTGTTCGTGATTGTTGCACGCGATGCGAACGTGAAGCATAAGCCCCATCCGATTATTCCCGAAGACCAGCGCCTGGCCATGGTGGCTGCCTTAAAGCCGGTGGACCATGCAATGCTCGGCGACCAGACCGATATGTTCCTGCCAATAGAGAAGATCCATCCTGATGTGATCACCATCGGGTTCAACCAGATGTTCGATGCCAAAACCCTGTCCGGGCAGCTTGCAGAGAGAGGCCTGACACCGGAGATCGTGCGCATCGGGAAATTTCCCGGGGATGAGCTCTGCAGTTCCCGCCTTGTCGTCCAGCGGATTATCACCAAAAGGGGCCACGATAACCACCACATGAGCGAGAAAGAGGAGCAGCCCTGATAAGGTCTGCCATGCAGGAGAGCCGGAATGCTTATTTCGTTCCGGCAATGATTCTTCTTTTGTCCGGGTGAGCTATGGATACAGACCTGCTTGCGGAAATTGAATCCTTGAAAAAACTGGCCCAGAAAAAGGGCGCAACTGCGAAGGAGATATCTTCGGATGATATCGTTGTTTCTCAGTGGGTCCGGTTCAAATGCCGGTACGGCTGCAAAGGATACGGGAAGCACCTTGGCTGTCCCCCGTATGCCCCGTCACCGGATGATACCCGCCGCATGGTGGACGAATATTCCTCAGGCCTTCTGCTCTGGTTTGACGGAGTACCGGGCCACGGAGAATTCGGGCCGGACGATATTCCGGATGATTTCCACCCGTGGTTCGCGGACCTGATACGATGGGTGAACGGAACCGTCCACGAGCTTGAGAAGACCGCATTCTATGACGGGTTTTACAAGGCATTCGGGTTCGGGGGATATCCCTGTATCTGGTGTGAGCATCAGCACTGCGTTGCAGAAGAGGCGCAAGGGGTGGTTGACGAAAGTTTCCGGAGGAAATGCCGGCACATGGATCTCGTCCGCCCCAGTATGGAGGCGGCAGGCATCGATGTCTTTGCCACCGCCCGCAATATCGGCTGGGAACTCAGCACGATCCCATGCAGGAACATGGAATACGGGAAGATTGTCCATTCCCGCATCCATTCGGTCGGACTGGTACTCTTAGAGTAGAGTCACTTCCCACCGTGGGGGCGGTACATAAGCGCTTTTTTCCGGCTGTGGCTGATGATCCCGCGCCGCATCCAGGTACTGTATTTTGCCGTGAATGCACCGACGATGGAGGTGACAATGACCATTATGGCGATGGTGGTTGCGATGATTGGCGATCCGTACAGTACGGCGAGCGCAATCGAGAACTCGCCCCTGCTGATCATGTTCGCCCATATCTCAAGGCCTGACAGGGTAGAACCATGGATGACGAGGCCGATGATCATCCCGGAGATCAGCTTGCTCAGGATCGCAAGCGTGCAGATGATCGCGACAACGAACCAGTCTATCCCACTGACAAAATCAATGGTTACTCCGAAGAAGACAAAAAACATGACCATGAATACATCCCTGAACGGCCGGGCATGCTGCTCGAACGCATCAGGATCCGTGATTGCAAAGGCTGCACCCAGCGCGATCACCATCAGGGTCTCAGGAATTTCCAGATATATCGCAACCGATGCGGTGGTAAGAACTGCAGCAAACGTAAAAAGGATGGGGATCTCATCATTGCGCTCAAGGATGGAGATGAGAAACTCCTTTCCGTAAAGGGAGATGGCATAGATGAAGGCGAGCGCGAGCGCTACCTTGACAAAGAACAACAGGAGGTTCTGATCGCTTGCCGAGAGAACGGCAAGGATGATGATCAGGACAAGGTCCTCAAAAACAGTCACCCAGATGATGGTCTCGGCCTCCCTGCTCATCAGTTTCCGGTTCTCGATCAAGGACGTGATGACAATTGCCGTACTCGTGATATAGAATGCCGCTCCGACAACGAACGCTTCCATGAGGGTGAAGCCCAGCAGGTAGGCGGCGATAAAACCAATCCCCATATCCACGGTGAGACCGATAAGCCCGCCAGTCAGTACTTTCGAGGGGTTGGCAATTATCCGGTCCAGCTTCATCTCCAGTCCCATGAAGAATAACAGGAACAAAAGACCCATATCGGAAAAGAACGTACTGACCTTGTCCGATTCAACGATTCCAAGACCGGCTTGTCCCAGTACAATACCTGCAAGGATATAGAACGGTATGGCAGGAACTGACAGGTATTTGGAGATGAGCGCCAGCACCAGACAGACGAAGAGCGCGATGATGAAGCCTTCCATTACTCCACCATAATTTCCCGCTCAAATTTTTTTATCTGGTCGCTTTCACCGATGACCAGGGCGGCATCCCCTGTCTCGAACGCGAAGGTGGGCGGGGGGTTGATGATATTCTTATCGTGCCGGCAGACCGCGATGATGGTCGCACCGGTCTTTGCCCGGATCTGAAGGTCTTCGATAGTTCTTCCGGTGATGGATTTCGGGATAAAGTATGTATGGATCGTAATACGGAGGTCTGCAAGGGCAGAAAACGCAATCTCAACGCTCTCCTGGTCAGCTTCAATGATGGCTCCGGTCAGGATGTTCCCGAGTCGCCGTGCCTCGACAGGCGTCATCACTGCCGCACTGGGGGTCTGGGAGTCTTTCTGGAGGGTATACATCTGGATCGTACCGGTTTTGGTAAAGAAGACCGCGATCGTATCACCCTTGTCGGTCTCAATTTCGTATTTTGTTCCAATACCGGGAAGATTCAGGGATCGAAGCGCCATAGCAGACATTAGAAAAACGATCCCTAAATATATTATCATTGCGTGACAGGATCCACCACGGGAGAGCTCCGTGGTAAAAACGAAAAGAGAGATGATTTCATTCAGGGTTTTTGAGAGGTCGGGAGGAGCGAAGCGCGAGCCGAACCGTCAGCTGACTCTTCTGAGGGGGTTATACCTCCTCCCTGTCTACCAAGTTGAAACAACCGGAAGATAAATCCCGGACCGGGCGGGGTGAAAGTGAAAATGACCTGAAACACCCCGAAACGGCCTCATCTGACCACATTGATTATAATGTCACTTGGAGAAAGGTTCCTGTAGGATTTCGGGTGGGGGACTTACCGAACATGAAGGTACAAAAACGAATGGCCGGATCAGAAGAACCGCAGATACCGGATGACCGGGACGGGGCCGATAACCACTCTCTGGAAAAAGAACCATCCGTTCAGCAGTCTGATCTTCGTACACTCATCCAGAGCCGGAAAGAGGTAGAGAAGCAGCTGAACCTCCGCTTATCACTGGTACAAGCGATTATTGATGGAGCGGACTGCGCGATCTTCTCCGTTGACACGCAGTGCTGTTATACGAGTTTTAATAAAAAACATGCCCGCGACATGCTGGATCTCTACGGCACCTCTATAAAAGCCGGGGAAAACCTGGCAGGCTTCGTTCCTGTTGAAAAGGACAACCGGAAGATCCTGCGCCTCATCCGGCAGGTGCTGGCAGGAGAGCCGGGAACGGTGAGCGATTATTTCGGTGACCATGCACGCAGCCGCCGGTTCTTCGATCTCTCCTGCCACCCGGTCCGGAATGATGCCGGATACATAACGGGGGCTGCGGTCATTGCCACGGACACCACAACGCGGAAACAGAGCGAGCGGACCCTTGCGGAACAGGAGGAGCGGTTCCGCCGGCTGGCTGACGATGCTCCGGATCTTTTATACCGGCAGTCACTTCCTGCGGGGAGGTATGAATACGTCAGCCCGGCTGCGCAGACGTTTACCGGGTACCCGCCAGAGGAATTCTATAAAAAACCAGGCCTGCTCTATGAGCTGATTCACCTTTCAGGGAAGGACGCATTTGGCAGACGGCAGGAACTCCTCATGAACGGCAAAATCCCGCCAGCAGCTGAATTTCAGATCGTTCACCGGAATGGCGATGTGCGATGGGGGATGTTCCGGACAACGCTGGTCCGGGACGTGGCAGGCCATCCCATTGCGGCCGAAGGGGTTGTCACGGATATCACCGAAAGGAAAAACGAGCAGCTGGCTCTTGAGGAGACAACAGAGCGGGTCCGGACGATCATTGACCGGGCTGATGCAGGAATCGTGCTGGTTGATGCGGAAACACACGTTATTGCCGATGCCAATCCCCGTGCACTGGAGATGATCGGTGCCCCCCGTGAAACGGTGATTGGATCAGACTGCCACCGATTCATCTGCCCGACGGAAGACGACCGGTGCCCGGTAACGAATCCGGGCATGCAGGTGGCTGCGTCAGTTATTACGGCGGATGGCAGGAGTATCCCGGTGCTCAGAACGATCGTACCTGCAAAAATTTCCGGCGGGAACCTGCTGATCGAATCGTTCATCGACCTGTCGGAACAGAAAAGAGCCGAAGACGCTCTGCAGCAGAGCATCGAGCGCTACCGGGCTTTCATCGCCGGCAGCAGCGAGGGAATTTTCCGGTATACCGCGGATTGCGGGATCCCTGTTACCCTGCCCGCCGATGAACAGATCACCCTTTTTCTGAGGCACGGACACTGTACTGAATGCAACGGTGCCATGGCAGGGATGTCCGGGTTTGAGCAGGCCGAAGATCTGGCAGGGCAGGCGCTCGAAACCCTCATCGACATCAACGATCCCCGCATGCTTGAGTATATGCGCACATTCATCCGTAACGGGTACCATGTTACCGGTTACGAGACCGAAGGGCGGGACCCGGCCGGAAACACCCGCTGGTATGCCAATACCATGAACGGTGTTGTTCAGGACGGTTGCGTGGTACACCTCTGGGGTGTCCGGAGGGATATTACCGATCAAAAGACCGCAGAAATAACCCTCAGAGCGAGCGAGGAGCGGTACCGGGATCTGGTTGAACATGCGACAGATATCATCTGTACCCTCAGTTTTTCCGGAGAAATTACGTCCATCAATCCTGCTGTATTCCCGTTACTCGGTTATGGGCCGGACGAGCTGATCGGGAAAAACATCCTGGATATTTTTACACCGGAATCGCGGCAGCGTATGCAGGATGCGACCGAAAAAATGCGGGGAGATGCCCGACCTGAGAGCGTTTATGAAGTAGAACTCCAGGCGAAATATGGCAGGATTATTCCATTCGAAGTGAACATCAGGGTCCGCTCCGAAGGAGGCCGGGGTCCGGATATCATCGGCATCGCCCGCGAGATCTCCGGGCGGAAAGAGCGCGAGAACATACTCCGGGAAAGCGAGGAGCGCTTCCGGACCCTTGTCCAGAGTGTACCCTCGGTTGCCATCCAGGGATTCCGGCCGGATTACACGGTGACGTCCTGGAATGAGGCGAGCACGAAGATGTTCGGGTATACCGCTGACGAGGCGATGGGAAAGGACATCCGCGATCTGCTCATCCCCGCTGAGGATTGGGGGGAGGTGACGGAGACCTGCGACCGGATGGCTGCAACCGGTATTTCCGGGCCATCGGGCGAGCAGGATTTCCTGGACAGGGACGGTACGCGGGTACCGCTCTTTGTCGGCCACGCCGTGGTAAAAATCCCCGGGAAACCTCCGACCCTGTTCTTCATCGGTGTCGACCTGACAGAACGGAAAAAAGCGGAGAAGGCATGCAAAGATGCCGAAGGTCACCTGCGGTCTGTCCTCGATCTTACCCCGTACGGCATGTTTGTTTTCGAACTGCACGAAGACGGGAGTCTTGTATTCGCCAGCGGGAACCAGTCCGCTCACAGGATTCTCATGACCGACTGGAGCCGCTTTGTCGGGAAAACGATCGAAGATGCATTCCCGGCCCTGGCCGCTACCGGGCTTTCGGATGCATTCCGGGAGGTGGCCCGAAACGGGGAGCCATTCCACCAGGACGCCGTAGACTATCGATCAGAGGAGATCCGGGGGGTTTTTGAGATAGATGCCGTCCCGCTTGCAGAGAACAGGATGGCCGTCTTTTTCCGGGACATCGCTGAGAGGAGGAGAGCCGGGGAGGAACTCAAGGAAAGTGAGAACAGGTTCCGCACCCTTATCCAGAACTCCCCGGACATCATCCAGATTCTCGACCGGGAAAAGCGGCTGATCTACCACTCCCCGGCCTTTTCGAAAATACTGGGGTATCCGGAGGGATCGCAGATCGGCAGGCCCCTGCCCGACCTTGTCCATCCGGACGACCGGGAACGCGTGGCTGCTGATCTTGAGGAGATCTGTAACGGGACGAACCCTAAAATACCGACCGAGTACCGGATGGTGACCGCAGACGGGGATTACCGGTACGGAGAATCTGTTGGCGTGAACCTGCCCGGGGTGCCGGGTGTGGATGGTATCGTGATCAACACACACCTCGTCCACATGCGAAAACAGGCTGAACAGGCGCTGCAGGAGAGCGAGGAGCGGTTCCGTCTGATCTTCCGGCATGCCAATGATGCCATGTACGTCTTTGAGATCACCTCCACCGGTATGCCGGGAAAAATTGTGGATGCTAATGAGGCGGCCTTCCGTCAGACCGGCTTTACAAAGGATGAACTTGTCCAGAAGAACCTGTTCGAGCTCTGTTCCCGCGATCGTTCCCAGCAGTCACGGGCGATCATGATGGACCTGCTGACCCGTGGGGAAGCGCGGTTCGAGACTGAGAAGATAAGGAAAGACGGCTCGTTCCTGCCCGTGGAGATCAGCGCACGGCTCGCAAAGATCAGGGACAGGACGTATGTGATCGCCGGCTCGCGGGACATCTCGCAAAAGAAGCGGGAGGACCGGGCGCTTCGGATCGCCAACCAGAAGCTCCAGCTGATGAATATTGCAGCCTGGCATGACATCCAGAACAAAGTTACCGGCCTCCGCGGTTATGTTGCACGCTCCAGGGATCTGGGAACGGATGAGAATCTGAAAAAATTCATTGACGGCGAAGACGATGTTCTCAAGGTCATTTACCGCCAGCTCCAGTACACCAGGGATTACCAGGAGATGGCCATCCATCCCCCGCGGTGGGTGAACCTCCCGCAGGTGCTGCGCACAATCATATCCTTCAGAGGGATCGGGGCGCTGAAATTCAGGATGGATATTATTCATCTCGAGCTTTATTGTGATCCTGTCATAGAGAAGGTGTTTTCCCACCTGATCGAGAACACGCAGAAACATGCAAAAAAAGCAACAGAGATCCATATCAGCTGTCAGGAAACAACCGACGGGATTCTGCTTATCTACGAGGATGACGGGATCGGCATTCCCATGGAGAAGAAAAAAGACCTCTTCATACGGGGTGCCGGGTCAGAAAACGGTTTCTCCCTCTTCTTTGTCCATGATGTCCTCGAGATCTCCGACATGAGCATACGGGAGAGCGGTGAACCGGGAAAAGGCGCACGGTTTGAGATATCGGTCCCGAAGGGCCTTTACCGGACAGGTAAGGGAGATACATAACAGATATCCTTACCAGCCTCTTACCGGCCCCGTGCCGGAACACCATGCCACTTCTCTGGAGAGTACCGGCGGTGTTCCCCGGCCTGAACTGCGGAGAGCGAAGGCTGCGTTGTGCTCCGTACTGTCTTACCATGGGAGCGGACCGGATCTGATACTTTTTTCACCAGTCGTGATGATAAATAACGACAGATCTTCGATCGCCCTTTCGCGCTCACCGATCCGTTCACCATCACTGCAGGAGTTGGATATCATCGCCGAAATACCCAAGGAAGAATATGTGCTGAAATGTACATCGGCATGTGCCGGGTGCAGCGACTCGCTCGCGCTCCGGTACGTGCTCAAGGCAGCAGGTCCCGATACCGTGCTCGTTGTTCCCGCGTGCTGTACAAGTGTCATCCAGGGCATCTGGCCGAACACCGCGTTTAATATCCCGGTCTACAATATCGCCTTCGGTGCCGCAGCCGCCTGCGCATCCGGCATGAGCAATGCGTTCCGGAAGGCCGGGAAAAAGACGAACGTGATTGTCTATGCCGGTGATGGAGGTACGCTCGATATCGGTATCCAAGCCATGTCCGGAGCGTTCGAGCGGGGCACCGATTTCCTCTATGTCTGTTATGACAACGAGGCATACGGCAATACCGGCATGCAGCGGTCCGGCGCAACACCCCTCGGGGCAAAGACCACGACTACCCCGACAGGCAAGACCGATTTCAAGAAGGATATCGACGCGATCATCGCAGCCCATGACCCGCCGTACCAGGCAACCGCTGCCGCAGCGTACCCGCAGGACCTTTTCAAGAAAGTTCAGAAGGCCCTCACGTTCCGGGGACCGAGCTTCATCCACGTCCTCGCCCCCTGCCCGCCCGGCTGGCGGTACTCGACCGAGAAGACGGTAGAGATGGGCAAGCTGGCCGTGAAGTCCGGCATGTGGGTGCTCTATGAGCGCGAATACGGCAAAGTAACGATCGGTGCCCAGTCGAAAGTGGCGATGAAAAAGCCGATCCCGCTCGAGGACTACCTTGCCCCCCAGGGCCGGTTCAAGGGTATCGATCCCAAGACGGTGGACATCTTAAAACAGCGGATTGTAAAGAACCTTGCAAAACTCGCCGCAGAGGAGGCGGCACCATGAAGAAGATCGCGACCGGCAACAAGGCGGTTGCCGAAGCGGTAAAACAGGCCGGGCCGGATGTCGTTGCAGCCTACCCGATCACCCCGCAGACCGAGATCGTGGAACAGGTGGCAGAGTTCGTGTCCAGTGGCGAACTGAAAAGCCGGTATATCCCGGTCGAGAGCGAACATTCCGCCATGGCAGCCTGCATCGGCGCAAGCATCACGGGAGCCCGGACGTTCACCGCAACAAGCTCCCACGGGCTCCTCTACATGCACGAGATGACCAACTGGGCAGCAGGTGCCCGCCTTCCGGTGGTCATGACCAATGTCAACCGCTCGCTCGGGCCCGGCTGGAACATCTGGGCAGAACACACCGATGCCCTGCAGGAACGCGATACCGGCTGGCTGCAGGTATATGTCAGCACCGTACAGGAAGCCTACGATGCAACGCTGATGGCATTCCGGATCGCGGAACATAATGACGTGCTCCTGCCGGTAATGGTGAACCTCGACGGATTCCTCCTCTCCCATATCATGCAGCCGCTCGATACTGTTGAATTGGGCGATTTCATCCCGCCGCTCACACTCCCGCACGCAATCGACCCGAAGAGCCCGACAGGCTATGGCGGGCTTACCGGTCCCGACCAGCACTTTAAATTCCGCTGGGACATTGAACGCTCGATGCGGGACTCGGTGAAAGTAATCGATGATACCCAGAAGGAATTTGCCAAACGCTTTGGCCGGCAGTACGGGTTCACCGAGGACTACCGGTGCGACGACGCGGATGTGGTCGTTGTGGCGATGGGCACCCTTGGAAAAGAGGCCGAGGTCGCCATAGACCTGCTCCGCAAGGAAGGGATAAAGGCCGGTTCCATGCGCCTGCGCTGGCTGCGGCCGTTCCCGAAACTGGTCCTTATCGGAAAAGAGGTCGTTGTCATCGATCGCGACTACTCCTTTGGCCGCGGGGGAATCCTCGCAACGGAGATCATGGCACAGACAAAGGAAGAGCTTTTCAGTGTCATCGCCGGCATCGGCGGGCAGGAAGTCACGTACGAAGATGTAGCGGATTTTGTCCGGAACCGTCGTATGGGAACAGAGTCCTGGTTCGGGGTGAACAGCAATGTTTGAGATCCGCATCCACTCGCGGGGCGGTCAGGGCGGCGTCACTGCAGCCCGGCTCCTCGCCCTTGCTGCAATCCATGACGGGAAATATGCGACAGCCGCCCCGTTCTACGGTGCCGAGCGCCGCGGGGCCCCCATTGTCTCGTTTGTCCGCATCGATGACAAGCCGATCAAGATCTACAGCCAGATCAAAAAACCGGACATGGTGATCGTGCTCGATGCGAGCGTGATGGACGTAGTCGATGTCCTGCAGGGACTGAAAGGCGGGGGGAACGTGCTCGTCAACAGCCAGCAGAAAAAGGAGTTTTCCGGTTACGCATCCAGCAACGTTGATCTGACCGGCATTGCCCTGAGAGAAAAACTCGTGGTCTCCGGCAGCCCGATCCTGAACACGCCGGTGATCGGAGCCCTCGCAAAGATGGGGATCGTGTCCGTGGATTCTGCAAAACAGGCGATCCGGGAGATGTTTACCGATGAGCGGAATGTCAAGGCTGCGGAAGCCGCCTACCGGGAGATGAGTGCATGACCGCATTACAAAAACGCGAGCGGCTGGCCATCAGCAGGCCGACCGGGGGAGCAGCCGGAAAGACCGGGACGTGGAGAGTATTCAGGCCCGTCGTGGACAGGGAGAAGTGTAATGACTGCGGGCTCTGTGCCACCTACTGTCCCGATGCGGTGATCAATGATGAACTTGAGATAGACCTGAATTTCTGCAAGGGCTGTGGCATCTGCGCAAACGAATGCCCGAAGAAAGCAATCGAGATGGTGCGGGAAGAGAAATAGGCGGCGTGCTGGCCGTAAAACCGGTTTTCGGACCCTGATCCGAAATTGCCGGTTCATATTTTCAGATTCATTCCTGGCTGCCGATAAAAAAGGATGGGTAACGTATCAATGCAGCCCCTGACTTCAAGCTCTTACAGTATTTCCCCCTTGCGCCAGCCCTGCCCCATTGGGCGAGGGGGGCGCATGCGATTCCTCTGTATTACCCAAAATCACGATTCAGATACTACAGCACTATCGCAACCGGGGCTTCAAAAGCAGCGGGGCGAAGCCCTGGAGCGTCGCCGTTTTTTAAATCATGGGCAGGTGCACTGTTCCGCCTTCCATTCCGGGCAGGCAATTTTTCTTGTTTTTCCCACGTAAATTCTTCCTGAACTTAAGGGTTAAAATAACACTTACCCAAAAAGGATTAAACCTGCAACAACGGGTCTGCAAACGGTTGAGACCGGGCGTGCCCTGCAGCGACCGGCTGTGGATATAACAGTACCTCTTGTTATTCTCATAAGAGATCCGCACCTCAGGACACTGCTCTGAGCCGTGCCGGGAGCTTGAGCAGACAGGTGCAATTGTGTTGATCGCAAGCGACCGTACTGAAAAAAATCGTCCCGGATTTTACCATCGTTCTTCCGGAACCAGGAGCGTTTTTTTGGTATTCAGGTCAGATCTTCAGCTCGTTTTTGGCAATGTATTCGAGATCAAACTTGTAGAAATGGGTAAACCCGCAGTTCCGGCACCTGACGGTAAAGTGCCGGCAGCCGATGGTCATATCATGGGGACCGGTGACATGGCAGTTCCGGCATTCGGCCGTCTCGATAAGCTGCCAGAGATCATAACAGCCGATCTTTGTGAACGTTCCCTCTTTGCTGACATCCTCGATCCGGGGTACGAAAACCCGGGTGGCACCGCAGTTCTCACACGCCACCTGTGCCTGGTACGGTACGGCTTTTATAATCTGGTCGGCATTTTTTTTACAATTATAACAGTCCGTACGGTATCGGGTGAAGATGAAACGTTCGCTCATGTGACATAGTGGATACGTCCGGACTCATTAATCTGTTGCCCGGGTATAATCACAGGAATTAAATGGTCTCAATCTGCGGAAACCGGATCATGGAATGAAAAAATTATGGTTTTTTTATCTGCGGCACACATTCCTGCGTTATCAGGAAAAAAACAACATCAAGGGCAATAAATTTAATTACACGCCAGATTCAATCGTATTTCATGAAGACTACTCTCGGTTTGTTCATTCTGGTGATGCTCCTTGTTGCAGCCAGTGGATGTACTGCACAACAGGCAAAACCACCGGTAACGGAGACCATCACAACCGTGGCTTCTCCGGAAGTCACAACCGTGATAAGCACTCCGGTTCCAACAACAGTCCTGACAACGGTGCCAGCCACCACCGCAACGCCGGATGCTTATGCCAACGTTACAACCGCAGCAACCCCGGGACCGGAAATGACCCCCTCAACCGCAGTCACGACAATCCATATGAGGAATAACACGTTTGTTCCCGATCAGCTGACCGTTCTTCCGGGTACGGGCATTATCTGGATCAATGATGACCCGGGCACTCACCTTGTGAAAGCAACGGGGGACGCAGCGGGAAAGTTCACATCAGCGGAATTGATCACCGGCGCACATTTCGGGTACACATTCGGTGAAAATACCGGCACCTTTGAATTTATGGATCCCAACTACCCGGATATGAAAGGCGCCATTATCGTCAAGCGTGGTGAAACGCTCTGGGTCGCAACGTTTGCCCCCGCGACGCCGGCCTGAAATAATTCTTTTTTCCCGGTCTCGTTACCGGATGACGCGGTTTTTGGCTCTGGAGAGAACTTGGTTTTTCAAGGGATCTGATCACACCTCTTGCGCCATATGTCCCCCCGTTGGGTGACGGGGCGCATGTTCACGCCCTGGATTCCGTTGCAACTCATACGTCGTCATTGCAATCGGGGATGCGCCAGCGGCGGGATGAAAAACCCGAGAGCGCCAGGGTTTTTAAAAAATGAATTCTACGGAGCAGATTTTTTTATAGTAGCCGTAAAGCCTTTTCCAGGTAGAGAGGATGGTGATAGTACCTTTTTGAGAGAACCAGGGTCCTGGCTTCCCCATGAAGTCCTGTCATGGAAAAACGTGTGGGGATGTCTACTGGAAAGACCGGAAGACGGCGTATTTTTTTTAAAACGTACACGAAATCCACCAAATTCAGATAGAGGTGCGTGTAAAAAGAGGATCCTTAAAAAAAATCTGCTCTGTAGAAACGCACATGAACGGGCGTTCGCACCCGAACCATGAAAATCGTATATAATGAGGGTTCCCCGCCTCAGGGCCTCTCCGAGGCACGGCGGGGCAGTTCGGTGTTTTTTTTTAAATATCAGTATTGATCCGCTGCGGGGGCGCCCCGTCGGGGGCGGCGGCACATATCATTATCGGGGGTATGGGGGTATCAACCCCCATCATCGATTCCGGAATTAAACGATTTTCATGGGAAATCCTT
>DAPW01000004.1 GCA_002502245.1 Methanoregula sp. UBA154
CTGCCCACAAAAATGATTTCATTTTACGCAATTTTCATGCTTAGGGTGTGAACTCCCGTTCATGTGCGTTTCTACAGAGCATTTTTTTTAGAAATTTCAGTCGTTGGTCCGCCGCGGGGGCGCCCCGTCGGTGGCGGCATATATCATAATCGGGGGTATGGGGTCTCAAAGCCCCATTATTCTGTCCGAAAGAATTCGATTTTCATAGGAAATCACTTCGATACCTGACGCTCCCGGGGCTTCGCCCCGCCGCTGGGGCGCCCCGGTTGCGATAGTGCTGTATTACCGGTTTTTATAAAAAAAGGGGACGTTTCAATAAACGTCAGAGCTGGGCATCGCAAGCACCCCCATCCCGACGGGGGCAGGGCACCAAAAGAGCGTCAGGGTTTCCTGAATGGCTTTCTCCGGAGCATGAAGACAAAGACATACGACGCTGTCCCCGGTCCGGTATATGTGAACCCGCTGACCTTCCACCGGATCCACTTCAGCAAACCGTCAGATCATTGCCGGGAAATTGCTGCCGGGGGAACATCCCGCTGGTATTCATGACAGGATACACTGACGGTCTCCGTTTGTGTACCAGAAAAAAAGGGATTGCCGGACGGGAACTGCACCGTCACTCAGCAGTGACCTGATCATAGAAGACTGCGGCAAGGACTGCACCGATGACCGGCCCGACGATGTAAATCGGGAAGAAAGCCCAGAGATTCGAACCTCCCAGGAGCATGTCCATCAGGAACGGCCCGAAGGTACGGGCAGGATTGAGCGAGGCTCCCGCGATATTGCCGGTTACCGTGATCATCCCTCCCAGCGTCAGCCCGATAACCAGTCCGGCAAAACCCGGCGGGGCACGCTTATCGACCGCTACTCCCATGATCGCGAGCATGAGGACAAAGGTACCTATCGCTTCGGCAAGGATTGCCTGGCCGTACCCGATCCCGGGAAACGGCGTCGTGGCTCCCAGCCCCCCGATTGTCACCGCATCCATGCCAACGGTCAGGAAAAAGAGCAGGCTGCCGATCGATGCCCCGATAAACTGGGCAATGATGTACGCGACAGTCTCACCCGCCTGGAACCGTTTTGTCACCAGGAGGGCGATGGTCACTGCCGGGTTCAGGTGGGCGCCGGATACCCGGCCGAGCGTATAAATGACGACAGCAAGGATAATGGCAAAGGACATCCCGATCGCGAACCAGTCTGCAAGCCCGCCGAGCTGGCCGATCCCGACATTGAAGGGAGTGGCCGGCTCTGTGCCGGCCGCGAGCATCAGGGTCATCGCCGCTGCTCCGGCCCCGAAGTAGACCAGCAGGGCGGTCCCGACACCTTCTGCAATGCACCGGGTGGAGAGCGATGCCATTATTTACCCTCCCCGTATGCTGCATTGCAGTCCGGGCAGAGCATCCGCGGCATCTTCCGGGGGAGTTTCCTGGAGGGCAGGGGATAATCCCCCTCCCAGACGTCCACCTCTTTCCGGATGGTATGTTTCATGCACGTCCCCATACCGCAGGCGATACACACCGCCACGGCATCGCTGTCCTTTCCTTCTTTTGCACATACATAGCATTTCATACGATCACCGTACCTCAGCACATTTCCCGGTATCCGATGGATCTCTTCCCTCGGACCGTGTACCGGGTTCCTGTAAGGGTTGCCGGAGCGCACTTGTTCCGGTTCGTACCGGGGCTGCTGCAACCTCAGGGTGAGATGTGAGTCTATCAGCATTAAGGTAGCGGCGATCCGAACACCGGTGCCTGCAGAATACAACCCGCGACATCCCGCCCCTTCCCCCCAGCGGGATGTTTAAGCAACCGCCCCGCGAAGTAGTACGCGAGCACATGAAACTGATCCTGCCGGACCGGACTATCCGGGTTGCCGATCCCGTCCCGGCCACGGTTGAAACGATCCTGCAACGAGAGGGTATCAATCCCCTCGAGGTGATGGTCTCACGGGACGGAAAGCTGATCCCGGAAGACACCCTTGTCAGCGGGGATGACGAGCTCCGGATCATCCGGATCTCCCACGGGGGCTGAACGGATGAATCCCGTGCCTGTTCAGCAGGACCCTCCGGCCTGCTCTGTCTGCGGGGAACCGGCCGTGATCCACCAGCGGCATGCCGGGCGGTACCTCTGCGGCACCGATCTCGTGGCAGATCTCGAACAGCGGGTTGCCGGCACGATCGCATCGCAGCAGCAGGTCGTACCGGGCGATTGTGTTGCGGTTGCCCTGAGCGGCGGCAAGGACAGCACCGCACTCCTCGTCATGCTTCACCGCCTCTTCGGTTCCCGGGATGATATCCGGCTTGTCGCGGTCACGGTCGATGAAGGTATCACCGGGTACCGGGAAGAGACCGTACGTTCCGCGGCAGACCTTGTCCGGAAGCTCGGGGTTGAGCATATCACCGTCTCCTTTGGGGAACTCTTCGGCGATTCGCTCGATACCTTCCTGAAGGGCCGCAAAGCGCAGGCCTGCACTATCTGCGGGATCCTGAGGAAGAAGGCGCTTGTCGCGGGGGCAAAGCGGGCCGGGGCAACAAAACTGGCAACCGGCCACAATCTCGATGACGAGGCCCAGTCGGTGCTCATGAACGTGCTCCGGGGGGACCTCCTGCGGCTCGTGCGGGATTCCGGCCGGGAATCTTCCGGCCGGTTCATCCCGCGGATCAAACCGCTGACGTATGTACAGGAGAAGGAGATCGCTACCTACCTCATGGTGCAGGGGATCTGGGAGGATCTGCCGGAATGCCCCTATGCGATCCATGCCCTGCGGCGGGAGGTGCGCTCAATGCTCTCCGGCATTGAATACCGGCACCCCGGCACCATGCTCCGGCTCCTTGAGAACAAGAAGATCATTGAAACTGCTTTTTCGGGGAAGGCTGGCGGGGAGGCGGTCGGCCGCTGCCGGGAGTGCGGAGACCCGTGCAGCGGGGAGACCTGCCAGCTCTGCCAGCTCCTGCATTCACTGGGGCGCTGACGGGGCCGCAGCCGGGCCTGCGCCTTCCACCCGCCGGGTGTGGGTGTAGACGACCATCTTCCCGCCGCGGGCAAAGGCGGCCACGGTGAGGCCGGTCTTCTCTGCTGTCTCCACGGCGAGCGTTGTGGTGGCGCCCCGCGAAACGATGATGGGGATGCCCGCGATGAGGCACTTGCGCACCATCTCTGACGAGATCCGCCCGGAAACGATCACCCATGTCCGGGAGAGATCGATATTGTTCCGGAGCCCGTACCCGATGACGCGGTCGAGGGCGTTGTGCCGCCCGATATCCTCGGAGACCACGAGGACCTTTTCGCGGTCCAGCAGGGCAACGATATGGATCCCGCCGGTCCTTGCGTGGAGTTCGGAGTCGAGGACCGTTCTGGCCGCGTTCCGGATATCGGCGGTGCTGATCGTATAATCCGAGCTGATCTTCGGGAGTTTCCCGGTATCGATAAAGGATATGCTCCCGCCGCAGCCGGAGAGGATGGTCTTTTTCGGGCCGAGCACCCGGAAGAGGTTTCTGGTGATAACGCTCAGACGGTTCTTCTCGATCCGGATGGACTCGATCTCGTCAACGTTTTTTATGATCTGCTCGGTGAAGAGGTAGCCGGTGACAAAATCCTCGAGCTGCACCGGGCTCATCATCGCGGTCATCGCGTGCCGCCCGTTGACAAAGAGCGCCATCGGGACCTCCTCGATCACCTCGTGCTCGCACTTCTCGCACTTCTCGCCGTCGACCCGGATACAGGTGAGTTTTTTATACATGTTATGTCCTTTCACGGGCGGTCACAAAGAGCACCTCGTCCATGCTGCCGCTGCGGTACCCTTCGAGGTCGAGCGTGACATAGGTAAAGCCGAGGGATCTGAGGTGCCGGACCACCACTGACTGCTGCTCCAGTATTTTTTCCCGCTCCTCTTTATGTACTTCGATGCGGGCAAGGTTCCCGTGCAGCCGCACCCGGCGCTGGCCGATCCCAAGGCCGCCCAGAAATGCCTCGGCCCCTTCGATCATCCGGAGTTTTTCCGGTGTGATGCGCTCCCCGTACGGGATACGGGACGCAAGGCAGGCAGCAGAGGGTTTCTGCCAGACCGGGAGGTTCAGGTCGCGGGCAATATCCCGGATCTCCTGCTTGGTGATACCGGCGCTGATGAACGGGTGGAGGATCCCCGCTTCCGATGATGCCCGGAGGCCCGGCCGGTGCTCGCCCGTGTCCGAGACATTCATGCCATCGGCAATACAGGCAAGGCCGAGTTCTGCTGCCCGTTTTTTGAGGTAGCCTGCCATGATCTCCTTACAGTGATAGCAGCGGTCGGCCGGGTTTTTTATAAACCGCCTGTCCGAGAGGAGGGGGACCCCGATGACTTCCAGCGCAAGCCCGAGGTCGCCTGCGAGTTCCTGCGCCTGCAGAACCTCAGCCCGGGGCACGGCCGGGCTGTCGAGGAGGACGCAGCGGGTCTGTTCCCCCAGTACCTCGCGGGCGGCAACCGCGAGGAGCGTGCTGTCAACCCCCCCCGAGAAAGCGACCAGCATCGGGCCGTGACCGGCGATGATCTCTTTGAGGTCTTCGTATTTTCTCCGGGCTGTCATGATGCTCCCAAAAAAGTCTTTTTGGTCTGTTTCCGGCACGGTTACGATCCGCAGAGCTTCCCGGCCGCCCCCGTACACCGTTCCTCATCGTCGCGGAGCTGCCGGCAGATATCGCAGATGCGCTGTATGAGGTTGACCTCTCCTTTGTGCTGCAGGTCCCGGGCCAGCAGTTCAATGGACTTTTTCACATCATCCTCAAACTCGATCCGGTACCCGCGTTTGCCCGAGAGGTACTGCGACACTGCCGATGGCGCGATCTCCAGCATCCGCGCTGTTTCGACCTGGGAAACGCCATGCCGGACCAGTTCCACTGCTATGGCAGCCCGGATGGCCGGCAAAACTTCCCAGACAATCTTCTGGCAGGGGGCTTCCATCACATCACATCCTTTACCTTATCACAATTTTGACATAATACATTGCATTCACGATTGTTATGAGGCCGGGGCCCTCACGGTTGTCCGAATCCGGACGCAGCAGGATGCTGCCTGAAAAGGGCAGATGGGTACCTGGCACTGCCGGGTGATTGCGGCGATCCGTGGGAAAGAATAATCAGACGATACGCGCACATATTCAGGTATACAGGCACGAGCATGGGAGCACAACGCACCGTCTACATGGACCATTCGGCGACCACGTACGTCCGGAAGGAAGTAGTGGAAGCGATGGCGCCGTATCATGCAGAGAACTTCGGGAACCCGTCCTCCATCTACCGCATTGCCCGCGAGTCAAGGAGAGCGATTGATTCAGCCCGGGCAGAGGTGGCCAAAGCGCTCGGTGCCGATCCCGACGAGATCTACTTCACTTCGGGGGGGAGCGAGTCAGACAACTGGGCGATCAAGGGTGTTGCCTTTGCAAACCGGAAGAAGGGGAACCATATCATCACCTCGGCAATCGAGCATCACGCCGTCCTCCACACCTGCGAGTACCTGGAGAAGGAGGGCTTCACGGTAACCTACCTCCCGGTCGACCAGTACGGCCTCGTCAGCCCCGCTGATCTGGAAAAAGCGATCACGGACAAGACAATCCTTATCTCGGTCATGTACGCCAACAACGAGATCGGTACCATTGAGCCGATCGCCGAGCTGGGCGCGATTGCCCGGATGCATAAGGTTCCGTTCCATACCGATGCCGTGCAGGCGATCGGGAATATCCCGATCGATGTAAAGGCCCAGAACATCGACCTGCTCTCCCTCTCCGCCCACAAGTTCTATGGTCCCAAGGGGGTTGGCGCCCTCTACGTCCGCAAAGGCATGAAGATCGACAACCTGATCCATGGCGGGGGGCAGGAACGACGGCACCGGGCGGGGACGGAGAATATTGCCGGGATTGTCGGCCTCGGGAAAGCCATCGCCCTCGCGACCGCGGACATCGAGGGCCACAACCGGAGGATCCGGGCCCTGCGGGACCGGCTGCTGACCGGGATCCTGAAAACGATCCCCCACGCCCGCCTCAACGGGCACCCGGAGAAACGGCTGCCCGGCAATATCAACGTCAGCTTCGAATTTGTCGAAGGTGAATCGATCCTCCTGTGGCTCGATGACGAGGGAATCTGCGCTTCGACCGGCAGTGCCTGCACCTCGGGGTCGCTCGAACCATCCCATGTCCTGCTCGCCACCGGTCTCCCGGTCGAGATCTCCCACGGCTCGCTCCGGCTGACGCTCGGCAGCGTGAACACGGACGCGGACGTGGACTTCGTGCTGGAGGTGCTCCCGAAGGTGGTATCCCGCCTGCGGGAGATGTCGCCGCTCTACAAGGGGGGGAAAGAAGGAGGCTGCAATGTACAGTGAAAAGGTCATGGAGCATTTCAGGAACCCGCGGAACGTCGGCGAGATAGAGAACGCGGACGGTATTGGCGAGGTCGGGAACCCGGTCTGCGGGGACATCATGAATATTTACCTGAAGATCGAGAAAAACGTCATCACCGACGCGAAGTTCAAGACCTTCGGCTGCGGGGCTGCGATCGCATCCAGCAGCATGGCAACCGAGCTTGTCAAGGGCAAGACGCTTGAGGAGGCCTGGGAGGTCTCGAACAAGGCCGTTGCCGAGGCGCTCGAAGGCCTCCCGCCGATCAAGATGCACTGCTCGGTGCTTGCCGAGGAAGGCATCCACAAGGCGATCAATGACTACCGGAAGAAGCAGGGCCTTGAGCCGTGGGTGGAGAAGAACCCCCACTCCCACGAGCACGACGAGGGGACCTGTCAGCAGTAGCGTTCCTTCGGACACGGGAAATTACGGGAATTCCTGCGGGAATATGATGCAATTAATACATCTCCGGGCAAAGATACGGTACATGAGTTCCCGGTGGATTCAGGATATCGGCCCAGGCCGGACCAGATTCCTTTCATCAGTAACCAGGTAAAACCATGCTCTCGGAACGTGAACGCGAACGGTACAAGCGGCAGATCATGCTCTTCGGGGATGAGGGGCAGGAACGGCTGAAGAAGGCGCATATCTTTATTGCCGGCGCCGGCGGGCTTGGCTCGCCCGTTTCCCTGTACCTTGCGGTTGCGGGGATCGGGACGATAACCATTGTTGATATGGACACCGTTGACCAGACCAACCTGAACCGCCAGATCCTCCATGCCGACCGGGACATCGGGAGGAAAAAGGCCGTGTCTGCCGGGGAGAAGCTGTGCGCGATCAACCCGGATATCCGGGTACATGCCATCGATACCCGGATCGACGAAGCCAGTGCAGCCCGGCTAATCGGCAATGCCGACGGGATCGTGGATGCCATGGACAACTATCCCGCCCGCTACCTGCTCAATGACTGTGCCGTCAGAAAGAAGATCCCGCTCTTCCATGGCGCCATCCGCGGGTTCTACGGGCAGGCTACGACCGTTCTCCCGGGAAAAACCCCGTGCCTGAAATGTATCTTCCCGAAAGCACCGCCGGAGGAGGTCTTCCCGGTTATCGGGGTGACCGCCGGGGTCATCGGGACGGTGCAGGCAACCGAGGTGATCAAGTTCCTCCTTGGATCGGGAGACCTGCTGACAAACCGGATCTTCGTCTGGGACGGGATGGCCGGGCGTGCCGAGGAGATCTGTGCCGAGCGGATTTCCTGCTGCCCGGCCTGCGGCGGTTTAACGCATGAGACGGGAGGCAGGAAGAAATGACCGTGAAAGTACGATTTTTTGCCCGCTTCCGGGAACTGCTCGGGACGGATATTCCCGCGGAACCGGAGGAGGGGGCGACCCTCCTCTCTCTCGTTCGTGACCTTGCCCGGAAGAGGAAGGAAGGCTACGATGCGATCTTTGACGAGCATGGCAATTTCCACGAGTTCGTCATCGTCATGCGGAACGGGAAACGGGTAGAGCACGGGGATGCTGCTGCGGTCCGGATAACGGACGGCGACGAGATCGCGGTCTTCCCGCCGGTTGCCGGGGGATGAGGGAGAGGAGCATGATACGTATCCAGACGAACGACGTGGATATCGGGGCGCTGATTGCCGCGGCAAAGGAGCCCGGGACGGGTGCAGTGGTCGTTTTCGACGGGGTCGTGCGGGATGACGGGATCACCGAGATGGAGCTGGAAGCATACGCGGATGTTGCGGTTGCCGAGATGGAGAAGATCGCACAGGAGGCCGCGTCACAGTTCAGGCTGCAGCATGTTGACATCGTCCACCGGATCGGGCGGCTTAGGGTTGGCGAGAACATCCTCATCATCGTTGTCAGCGCCGGCCACCGCCCGGAGGCCTATGCCGGCTCACGCTATATCATCGAGGAGATCAAGAAGAGCGTCCCTATCTGGAAGAAGGAGCTGACAAAGGACGGCGGGCGCTGGGTGGTCGGTGAGCACGGCCACGGAACGGGTACGTTGACCGGGCGTGCGGGGAGTAGAACCTCGCCTGAAAAATAATATCCCGTGGTTCCAGCTCTTTTGCGTCCGGCATGGGCTGCCTCCCCACCAGTATGGGGGGAGGTGGGGGCTCTCACCCTTACGGGGTTCATCCCCCCGCTGAAATTGCAGATCTGATTTTCTGGAAATTACTCTGACATTCCCCCGGCATGATTCATTCTTATAGAAACACCGGGTGATAGTAAGATACAGGGATACCAATGAAGATCATATACCCCGAAATCGGCATTTGCGCGCTTTCCTGCAGGCTCTGCCCCCATTACCATACTAAAGGTGTAAGCAGGTGCGGTGGATGTAAAACAGAATCCCGAACCTGTGCCGGTTGCCCTTTTATCACGTGTGCCCTGAAGAACAAAGGAATCGAATTCTGCTGGGACTGCCAGGAAAGCGAAACCTGTGAAAAATGGGCGAGGCACCGGGAAATCGCAAAAAATGCTGATTCATTCAAGTGTTACCAGAAACTTGAGGATGATATTGCATTTGTCCGGAAGAACGGCGTAGACGCCTTTGAAAAGGTGCAAAAAAAGAGAGAACACCTCCTCAAAGAGATGTTGCGGGAATTTAATGAAGGACGTTCAAAAAGCTATTATTGCATTGCCGCTACCGTGATGGAAACCGGGGAACTGGAAGCAGCATTTACTGAAGCCGGAAAAAAAACTGATGGGTTTGAAATCAAAGAGAAATCACGAGTCCTTCATTCAATACTGGATAAAATTGCCCGGCAAAGGAACTATACCCTGAAGTTAAGAAAATGAAAAATTTTCCCGGGGTCGCTTCCCCTGCTTCCGTCTCCCCCTCGTATCCTTCACGGAACAGAAACAGGACGATAACAATACCCGCGAGCGGGTCGGCCTGCCAGAAGCCGGGAGAGGTAATCTGTATTGGGACTATGCGATGCCTCATTATCTCACAACGGAAAATTACCGGGACTGGAGTTGTATGAAAGACAGTATTGATGAACATATCATTGAAGCGATCGGCAGGTGCCGCGTTGTTATCCGGGACGGAGAAGTAATTGAGGTCGGGGAGGCACGAATCAGGTCATGCCCTCTCACGAAAAAATTTGCCTATCCGCTTTCTGTCCCCGACAAAGAGTCAGTGAGAGCAAATATCGAATACCGGATAAAGGCATGGGGGATGTGCACCCCGCGGCGCGAGGTCTCCGATACGAAGCCGTTTGTCGGCTTCGGGGCGTCCGAACTCCTCAGTTTCGGCTTATCGGCCGGCCTGCTGGATGCCGTAGTCCTTGCCTGTGATGGTGCAGGGACCGTCATCGTTACAAAGCCCGCGCTCGTGCAGGGAATCGGTGGCAGGATGTCCGGGCTGGTCAGGACGGTTCCCTATGCTGACGTTATCCGCCGGATTGAAGAGAACGGCGGAATTGTCATCGACAAGGTACACGCCGGACTGGACCAGACCGGCGGGGTTGCGAAGGCATCCGCGATGGGGTACAAAAACGTCGCGGTCACCGTAGCAATCCCGGAGGAAGCACAAAAAATCCGGGCCCTTTACCCTGACGCAATGATATTCGGGGTCCATGTTACCGGGCTCAGCCGCAATGAGGCAGAGGTACTTGCCTCCTCCGCGGACCTTGTCACGTCCTGCGCTTCCGGACCCATCCGGGAGGTTGCCGGCAAAAAAGCCCTGCTGCAGGCAGGCGTTGCAGTACCGATCTTTGCGGTCACGAAAAAGGGAAAAGACCTGATCATCGAGAAGATCCGACAGGGCAGCGAACAGGTGCTGTTAAAGACCACCCGGCTGCCGGCGCTCTCTGAGCAGCAGCCGGAACCGCTCATCTGAAAAGGAATTAAAATTTTTTTCCCGGTAGAAAACCTTCAATTCTGACGCTCTTTTTGGGCTTCGCCCCCGCCGCTGTGGCATTCCCCTCAGGGAATAATGACGTAGTACTTGTACGGGAGATCATGCCCGGTAGAACACCTCTTTGAAAAGATGAGATCACCCCCTTTCGCCTGCCCTGCCCCCGTCGGGATGGGGGTGCTTGCGATGCCCCGCTCTGACGTTTATTGAAACGTCCTGTTTTTTGTAAAAACCGGTAATACAGCACTATCGCAACCGGGGCGCCCCAGCGGCGGGGCGAAGCCCCGGGAGCGTCAGGTATCGAAGTGATTTCTTATGAAAATCGAATTTTTCAGGCAGAATACTGGTGGTTGAGATCCCCATACCCCCGAATTATGATAGTTGCCGCCGCACCAAAAAGAGACGCCCCCGCGGCGGATCAATACCTGATATTTCACAAAAAACACACAAACTGCCCCGCCGTGCTCCGGAGGGGCCCTGAGGCGGGGAGCCCTCATGTCGATTCCAACGAATTCATCGATTTTCATTGTTCCGGTGTGAACTCGTCCTTCATGCCCGTTTCTACAGAGCAAAATTTTTTTGGTATGTACCATTCTGACGCCCCATTTTTCCTGGAATACATCAGGAACAGCAATTCAATCAGAGACCGGGGGGCTTCGCCACGGGATCCCCCCCGCAGTTGTGGCGACTCCCGGGATTGCGACAGGACGATTCAACTTGTCTGGACCATGGATCAAATCCATCCGCAATGTTCGCACTTTTTTTCAGATGATTTCGTCCAATTTTTTACCAGGTTTTTACGTCTGAACCTGAATGCTGGTTTGTAGTTTCATAATGATTATACCCCAATTTTTTTTACATTTCCTGCCCGGAAACCGGCTGTGGATTTTTCAACCAGAACACGCTGGATAACGCAAAGGAACGGGGAAATATTTCAGAAATTCATGCCCCACCCGGGAGCAGTACATTTCCTCCCTGCAGTGCATAAGAAACTCGCTGCTGCTGACAGATTTTGAACCACAATCCAATTTACAGAAACTGAAAACTGTCCGCAGGTATTTATAAAATTGAAGCTTCAGGGGGTATGCCTCAGGGAGGCCAATGCTGAGAATGCAGCGAAGGATGCGATAAGTTCCCGGGACCGCACGGCCACAGACCCGTGAACGACAAAGATATCGTTTCCGTCGGGCCGGACGGGAGCAATCCGGCAGAACGCCATGATCCGGTAAGACGGCAGGCCAAAACGGCAGGAAGACCTGTTGTCGTCCAAGATACCCTGTCATGGGGCCGATCGTATGTGCCGAACTACTCTCCTGATCAGCGGGTAATAAGCAGGACGTAATGGCATGAAGTCCTGTGGAATGCAAAAACACGCCGCAGAATCAGGGCCATGATGCATCCGAGGTGACGACCTCTCGGGGCACCTTCTTTTGGGACAGTTTTCCCTCCTGTACCGGCTTCGTCGGGATTGAAAACTGCCGGAACAGTACGTACGGGCGGATATATGCCGTGCAGCTGCCGCCGATTACCCGGGCGGGGGATTCTTACCGGATCCGGTGCCGGATCCATCTGTGTGTCCTGCGGGCTTCTTTCCCCGGTGATAATAATAGTACAGGACACCGGCTGACAGGAAAATCAAGGCCGTCATCACGGCATTGGGATTGAGGTAAAATGCGAGGACAATGCAGCTGATCAGGGCAAAGACGGGAACGTACGGATACAGGGGGACCCGGAAACCCCGTTCTGCATCCGGCATCGTTTTCCGGAGCCGGATCAGGCTGAGGTTGATGAAGAAGAAAGTGAGCAGCGTCCCGAAATTGAAGATGGAAGCGAGCCAGTCCAGGTTGCCCCGCGTGGCGAGCACAATCCCGCTTATGACAAGCCCGCACAAAAGGATCGTGTGCGCCGGGACTCCCTGGCGTGAAACAGTGGCCAGGGTGTCCGGAAGGACCCCCTGCCGCGCCATGGCAAACAGTGCCCGGGATCCTCCCAGGATCGATGCCATGATCACGGATGTTGTAGCAAAAAGGGCAGACACAGCCACGAACTCGAGGATGAATATATTGTCCGTAACCGTTGTTAATGCAAACTCAAGTGGTGCACTGGAGGTTCCGAGAAGCTGCCAGTTTACGATGCCAACAGCAACGATGGAAACCCCGATATAGATCATCGTGCAGACGGCAAAGGCGAACAGGATGGCCTTCGGCACGGTCTTTTCCGGATCTTTTATCTCCTCGGCCATCATCGCAATCGTATTGAACCCGATGAATGCAAAAAAGATAATGGACGCACCTGACATAACCCCCGAAAATCCCCGGGGAAAGAACGGGTGATAATTCGAGAAATTCGCGCTGGCAAGCAGTGCGGAGGCGCCGACGAGGATAAACACCAGGAGGGCCAGGATCTTCAGGGTTACCAGGAGATTGTTCGTCCAGGATGCCTCCTGGATGCCTTTTAAGTTCAGGAGCATGAGAACAAGGGGCCAGGTCGTCCCGACCAGCACAATCGTTACCGGAGTAGCGGGAATTCCGGCAAAATAGGCAAAATATGCGGCAAATCCTACACTGACTGCACTGGCCCCGACGATATAGTCGAACGATTTCATCCAGCCGACCACAAAACCCGGAAATGGCCCGAATGCCTTTGTCGTATAGATATAACTCCCCCCGGTCTCATGGATGAACGAGGACAGTTCTGCGGTGGAGAGTCCGGTGAGCAGGGCAACAAACCCGGCAATGATGAAAGAGAGGATCACCGCTGGTCCGGCAATGCCCGATGCAACGCCTATGAGAACAAATATACCGGTGCCGATGATCGCGCCGATACCTATGCCGGCAGCCCCCCAGAAACCGAGCGAGCGGTTCAGTTCAGTCATATCTGGCATTTTCCTTTATCCGGTTCATCCATGATTCCGGCAGTGCCGTTATACATTGGTTCGTTTGAGATGCCGTACAGCAGGCAGGTGAGATCCACCCTGTGCGATACGTTTGACGATTTCATACGTACCGGGGTCATGGATTATTTGCCCCTACGATGGTTTCAAGGGCCTTTTTTCCCTGTCCCATTCCCGAGTTTTCCCCCGGATCGTTCGGATCATACACAACGATTTTAATAGTCCTGGTTCCCTTCCTGCGGAAACAAAAGGATATCCGGAAATCCACTGTCCCGGATGTCTATTAAAGGTTATCGCTGCAGATCAGTTTTTGAAACATTTTTTCCCGGGCATTGCATTGTCTGGATAATCGGCAGGTTTTCCTGTCAGAACGGGTCGGATTCTTTGAAACGGGCTGGACACGTGTGCATGCCATGTTCTATTTTTTGAAAGAAGCACAAATGCATAAATCCCCCCTCAAAAGAGCATACGCGAAGAACTACGGGATACTATGACCGACCGCCTGTTCAGGTACTACCGGGAGGATTTTGGGGAGATCCCGGTCCGCGTTGTTCATATGGACCTGGTCTTCGATGTCTTTGACGATCACACCCGGGTCACATCCGACCTGCACCTGGAGTCCCGTGACCTTCCGCTCTCAAGACTGGATCTGAATGCGAAAGAACTTGAGATCCTTGCCGTAACCAGTCATCCCTTCCGCAGCTCATACCGGTATGACCCGGCAAAAAGCCTGCTTGCAATCCGGTTTTTCGACCCGATACCCCCGCGCGCTCCGCTCACCGTTCACACCGAGACCATCTGCCGGCCTACAAAAAATATTCTTGAGGGCCTCTATTATGACGAGACCCAGCCGGGTGCACCCCCTCAGCTCATAACCCAGTGCCAGCAGTGGGGGTTCCAGCGCCTGGTCCCGTGTATCGATGATATGACGGCCAAATGCACGTACACAACCACGATCATCGCCGATGAACGCTACACCCACCTGATCACCAATGGCGATGTGGTCTCACCCCGCGAACCCGCCGGTGCCGGCAGGGTGCGGATCACCTACGGGAATACAGTCACCCCAATGGCCCCGTACCTCTTCTTTCTCGGCTGCGGCACGTATGCTGCGTTCAGCCGTGAGTGCGAATATCCGGACGAGCACCGTTTCATGCTCGAACTGCTGGTACCTCCAGGCGCTGACCCGGCCTCCGCAGGCGCTGCCCTGGATATCCTCCACGATGCAGTCCTCTGGATTCACCTCTTCACCGGCCCGGGGAAATATGAAAGTGAGTCAGTCAGGGAGCGGCTGTACCTGCGGCTGAAAGACAGGGAACGATTCAGGAAACAGCGTCCGGAGTCCCCTCAGCTGCCGGCCATACGGGATGAGCTGGCGACGCTTGTCCGCCGGATCCGGCCCGGCTATGCATATACCGGTTCCACGTACCGGGAGATCGCCATGCAGAACTCGGACTTCGGGGGCATGGAAAACGTGGGCAATACCACCATCTCCGCAAACCGGATCATGCCGTTTCCCGGCATGACCGATCCGGCGTACGAGTACCTTGCCCGGGTGAAAGCGCACGAGTTCTACCACAACCTCAATGGATCGGAAGTGACCGGCTGGTCGCCATTCGAGATCTGGCTCAACGAGGCTGTCACCGTCCACATCGAGAACCAGTATCACGCCTTCCATTTCGGGGAACACTATTCCCGGCTCCAGGACGTGCTTGCCCTGATCGCGCCGAACGGGACCCTTGAACTCGATGCCGGGGCTGCATCAATGCCCATCGAGCCCGACGGGTTCAATGATCCCAATGAGCTGATCACGGACATCACGTATCAGAAAGCCCCGGAATTCGTGCGGATGGTTGAGACCCTCATGGGAAAGGGAACGTTTGCCCGCGGTCTCGACCTGTACCACCGCCGGTACAGCCATGGGAATGCAACCCGTGCCCAGTGGGTGCAGGCTATGGAAGAGGTGTCCGGCCAGCAGTTCAGTGCCATGGCAGAGGGGTGGCTGAAGCAGACCGGTTTTCCCACGCTCTCCGTGAAGACAGCATGGGACCGTTCCCGGAAGGTGATGACCCTGCACCTCCGCCAGGAAGGGGAGAAACACTGGTGCTTCCCGTTCCGGGCAGCGCTCGTGGACAAGGCGGGAACGGATCTCGCAGAAGTCCTGCACCGGGTTGAGAAAACGGAAGAGACCCTTGAGATCCCTACCCAGGCCCCGCCCGCATTCATCTCCCTGAACCGCGGGTATTCGTTCTACGGGAACGTCCGGTATGATGCACCGCCGGAAGATCTGTACCTGCAGGCAGCGCACGACAGCGATACAGTCAACCGGTGCCGCGCGTTCATGGCAATTATGGACCGGGAAAAACTCCGGATGCTTGCCGACCCGTCTGCCCGGCCGGACCCGGCCTGCCTTGACCTCTGGTTCCGGCTCCTCACTGACCGGGACCTGATGATGGATGCAGGTGTGCAGCTCGTCACCGTCTTTGAATCGGCGCCGGACCGGGCATGGGCCCACCGGTACCAGGCCCTCTTCGATGTCCGCGAGAGGGTCCTGCGGGCATTTGCAGAGAAGTACGAAAACGGCCTCCGGGAGATCTATTCCACGGTAAATTTCCCGGATAACCGGTACGATTCGCTCCGGCAGGAGAGCCTTTCTATACGACGGCGGCAGATCAAAAATTATGCCCTCGCCGTACTCTCCCGCCTCGACACTCCGGAAATTCATGCGCTGATACAGGACCAGTTCGAACGATCGCTGAATACAACGGACCGGCTGGCTGCCTTCAGCCGGTACCTGGACAGTTCGGCAAAAGACCGTCATGAGATGCTGGATTCCTTTGAACAGGAATCAAAGAAGCACCCCGTTACCTGGGAAAATTTCCTCTCGGTCATAGCTGCAAACAGCAGCCCGGAAGTGCTGGACCTGGTGAACCGCGTCGAGCATTCGGATGCCTTCCGTATAGAACAGGCAAATGACCAGCGTGCCCTGTACGGCAGGTTCGCGCTGAACCGGAAAAAGTCCCTCCAGACCGCGGCCGGGCGTGCGTTCCTGCAAAAGACCCTCCTCGCCCTTGCACCGATCAACGAGCACAGCACCGTATCGATGCTCCGGGTATTCGGGCCTCTCGACAGTATGCACGAGGCCGATCAGGGATCGCTTGTCGGGATCCTTGCCCGGCTCCTGAGTGAGCTTGACCCGGAAAAAACCCCCAGCGTCTGTAATACTGCCCGTCGTATCCTGGCAGGGGCTCCGCACGCCGTGGCAGTGTTTGAACAACAGGGCGGGAGGATACCGCAGGAAAGGATCGGGACATGATCCCGGTGGCAGGTATGGAGTTGAACACCATGAACGGCGGGGCAGTCCGCCGGATCAGCACAAAAGAGGTTGAGAGCGTATGATTCAGGCATTACCAACAGCACAGTACCGGGCCGTGTACACCCCCGGCGAGGTAGGGTGTACCAGTACCGAGGATCTGGAACCGACTGAAGAGATCATCGGGCAGGAGCGGGCACAGAAAGCGCTCCGTTTCGGCCTTGAGATCCGTGAGAAGGGATTCAATATCTACGTTGCCGGCATGCCCGGGAGCGGGAGGCGGAGCGCAGTAAAAAAGTTCCTTGCCGAACTGGCAAAGACCAAACCGAAGGCCGATGACTGGGTGTATGTCAACAATTTTTCCAACCCGTACGAGCCGCTGGCGATCCGTCTCCCTCCCGGCTTGGGCAGCCAGCTGAAAGCCGATATGGCGTCCTTTCTTGCCGAAGCCCGGCGAACGCTTCCCCGGGCGTTCGAGAGCGAGGACTCGGCGACGAAACGGCAGGAGGCGCTCGGGAACCTTGACACAGAGCGTGCAGCGATCATCGGCGAGGTCAATGCAAGCGCTGAAAAGCAGGGTTTCACCATCCAGATGGGGCCTTCCGGCATGCTCATTATCCCGGTCATAGACGGCAAGCCCCTGTCAAAGGAAGAGTTTGACGCCCTCCCCCCGGAGAAGAGGGACGAGATTATCAAGAAACGGGAAACCCTTGATGCGGACCTGCGGGGCGGTTTCCGCCGGATGCGGGAGCTGGACATGAAGGGAGTAGAGGCGGTCACGAAACTCAACAACGATATCGCTCTCTATGCCATCGGCCACCTCCTTGCAGGCCTGAAAGAAAAGTACGGGAACGTTCCGGATATCCTTACGTACGTTGACAGCGTCCAGAAGGATATCCTCGACAACCTTGCCACCTTCCTCGGGCCCCCGCAGCAACCCGCGGAGGAGGTCCCGCCCCAGTTCCGGCAATGGCTGGTCAAGGACATCGCGTTCCGGAAGTACGAGGTGAACGTGGTGGTGGACAATGCGAAGGTGACCGGCGCACCGGTCGTCTTCGAAGAAACCCCGAGTTACCAGAACCTGCTCGGGAGGGCGGAACGGGAGGTCCAGTTCGGGATAGTCACAACCGATTTCATGATGATCCGCCCGGGTTCCGTCCATAAGGCGAACGGCGGGTACCTCGTGATCCCGGTCCTGGACCTGTTCCGGTATCCCTTTGCCTGGGACGGGCTCAAGTCAGCGCTCAGGACCGAGAAGGTCCGGGTCGAGGAGCCGGGCGAGCAGGCAGGGTTCATCATCACCCGGGGGCTCAAGCCCCAGCCCATTCCCCTGAGCGTGAAGGTGATCCTGATCGGCACCCCCGACATCAACCAGATCCTGAGCCAGAAAGACCCTGACTACCCTGACCTCTTCAAAGTGCGGGCGGACTTCGACACGGTCATGGACCGGAATGTGGAGACCACCCGGAACTACGCGGCATTCCTCTGCACGCTCGCCTCGCGTTTCAACCTCCTCCACCTTGACGCATCAGCCGTGGCAAAAGTGGTGGAATACGGCTCCCGGCTTGCCGAGGACCAGAAGAAACTGTCCACCCGCTTTGCCAGCGTTGCCGACCTGGTCAGGGAAGCCAATTTCTATGCCGGGCAGGAGAATGCCCCGCTCGTGACCGTGAAGCATATCGAAAGAGCCATGGAGGAGAAGATTTACCGGTCCAACTTAATCCAGCAGCGGATCCAGGAACTCATCACCCGGGATGTATTCATGATCGATACCGGGGGTGCAAAGGTGGGCCAGATAAACGGGCTTTCCGTTATGGAGCTCGGGGACTTTGCGTTTGGCCGGCCCTCCCGGGTAACTGCAAGCGTGGGCGTAGGACGGGAGGGGATCGTTGATATCGAGCGGCAGGCGGACTTAAGCGGGCCAACCCATACGAAGGGAGTCCTCATCCTCGGGGGGTACCTGTCTGCCCGGTACGCCCAGGACAAGCCGCTGAGCCTTGCCGCAAAACTGGTCTTCGAGCAGAGCTACGGGGGCGTTGACGGCGACAGCGCATCGAGTACGGAGCTGTACGCGATCCTGTCAGCCCTCTCCGGCCTGCCGATCCGGCAGTCCATTGCCGTAACGGGTTCCGTGAACCAGCAGGGGGAGGTCCAGGCAATCGGCGGGGTCAACGAGAAGCTCGAGGGGTTCTTCGAGGTGTGCAAGGCAAAAGGATTCACCGGCGACCAGGGCGCCATGATCCCGGCGAGCAATGTCGAGAACCTGATGCTGAAAGACGAGATGGTGAAAGCCGCAGAAGAGGGAACATTTTCCATCTACCCGGCGCGGACCATCGATGAGGGTATCGAGTTCCTCACCGGTGTTCCCGCAGGGGAGCGCCAGCCGGACGGTTCGTACCCGGCAGGGACGGTCAACTACCTTGTCGACAAGAGGCTCCGCGAACTTGCAGAAATGGCACGGGATTACCAGATCTTCCCGCGATGATTTCCTATGACCCGGACCGGTGAGAATAACCGGAAAAAGCCGGTCAGGAAGCGGGTGAACCCCCGGACCGCACCCTGCAGACCCGGGGGAGCGTGAGCCATGACCCTGTACCGGTGTAATGTCTGCAATGTCTTTGAGTACGATCCGGTCCGCAGGAATTCCCTGACCAACATCCGGCCGGGAACCGAACCCGCTGTTTTTCCCGACGGCTGGAAATGCCCGATCTGCGCATCGGACAAGACCCACATCAGGCCCGTGCCGGCACACTCTGCCGCTGCAGCGCACCGGATCCCCTGCCCTTGTTAATCAGGATGAGCTTTTTTTCGGGGGGCAGCAGGGTTCATCCGGTTCAACCGTCTGCCGCACCCGGAGGCTGAACAGGGCGTGATCGATCGCCTGCTCCGGATAACCGAGGGCGAGCAGGCCCGCTTTCAGGTCATCCACCGGCAGGTCACAGGAGATCCCGCGGGAAAAATCCGCCAGGAGACGGGCAAAGAGTGACAGGAACTCCTCCTGCCGGCGGTGAAAGATATGGGCCAGGAAGCGGGAGAAGGCGTCCTTCATCACCGAACCCCCGTATAAATCCGGCTTGTCCTCCGAGAGCTGCCGGTACTCCCGCCACGTATCCCACAGCTCATGCTCCCGGCAGAAACGGGAAAATGCACCCGAACCCAGGTAGTCCGCGACCGGCAGTGCCCATAACCGCGCCGTCAGATCCCTGATGGCCTGTTCTGTATCTCCGTTCATGATTCTGCTCCGTACACCGAACCGCCGGCTCCGGCGGGGTTCAGATGTCGACGAGGACGGCTGTCCCCTCGACCCGGACCGGGAATACCTGCAGGTCGGCAGTCTTGATCGGCGCCGTGATCGCGGTCACCCACATGATATAGTCTGCCACCGCCGGGGGGACGACATCCATCCCTTCGATCTTCGGCTCGACCGGCCCGGAGCACTTCCTGCCGCTCTTCACGTCAAACCGCGCGAAGTGGAGCGGGCAGGTGAGGACGGTCCCTTCGAGCGTCCCCATGCAGAGGGAGGCGCTCATGTGGGGGCACCGGTCCGCGATCGCGTAGAACGTGCCGCCGGCATTGACAATGCAGAGCTCCTTCCCGCCGGCTTCGACATGTCTCATGCTCCCCGCCGGTATCCCGGTCGTCTGTGCAACCTCGACAAAACTCATCGCTGCTCACCTGATCGGATATGATGCTGCCGGGCACGTAAATACGTTTGTATCATGCTCCCGGGACCGCTGCCGGGGAAAGACGGGCGGCCTCCGCCGGACTTTCGGCGGTGATGGTCAGCAGTTCACCAGGTTTTATTGTTATCTTATTCACCGGCATCAGTGCGTTGTTGAAAAAAGATGGGGATAATCATGGGTAACGTATCAACGCAGCCCCTGGCTTCCCGCTCTGATAGTAGTCCCCCCTTGCGCCAGCCCTGCCCCCGTTGGGGGCGGGGGCGAGCCCGTGGAAAAGCCTCCCGGAGTGTCTCTGATGAGTTGCCTCTCCGGTGTATCCCCGGAAAAATGAGGCGTTCGAATGGCACTATCCCCTGTTTAACAACTGAACCGTTCTCTTCCTATTGCCGAACCCCTGTCATGAATCCCCTTTCTCTTGAAAATCGTCAGGCTCTTTAACAAACGACAATACATAATAGGATAGGCCTGATATACCGCAGAACAAGCACGCTTTCATCCGGACCGGAGTTTTTCATGCCCCTTTCACGACACAATGACCTGACCATGACAACACGGATATCCTGCTTTCTTGCATCGGACATCGGTATCCTGCTTGTGGCCGCGTTGATCATCCTTGCGGTTTACGCAATCGATACCGTCAGACCTCTGGGAGAGCCGGTCTGGATCCTGTATTTCATTCCCCTCATACTGTCCTTCTGGTCGGGGAGGTACTATGCAATTCCGACGGTTTTTATCGTCACCGTGCTCTTCCTCGTGGCGGGTTTTCTCCTCTCGCCGGCGGGTATTCCCGTGCAAATCGCAATCCTCAGCCGGTTTACCTTTTTTCTGCTCTTCTTCGTAACGGCATTATTGCTCTGGACGGTACGCGGGCGGCAGATCAGAGAAGAGACGTTGTGACTACGAACGGAGAACGTCATGGCGACGGGCGGTCTTGTCATGCCCCGGTTCATGGCGGGGCGGTTTTTCCGATCAACCGCTCCTGTCGTAACCCCGGCCTATCCCGTCGTGAACGTTTCCAGCCTTCTGCACGCTTCGGCAAGCGTCTCGTCCTTTTTCGAGAAGGTGAAGCGGAGCTTTGTCTTACCGCCCTCGTGGTAGAACGAACTCCCCGGTACTGCTGCCACCCCGGCGTTTTCCACGAGGTGGCGTGCGAACGCGGTGTCGGTCATGCCGAACTCCGCGATGTCGGTGAAGATATAGTACGCCCCTTCCGGCAGCCGGCAGGAGAACCCGGCCTTCCGGAGCCCGTTGTACAGGATCTTCCGCTTCCGGTCATAATCTGCTGCCAGTTCCCGGTAGTAGGACTCCGGCAGGTGCAGCGCCGCCACGCAGGCCTGCTGGAGGGGGGCCGGTGCCCCGACCGTTAAGAAATCATGGATCTTCCGGAGCCGCGCAGTGATCTCCCGGCCCGCCAGCGCGTACCCGACCCGCCAGCCGGTCACACTGTAGGTCTTGGAGAAACTCCCGATGGTGATGGTCCGGTCCCGCATGCCGGGAAGTGACCCGATGGAGACGTGTTTTTTCCCGTCATACAGGATATGCTCGTAGATCTCATCGGTTATCGCGACCATGTTATGGTCGATGCAGAGATCGGCGATGAACGCGAGTTCCGCCCGCGAAAAGACCTTGCCGGTCGGGTTGTTGGGGGTATTGAGGATGATCGCCCGGCTCTTCTTCGTGAACGCGGCCTTCCACGCCTCCTCGTCGAGGGAGAAGTCATCCTCCAGGCGGACGTACCGGGGCACGGCACCGGAGATCTGTGCGTCGGGCCCGTAGTTCTCGTAAAACGGTTCCGGCACGATCACCTCGTCGCCGGGCTGGATGGTGGCAAGCATGGAGGCCATCATCGCCTCGGTTGAGCCGCAGGTGACCGTGATCTCCGTCTCCGGGTCAAACCTCATGCCATTAGAGTGCTTCACCCGTTCTGCGAGTGCATCGCGGAGATCCTTTGCACCCCACGTGATGGCGTACTGGTTGCAGTCATCATTGACCGCGGCGCAGGCGGCTGCCTTCAGCCCGGCCGGGCAGGGGAAGTCCGGGAACCCCTGGGCAAGGTTGATCGCGTTGTGCTGCAGGGAGAGCCGGGTCATCTCCCGGATGACCGATTCCGTGAAGGTGTCTGCCCGGGAGGGACGGGCGGGAAAGAACCCTTCCGCCGCTGCCTTCCGTGCCGGTGTGCGGCTGCCGGGTCTGGCGGGATTCATACCTTGTACCCTTGGTCCGGACAGGAAATAATCTGTCGGGTCTTCTGCCGCCATTGGGAGGAGCAGACGTGTTGTGTACCGTCGGCGTTCCCGGCCGGGATACGCGCAGAAGAACGGGATGCCATAGGACGGTGATGCCCGGCCTCCCGTATCCGGTAGCCGGCAGGAGCTGGAACGAAAAAAAGTGCTCTGTAGAAACGAGCATGAACCGGTGGAGTTCACACCGGAACGACTCCCCGCGTCAGGGCCCCTCCGGGCACGGCGGGGCAGTTTGTGTGTTTTTTGTGAAATATCAGTCGTTGATCCGCCGCGGGGGCGCTCGGTCGGGGGCGGCGGCATATATCATAAATGGGGGTATGGGGGTCTCAACTCCCATTATTCTGTCTGAAAGAATTCGATTTTCATAGGAAATCCTTTCGTACAACACTGACGCTCTTTGGGGCTTCGCCCCCGCCGCTGTGGCATATCCGAATTGGGATAACGCTGTATGAGCTGGTCAATTTTGAACGAGGATGGATGGTACAGATAATTCCAGGGCATCGCATGCGCCCCCACCCCCAACGGGTGCAGGGCTGGCGCAAGGGGGGCGATTTAAGCACTTTACAATGATTTCTACAGAGAAAAAAAAGGATTACCGGTTATGCCGCCTGCCCGATGATCACCGACGCGGATGCATCGAACGGGTTCTTCCGCATGGCCAGGTGGAACAGGTACGGGTAATGGATCTGGAGGTATTCCATGTACCGCAGCCATTCGGGGATGAGGCGGGAATAGGCCCGCTTAAAATCGATGGCAAGGTGTCCCGTATCCTCCTTCGGGAGGCCGGATAAGCGGTCGCGGGCCTTTAACTCCTCGGTCAGGTGGCTGAGCGCGAAGATGAGGTCGGTGAAGGACTCGTGCTCGAAGACCATCGGGTTCTCGACGAGCCGGAGCAGAAATTCCTCATTCTGCACCAGGAAGTCCCGGGCAGCAGCGAGATCGATCCGCTCAATCTCAACGCCGCAGTCATACGTCCCGAGCACCGCTTTTACCTCGGCAAAATCGCCCGTACTCCAGCTGTCGGAGACAACGAGCCGCTGGCGCAGGGTATCGAGGCAGGGATCCGCACGGACCAGCAGCGCGAGCAGGGGGGTCCCGGTGGTCGAGAAGAACGTACCGATGACCATGTTCAGTTTCTCCATCCGCTGTTTCTTCTCCCGCGACTCCAGCATCTGGTCGATGATGAGCGTGACCACGAGGACTTCGAGGGGGATGAAGGCAAGCTCGTGGAGACCAAACACCATGATATGGTGGGCGTCGTGGAAGAGCAGGTAGTGGGTGGTGTACAGCGCAAGGGAGAGCAGGACCAGTCCTGCCCCCGCGAACAGTTTCCACCGGGTCTCCTTTTTCATAAATCAGTGGTGGGTGCCGGTGGGAAATAATGTATCCGATCCGGATCTGCCGGGTCCCTTACCGGACGAGGCGGATAAGGTTCTCCCGCCCTTTTTTTACCTTCTGCACAACCCCGTTCCGGTGGAGGGTGTTGAGGGCGGTACTCACCGTGGACTTGGGCAGTCCCAGTGCCTTTACGATCTCCGACTGGTGCTGCTCTCCGCCGGATGCTTCGAGAAGCCGGATGATTCGCTCCTCGATGCCTGCCGTCTCCTCTTCGGAGAGCGGCGGTGCCGGGTCCTCCGCCTCATCCGGTAGCTCCCGGTTCTTTTGTCTCCGGTAGAGCATGACGGCCGCTCCTGCAAAGGAGACGAACATGAGGATGACGATCACCGGTATGATCGGGAACGGGGTTCGTTCGAGCGTGACCCGTGGCTCCCCGGGGGGGAACGACCGCAGGCCGTACCAGACCAGGCCGTCCCGCTGCTGGTCAGGCGCCGGTTCTGACCGCGTCACGCTCCAGCCGTACGGGTAGCGGAGGATGAGGGTGTTGTCCTTGGCAAGGTACAGCCCTCCGGCAAACGCGTCGCCGATCGCGATGGTGCCGTCCGGTTTCGCGAACCCCGACCAGGAAAACGAGTAGATGACCACCCCGTACCGGCCCGTGGGGGAGGTCTGGACTACGGCACTGCCGGTCAGGTTGCTGATCGCCATGGGGCGGGAAGCGACAACCGATGCCTGGGCGGCCGAATACTCCATGAGGGTCCGTACCTGCGGCAGGTACACGGACGGGAGATCGCGGGTGTAGTTTTCGAAGGCAGCGATGTCGCTCTCCGTTGTGAGGGGGGTACGGTACTCCATCTGCCAGAGGGCGGAACCGTCTTCCCGGACGGTGATCGTGTAGGTAGTGGCATATTCCTGCGCTGCCGCGCCTGATGATAAAACGAACAACAGTATTGCGAGTACAAGAACAGCGTTCCGGATCTCCGGTCTCATGCGGCCACCTCTCTTTGAATACTATCACGTCCGGGTATTAAAAAATGGTCTAAACCGGATCAGCATCCCTTACTTTCTGGAATTGCCTTTTCCCTTGTCGGCGCTGTTCCCGTTCCCGCTGCCAGCCGGCTGCTGGCCCTGGTCTCCGGACGGTGCCGCCGTTGTAACGGTTGTTACCGGGTTCTCCGTCCCGGCAGTGTTGCCCTGGCCCTGTGTCTGGCCTCCGGCAGGTGCCGTGGTGGTATCCGTTGTGACCGGGTTGTTGCCCTTCTCCTTCTCCCATCCCTTCAGCTTGTCGTCAGGCTGCGCAACGGTCTCGCCACCGTCCGCATCCGGCCAGCCGGTGCGGTCCATGGTCTTCGTCTCGAGCCGGATCGCTTTCATGATGGTCTGGTTGTTCTTGTTTATGGAGCGCTGGATCTTCATCATGGTCTTTTCAGCGAACCGCTCTTCCAGCCGGAGGCTGTTGCTGTACGCCCGCTGGAGGCCGGTGTTGTTGGGATTACCTGCAAGCAGGTTTTCGAGCACGAACTGGTGCCTGACGATCTGCTCCTGTGCATGGAGGAGGCCGGTGGCATTGGAACTCCACCGGGAAAGGGTGGTGTTGGCGAGGTCCATCTTCAGCCAGTAGTTGTTGAGCGCGGTCCCGGCTGATTCGCCCTGGTTCAGCTCGAGCGAGCGGCGCACTTCCGCGAGGCGGAGCTGCGCATGGTTCATCTGCTTGTTGACCCGTTCTGTCTCGTTGGCCGTGAAGGACTCGTCCATGTCCTCGAGCGCGAGCTTCAGCCCGTACAGGGGGCTGTCGGCGCCAATGGGGCCGTCATACGGTTCAATGTCATCGGTCAGGAGGGTCTCTTCCTGCGCTGCTGCAATGCCACTGAGACAGAGCAGGCCGAGCACGAGGAGGCCCGTGAATAGTCTGATGGTTTTCATGATGCTTCTCCAAATCCGGCACAAGCCGTTTGCATGCATGTAGTATCCGGGATGGGATAAGGGTCGTGAACATCCGAGGGTTGGCGGTCTGTTCCCAAGGGCAGGGTTTGTGCCGGGACTGTTCCGGACGGTTTTATTTCTCAATCCGGGCCCTTTTTTTTCCCGGAATATTCCGGGCGTTCCGGCAGGATTTTTCCTTGTCCGGGCGGGTGAATGGCCAGCGCCGCGCAGGTTGCCGGGGCAGGGTGCCGCACCTGACCCGGCCAGGCATTCCCGGTGCCGTGCGGTGGCATGGTGCGGTCAGAACGTTTATCATTTCAGCGGGGCTGATGGTCAGTATGCAACTGAGGGAGAAGATCCTGGATGTGATCGGCGGCCCCCACACGGCTGCGGTCGCAACGCTGGACGGGAACGGGCCCGCGGTGCGGTTCATGCTCCTCTTCGGCTTTCCCGACATGACGCTTGTCGGGGGGACGATGAAGAGCTCCCGGAAGGTAGCGCAGCTGGAGAAGAACCCGGATGTGGCCATTGCGATGTGGTCGGGAAAGGAGTTCACCGACCCGTACGTGGAGATCCTGGCCCAGGGGAGGATCCACCAGGATATCGCAACAAAGAAGAAGTACTGGAACCCGATGTTCCTGCCGTACTTCATCTCGGTCGACAATCCCGATTTCGTGATCCTGCTCTTCAGGGCCAGTGAGATCGCCTATTATGTCCCGTCCACCAAGAACCGGGAGGTCTGGAAACGCTGAAGCATTCTCATTCACGGTTTTGCGGCACTCCCGGAGAACCCGGATAACCGGTGACAGGAGACTTCCTGTATTGAAAAAAAGCCCTGACTTTTTTATCCATCGCCTGGGTAGCGAATATCTGCTCTGTAGAAAACCTATTTTTTGGAAATTTATCGCCCCCCTTGCGCCAGCCCAGCCCCCGTTGGGGGCGGGGGCGCATGCGATGCCCCGGATATATATGTACAGAAAATTTCACTAGGATTGTATACAGGTAATACGGCATAATTGCATACGGGGGATGCCCAAGCGGCGGGGGCGGAGCCCCCGAGAGCGTCATGGTTGATATCCAATGATTTCTACAGAGCACAAATATCGTCAAAGACCGGCGGGGGCAACTCACGCATTGCTTTCGGCCATATGCTCGTGTATCGGCTGTATTGATATTTTCCAACCCGGGCTCCCGGCAATAATTCCGGTGAACCTGAACGCACCGGACATCCCTGATCACCGGTTCCCGGCTCTGGAGGGACCGGTATCGATCCCGCTCTTGCAAAATCTCCGTTCCCCGGGTGCGCCAGACTGTGCACAGGACAAGAGATACCCTGTGCCGGAGGGTGGGCGATTGCGTTTGAGCAAACGGGAACGATCCGCATTTTCGCGGAAAAAAAGGTGTCCGGATAGTCCGGGAGTTACGACTGGACTGCCGGGATGCCCTGGCACCCGGTACAGGTCTGGTTCTGGAGCCGGAGCATGGACCGAGTCTGTTTCTGTTCACTCGTGCACGCCCCGTTCAGGGAACCGTGTCCACGGGCTTCTCCGTTCTGCTGTCCTCCGTGACGGTATTGTGCCTGCATGCCCGTTCCCGGTGTTCCGGACGGGTTTTCGCAGTTCTGGCCGTCCTGCAGGCACTGCCCCTGAGCGGGTGCGGTACCAGCATTCTTTCCCCCGAATCCTGCTGCCATCACGGAAGCAGGGACGAGGATGAGTGCGATGATCGCACAGATGACGATTTTTCTGATCATGGTGTATTCCTCTCCTGGTTGCCGGCTTTTTTCGAAGCTTCCTGATCGGTGCTCCGCCGGGCCTGCATATCCGGTCAACAGGAGCTGATAAACCCTTTCCCGGACACGCAGCTACAGGTTTGTTGTTAATGAAAAGGACGATACTTTTGCCCCGGGTCTGCCTCATTCCCTTGTCTTAAATACCCGTCTGCACCATGTCCTGAGCAATGAGATCCGGGATCCTTATACTGGCGCTGCTCCTGCTCGCGCTCGTTGCACTTCCCCTGGCACCCTATGGCACCAGCCCTGGCGCCGGCAGCGCACCCACGGATCCGGGAACGGGTGGCCATGCGTACCGGTATGGTACAACCCTGGCCGATACGATCTCACCCGCCCGGGCCGGCATGATGCGGGGAGAAGGCGGGGGGATGCCGGACGCACCGGGAGCCCGGCACCGTCACGGGCTCCCGGCGGCATCGCAGGTCCAGCAGGAACTCCGGCGGGACCCGTCTGACTGGAACCTGCCGGTCCGTACGATCCGCTTCCGCGGGTACCGGCGGCTTTCGGGAAAGAATATCCTCGACCACGAGAAGAGGCACCTGATCTACACCACCATCCTCCTCAATCCCGGGATTGAGATCCCGGCGCTTGCCTCCCTGACCGGCATCAACCTGCACACCCTGCGCTATCACCTCGGGTACCTGATGCAGCTCAAAAAAATTGCCTGCGTTGAACAGGGCGGCGGCTGGCATCTCTTTGAGAATCACGGGCGGTATGACCCGGCCGGCCGGCAGCAGATCCTCTACCGCCGGTATCCCACCACCAGCCGGATCCTCTCGCTTATCGCGACCCGGCCCGGCATCACCCGGGGAGAGATCGCAACAGAACTGGGTCTTGCCGGGCCCTCCGTCACCCGCTGGACGCAGCGGCTGACCGCCGGGGGCGTTGTGTCCGAAGTGCGGGACGGGCGGCGGGTCCGCTATTTCCCGGCGGAGAGTCCGGGTGGTATCCCCGCCTGATCTCCGGCAGCGGATTTTTCAAAAGCCGGCTCTTTTCCTGTTTCAAAAAAACCCCGTGGCACTCCATCTTTCAACTGCTTCTGCTCGGCGTTACCGATGACCCCCTGTGGCAACCGGGTCTGGTCCTGCAGTTTTTTAAACGCCGTTACCCTGCCGGTCCGGATATCATCCGGGCATCGTCGCTGTCTCCCCGATCCCGTCCCCTGCAGGCGGCTCACCGGTGCGGGATGCTTTTTAGCGGGACGGGGTTCCTGAAGCGTCCCCGGGGCGATGCTGACCGCTGGTAGCATGCAAAAATTCCTCTAATCCCCACGCCAGCTTAAAATACATGGAACCCCGGAATACGTCCTCACCCTTCAGGGCAGTCATCCTTACCGCGGACAAATTTGAGGATATGGAAGTCTTCTTCCCGCTCTTTCGCCTGCAGGAGCATGGATGGCAGGTCGTTATCGCAGCCCCCGGCAGAACGAAGATAACCGGTGATCACGGCTATGTCCTGGAGCCCGACACCCTGATCACCGGGATCGATCCCGACGACTACCACCTCCTGGTCATCCCCGGCGGCGCTCCCGATGGTGCGCCGGGAACGGTCCGCCACATACCGGCAGCGCAGGAGATCGCCCGCTCATTTTTTGCGAAGAACAAGCCCGTGGCAACGATCTGCCACGGGCCCTGGACCCTCGTCTCCGCCGGCGTGGTGAAGGGCCGGCACCTCACGTCCTACTGGCATGACGGCGTGCCGGATGAGATAAAAAAGGCGGGGGGCTGCTGGGAAGACCGGGAGGTGGTTGTTGACGGCAACCTTGTCACCTCGCGCCACCCCCCGGACCTGCCGGCGTTCATGCGGGAGGTCATGAAGCAGGCCCGGATGGTTGAACAGAGCCGGGCCGGCACCTGAGGGATTCGGGCGCCATCACCGTCTCAGCTGCGTGAGCGGGTCCTCCCCCGGTTCAGGGACGCGGATCCC
>DAPW01000018.1 GCA_002502245.1 Methanoregula sp. UBA154
CCCGTTCATGTGCGTTTCTACAGCAGTTTTTTGTCATTCACTAAAAACGCCCGCGGGGGCGCCCCGCCGCGAGCGGCAGCGTTCATCGTAAAGAAACGGTTTCATTGTATGGGCAATTATGAAAAGCGTTGAAACCGGTGTGGTTTCCAGGACATTTCTCTCGTTTTTGACAATCAAAAAAAGAGATCTTCACGACCCGTCGTATCGCAGGTCGAACTTCTCATTCAGGACATGTTCCTTGACAATAGTCCCGTCGGGGATAACGACCTCAGGCCAGAGACGGGTCTTCGAATGGATAACCACACGGTTCCGCAGGACGACACGGGGGCCTATCACTGTGTCGTTCTCAATACTGCACTGCTCGCCGATATGCGTATCATTGTCTATGATACTGCCCGAGATCGTGCTGTTGGCACCGATAATGACCCGGTTGTAGAGCGAGGATGAGAAGACCTTTACATTGTTCCGGATGATGCACTTGTCTCCAATGCTCGTGTAGGGCCCAATCAGGACATTATCCCCGATTGTGGTGCCCTGACCGATTGCTACCGGGCCTATCACTTTCGTATTCCTGCCAAGCGTGATCGATTCTCCCAGTTGCACCGGCCCTTTGACCTGGGCACCGTGGCTCGAGAGATTCCCGATGATATCCGTGAACGCGATATCCTGCAGTTTCCAGCGTTCGGCCTGTCTGAGGGAGTGCGGGCTCCCGACATCGGTCCAGTTGCCCCGCGCAAGCCAACCCTTGATGGTATAGCCGTCCTGCATGAGGGCCGGGAAAAGATCGCGGGCAAAATCATATTTCTGATTCGGGGGAATATGGTCAAAGACCTCCGGATTGCAGACATACATCCCGGTACTTGCAAGATTCGAAAAGATCTCTCCGGGAGCGGGTTTTTCCTTGAACCGGCGGATTGTGTAGCTGACATCGATCTCGGCGATACCGTATTCACCGGGATCATCAATGGAGAGCAGCCCGATCGTAGTCGTTGCTTTCTCTTTCTGGTGTGCCCGGTAAAATTCCAGCACGTTCAGGTCCGTGACATGATCCCCGCCTACCACGAGGAAATCCTGCCCGTCGAGATATTTCTGGGCATTTTTTACGCTGCCGGCGGTCCCGAGCTTGGTCTCTTCATGCACGTAGGTGATCTCGACACCGAAAAGCGAACCGTCACCCAGCGCTTCTTCGATTGTGGATCCCATATACCCGAGCGTGAGCACGACTTCCCGGAAGCCCAGGTTCGAGAGGTGTGAGACAAGGTGCTGGATGGACGGGCGGTTGACAATCGGGATACAGGGTTTAGGCCGTTCGAACGTCAGGGGGCGGAGCCGGGTGCCTTCCCCCCCGCACATAATACACACCTTCATGCTACAGTTTTCGTGCCATGATGTTTTAATTCTAGTGCCCTTTTTGTCAATTCTCCGGTTTTATAAGGTTATGGACGAAATACCATACAGAAGAACGAAAGAAAAAAGACAGGAATCATCATGACCGGGGACGATTACCGCATTTTACCGGCAGCCAAGGGGATGGTCCAGTGCCTTCCGGAGAAGAAGGAACCGCTCGGGAACTGCGGCTTCTGCATCCACTGCCGGGAATTCAGGGTTAACGGGAAATTTGTGAAATCTCCCTCGCTTGCCTACTGCACGAAATGCCGGGTAACCGAACGGGTGGACATTGCAAAGTCTGATGCCGTGAAGTGTGCCGACCGTCAGGGTGAAGGTTTCCACAGCATCACAAGCATCATCGGCTGATTGTTCCCATATTCTGCTATCCGCTTCAGAACAAGGACATAAACCGCTCTTGGTCACATCAGAGATTTTTATGCCTTACAGAACAACCAGCAGTACGCGATGCACTCTACCAACCGGTTCGGCCAGTTGAGTTCCCGACGTCTTGGTCGCTCGCTTGGTATCGATCCGCTCCTGTTCACGACCTGCAATTACGACTGCGTGTATTGCGAATGTGGCGCTACGACGGTTAAGACTGTGCAGAGAAATGCGTTCTCTCCACTCGATGCAGTACTGGACGAACTCTTTCGTTATCTGTGTTCATCGCCAGGCCGTGTTTTCATCACCTTTTCAGGTTTTGGCGAACCGACGCTCTCGCTCTCTTTCGGCGAGGTTTTAAAATTTTACTTGTAGAAATCATTGAAATGCCTGACGCTCCCGGGGCTTCGCCCCGCCGCTTTTGAAGCCCCGGTTGCGATAGTGCTGTATTAACTTAAACCGTGATTTTGGGTAATAGAGAGGATTCGCATGCGCCATGAGCCCCCAATGGGGGCATGGCTGGCGCAAGGAGGGACCTGTTAAAGCTGGAAGTTAGGGGCTAAGTTGAAATGTTACCCTTCTTTTTTAAAAAAGAACGCTTACCCGCTTTTCAATACCGCTACAATCGCATCCATGTCCACGTGCTCTTCGAACAGGTCCGCAAGCATTTCGTAGGAATCTGCTGCTATGGCCGGGACAGGAACAAACGGGAGGCCCTTTTTTGTGTACAGGTACGAGAGCAGGGCATTGGCACCGGACGGATTCTGGAAAATACCGTGCATATAGGTCCCGAACACAAGCCCGTCGCTGCTCACAAGGCCGTCACCTGCAAGCGCTTCACGGCAGGTGCCCGGTTCGGTTGTACCCATATGGATCTCGTACCCGGTGACGGTCCCCATCGCGGACAGGATTGGGGGGACCGGACGCGCAACCCTCGTCACCTGGGTGGTGTTCTTGTCATAACTGGTAAAATGCGTTGTACAGTCCAGCAGGCCAAGCCCGGGGTAGGTACCGGCTGCGGACTCGAATCCGGCATCGATGAGCGTGCGTCCGAGCATCTGGTACCCGCCGCAGATCCCGATGACCGGAACACCGGCATTCCGCAGGCGGGTGAGTTCGCGATCCGTTCCCGATTCCCGGAGGATATTCAGGTCATCGATGGTATTCTTGGTCCCGGGAAGGATCACGCAGTCATATCCCTCCAGGGACGAGCCGGGTAGTACATAGTCCACGGCAGCATGCTGTTCGAGCAGTTCAAAATCCGTAAAATTGGAGATCCGGGGAAGGCGTATGACCGCTATCCGCACCTCACTGCTCCCGGCCCGTTTGTCCCCAAGGGAGAGCGAATCTTCGCTCGGGAGCGGGAACGGGAAGTACGGGACAACGCCCAGCACCGGCACCCCGCATAATTCCTCGATCTGTTTCACGCCGGGTGCAAAAATGCACGGGTCACCGCGGAACTTGTTGATGATGATGCCCTTTACCAGGGGCCGGATATCTTCCGGAAGGAGCATGAGGGTCCCGTACACCTGTGCAAATACCCCGCCCCGCTCAATGTCAGAAACGAGGATGACCGGAATGCCAAGGGATTTTGCCAGAAGGGTATTGGCAATATCCCGGTCATAGAGGTTCACCTCCGCAGCACCACCGGCTCCTTCCACGACTACCTGCCCGTAGGCAGCAGCAAGGCGGTTATACGAATCCAGCGCTTTTTCCAGGAGAAACGGGGTTTCCCGGTAATAGTCCGTTATGGGGACGTCCTTATACGGGCGACCGTTGAGCACCACCTGCGATATGCAGTCCCCCTTCGGCTTGAGAAGCACCGGGTTCATGTCCGTATGCGGGAGTACTTTGGCAGCATGTGCCTGCATTGCCTGTGCCATGCCGATCTCGCCACCCTCAGGTGTGACAAAGGAGTTCAGGCTCATATTCTGGGACTTGAACGGGGCAACCGGTATCCCGCGCCGGACAAGGCAGCGGCAGATCGCGGCAACCGTTACACTCTTACCGACATGCGAGGCCGTACCCATCACAAAGAGCGACATATCCTGCAATAGATTCTGGCCCGGATGATAAAAACAGATACTCTTTTGGTTCCGGCAATCGGGAGAGTCTGCTGGTTCTGCCAGAAATGGCCTTTTTTTCCTGATTATTCCGCAGAATATACCCCGGCAATGCCAAGTAATAAATAAAGAGAACCGTAAAAATACATATAATGATTGGTGGGATTTGTCCGACGTGTGGACTACCGAAGGAACTATGTATCTGTGAGGAGGTAGCAAAGGAACAGCAAAGGATCAATGTTAAAGTGAACAAACGGCGCTATGGAAAAGAAGTGACCGTCATAGAAGGACTTGATCCGACTGATATTGACCTGGAAGACCTTTCAAAATACATGAAAGGAAAACTTGCCTGCGGCGGCACGGTCAAGGGTAATTCCATAGAATTGCAGGGAAACCACCGTGACCGCGTCAAGGAACTGCTCTCCCTGAAAGGGTACAGCACGGAAAATATTTCCTGATTTTTTTCATTTTTTTCTTCTGTTGAAGATATTTCTTTTGTACGGTTCATACCAGATCCGTGACAACCTGCCGGCCCGATGAGTGGGAACTCATCGTTTCAGGGCCATGGCACACAGATTTCCTCCACGGCGGATGGTACAGGTTTCAGACCGCCGCGGGGGCACCCTGCCGGTGGGCCGGAACAATAAGGAGAGGGGCCGGGGCAGAGCTCCGTTAACTCCCGGACTCGTTTTCGTGGAATGATCAACAATAATTCTTCATGTTCGTGAAAAATAGGACTGCCGGAAAGATATCCCCGGGAGTAAAACTCTGCGTCTTCAATCCTGGTATCGTAAAACAGATCTGTCGCAGTTCACCAGCCAGCAGCGATCAGTTTTTGTTCCGCAATAAAAACGTGCAACAATCCGGTCGGAAAAAAGGAAGGTTATCTTTTCAGATAAAGAACCGGAACACAATCCACGCAATCAGAAGCATGACTACCGAGTATTTCAGGCCGGCAACAAACCGCCCTTCACCCATCTGCCCTGCGACAAGACCGGAGAAGAACCCCTGCAGCATCGCCGCGTGAGAGAAGAGCCGCTTGTAGAGAAAGAGATCAATGATCCCGCCAAAGCCCGTGGCACCGGAAGTTGTGGCCTTGAGACCGGCTTCTGCCATCGTTGTCAGGAATGACGACACGAGGATGGCGATGACGAAGAGGAACACGGCAAACGCAACGAGCACGATGATGACGTAGACGATCATGTTGTTGAAACGTTCCGTCTGGAGATTGACCACTTCGAAGGTATCCTTTGCCGCCGCCCGGAGCACCTCGCTCACATCACCGCCGGCCCGGCTCGCCTTCGCGATCAGGTCAACGCTCCGGTCGGAAAGGTTCGTGCCGAGGCTCTTCCCGAAATGGTAGAGTGCCTCTACGAACCCGACACCCCAGGACATCTCGTTGTCAAGCTTACGGATATGGGGCGTGAGCGTCCCGTACTCTGCTGAAGCGACAAGGTGCACTGCGTTGGGCAGGGTCATACCGGAATCGTTCATCCCCGCAAGGTCGCGGAAGAAGTTGGGCAGCGCATTTTCGAGGCTCATCACACGCAACTGCTCCCTGAGATCGAGCACCGCAAGAGGGACAATGGCGATAAGGACGGCAAATACGGCAAAGTCATCAATCACTGTGGTTGCAAAGAGTATCGAGAGGCCGTGCGCCCACACCATATAAATGAAACCGCCCATGAAAAAGAGCAGGCCGAGCGGGATGCTCACGATCAGGATATTTTCCGGTCTCTCGGTGAGCACCTGGATGGGGTGCTTCATGACACGCCCGAGCCCTGACCGGGTCTGGCGCTCCTGATCCAGTCTGGTTGTGATCTCGGCGAATTCCGCTTCCATTGTGGACAATTCAGAGGTTTTCACCGGCTCCTTGGCATGTTCACCCTTGTTGAACAGGTTATCCGCTATATCCTTGAACCCCATAATCAGGCCTCCGGTGTCATCGAACTGATCATAATCACGAACGCAGCACTGCCAAGAGGGATGATGGCGTAGATGACAGCATAGAGGAACAGCGGATTGTTATCCCCGGAAAGGGTTGACATAATTGACTGGAGGATGATAAGGAAGAGGGTACCGGCAACCATTGCCGTTACGTACGACTCTGAGATGAGCGAGAGCGTTTCCAGGAACATCTTCTGGGTCTGGCGGTTCTCGAGGGAGTACTGTTCAGCCTTTGTACGGAAATAATCCGTCAGGTTGCCCCCGCTCGAGATGCTCGCCATGGCGCCCTGCAGGAACTCCTTCATCCGTGCGCTGGGAGTGCTGGCCGATACCAGACGCAATGCGTCGATGAGATCCCTTCCGAAGATGTCAATCTCCCTCGCAACATACCGGGCTTCAACGTGACTTTCACCGTAAATCGGACTGTCCCCCAGGAGACGGAATATTTCCGCCGGCGGGATACCTGCCGTGGACATCGAAGTAATGTAGTTGATTGCAAAGGGCAGGCTCGCATCGATGTTCCTGCGCCGGTTTCCGGCTTCGACACCGGGATACAGCAGGAAGATGGCATAGGTTATCCCCCCGAAGATCAGGAGGGAAAAGATCGTTATGATAATCGTACCGATGATCAGGCTGTAAGGGGCAAGACCTACAAGCAGCCCGGGTACGGCTCCTTTGTATTTTACCAGAGTGGGAAGCTGGAATACCCATGAGAGGGTGCCGATGACCACGGCAGCCAGAAGGCCCACGATAATGGAACTGATGAGGGCTGTGGAGATATATACTTCAAACGGCGTCTTGAACCGGGCTGATATGATATTATTTCTCAGCTGGTGATAATCATCCCGCCTCGATTTCATCCGTTGACCGAGAAGATTGAAGCAGAACCGTTCGAAACTATTCATAGAGATCCTTCCTCACCTTCTCGATAACGGATTCCGGATCACGGTGATAGGATATGAGGATCTTTGCCACGTCCCGGTAATGGCGGATCTTCTTGATCCTCATCCATTCAAGCACTTCCTGCCGGCGCTTGAGCTCTTCCCGCATGCGGTTGTCGGTCCAGCCCTTCGCTTCCATGATCTCTTCAAGGAGATAGGATTTCCCGGAGTACGAGTGCTCATCGGTTGCCGACCGCCACTTGAAGACCTCGTTCGTGATCAGTTCATTTGTCCGCGGATCGATATCCAGTATCTCGACAATCTGCTTGTTCCGCCTGATGCGCTTGCCCCCGACCCGCGCCTGTACCTGGACAAGGATGAAATCCAGTGCCGAGAGCATGTTTCTCGGCACGTCCATGGGCGGGTTCTCGATACGGTGCACGACACTGGCAACCGAGTCTGCGTGAATCGTGGAATAGGTGACGTGGCCGGTGCTCATGGCCTGGAAGAGGGTCTGGCATTCCTTGCCACGGACCTCACCCACGATGATGTATTCGGGGCGCTGACGCATTGCAGCACGCAGCAGCTCGTACATGTTGATCTCGCCCCGGCCCCCGGTATCGAACGAGTCACGCGTCACGCTCGGGATCCAGTTCGGGTGGGGAAGCTTCACTTCCCGGGTATCTTCAAGGGATACGATCTTTGACATCGGCGGAATAAACAGGGAGACCGCGTTGAGAGAGGTGGTCTTGCCCGATGCAGTCCCGCCGGCAAAGATGGCAGACTTGCCACCCTCAACACAGAGCCAGATATACGCAATCGCGAGCGGGGAGTAGGTGTGCCACTCGATAAGGTCCGTGGGCGTGATCGGCTCATCCTTGAATTTACGGATGGTAAAGGTTGAACCGTGCGCGGTCACTTCCTGGCCTAGCGTCATCTGGATACGCGAGCCGTCCTGCATGGTCGCATCGAGAATCGGCTCGGCAATGGAGATGTACTTGCCGGCCCGTTGTGCGAGCTTGGTCACGAACGAGTCGAGTTCTGCGGCATTATGGTAGGCAAGCGAGGTTTTCATGGACTCATGGCTGGAGTGGAAGACAAACAACGGCGTGTGGACGCCATCACATGAAATATCCTCGATATACTTGTCATGCATGACCGGGTCGACCAGCCCGTCACCCAGGAAGTCCTTGAACATGTTGTAGTGGATCTTTTCCCGTTCTACGGGGGAGAGGTTGATCCCGAAATCCAGCATGATGTTGTTGGTTGAGTCGCGGAGTTTCTTGCGTGCATCTTCCTTTGATATGTCCTTGGTATTGATATCCAGCGTCTCGAACAGGCGCTCCTTGAGTTCCTTCATGAGGTCTTTTTCCGGATCGGAGAGCACGGGCTCGAGGACATGGTACATGTATTCATGGGTTGAATGATCGTAGGTGATCCGGATATACGCGTATGGTTCATTGACCGGGTATAGTTCCATCTCTTCAATGCCGGGTTTGGGGACAAACGAGAGGTCAACAAGCGGACCGTGAACTTTCGGGTTGTATTCCTCCATCTCGGCGTGGATTGCCTTGAAGAGGGATCCAAACCCGAACCGCTTGGTCTCGGGCATGGCGGTTGCCTTTTCAGCAGCGACCTCGCCATCGATATCGAGGTCCTTGAACCCGATGGTAGAAAATTCCTTCTTCCAGATCTCGGCAAATTCCTCCGGCAGTGTGCTACTACCGGTGCCCTCGAAGGCAGTGCTCCGCCCGTGCAGGTTGATCTCGTCCACTTTGAAGGTTGCACCCTTGGGAAGGATGAGCCCGGAGATATCGGAGATCTGGTCAACACTGACGATCTTCTCGTCACCATCTGCTTCAACGGGAGTCTCCTCGGCTGGCTCGGAGACCGGCTTCTTTGCTGGTTTTCCTTTTCGGAGCGCGGCACGGGGATCCTCATCGATGATCTCAATGATCTTTTCTTCCGGAGGGGGGCGCGCAGCCGGTGCCGGAGGTGGGGCGGGTTTCTGCGGGACCGGCGCGGGCTCTGCCTGCGCAGCCTGAGCAGCCCCGCGTCCAAACATTTTCCCGAGGGTCTCGCGCACGTCACTGCCGGTGGCATCAGGAGCAGGCCGGGAGCTTTCCGCAGGCGCCGCAGTGGGTTCAGAAGGTCCGGGCTGCTCATCTGGCTCAGAGAAGAAACTGTCTGTGGTATCCTGAGCGGGTACCGGGGGACTGGCGCGTTCCAATGACGGGCGCGCATCCGTGGCGGCCTCAGGTTTCTTACCCAGTTTCTTCATCAGTCCTGAAAAATCTCCTCCGTCAGATGTCGGGGCGCTTTCCCCCGGAGAGCCTTTTTGCGCCGCCGGTGGCCGGGGGGGAGCATTCTTTTTCTTTCCCCCGATAAGGTGCATGAGGGAATTGACATCTTCGAGCGTATCGTCGTCTTCTTTGTTCAAGTCAGAAAACCTCCGCTTATAGCTTTTGCTGGTTGTGTACTATTTACGGTAAAAGATAATTTGCATCAGAGTATATGTATTCTTTGGAAAAATTTTCGGAAACTCAGGTTATCATATAAAAATCATCGCTAAGCTGAAAACGGCACTATGCATCCCAGATTGATGAATTTAAAGAACATCTTGTGCTTTAGCGGCACACTTCCGACTGGATACTCCTGAGCACCACCCGGATCAGCCCCAGCTGCGCATCCGGGGTTGTGAACACGCACAGGAACAGGTCGCCGCAGGGAGCAATGATAAATTTGTTCTCAGCTGTCTCGAGGATCATCTGCTCGAGCGGGCCTGCCTGAAGTTCCTCAGCAATCCTGACACCAGACCGCATGAAATCCTCAGCCGAAGCCGCCACATGTTCGAAGTCTGCATCCCCCATGGACTGGACGGGAAACCCTTCAAAAAATGCCGATACCGCAATGACTCCCGGCTGGCTCAGTATCTTTTTTAATTTGCTCTCGTCAAGGTATTCGGGAGACCCGGGAGTTTCGTCGGCGCTATCCCCGGCTGTTGTCCCGGGGGACGCAGCGCCGGACGGGGGCTCGGTTTCGTCACCGTCAATAAGCAGCTGGGAGGTGCGGCAGATCTCCAGCGCCCTGGCAAAATCCGTTTCACTGTATGTGCGAAGGTGGAACGTCCGGTCGGCCCCGTCATCACCGGACTCTATGGTCATGAACGAGAGCGCGCTCTGGCCTTTATACGAACCAGCAGCCGTGCGGAACAGCGCGGCCTGGAGCCTGCCATCCGCCATCAGAATAAAGCCGTTTCCTGAAGACATCCTTATCTCGAGAGCCCCGCGGAAAGCCGCCAGATCGTTCAGGATTTTTTCATCACGGGGGTTGGTTATGGTCCCCCCGTCCGTTCCTGCTGGTAATTTCATAAAAAGAAAGAGCGCCGATCAGAGCGCTGCCACGATGCGCTCTTTATTCTTTTTCAATTCGTACCGGATCCTTCCGACATTGGCTGTTGTGTCCGCGACAAGAGCAATGAGTTCATCGGCAGACAGAGGTGAAAGAATAATAGGGCCTTTTTCCAGCTCGACAAGCATCTGGGAAAGCGCACCCTTACCGAGCGTGTTCCCCATGGCTTCGGACGTCCCGAGACCTGTCGAAGCCATGGCACCAAGTGCTTCAATATCGACCTTTCCGGAGACCGCACTCTCAATAACGAACCCATCTCTTCCAACAACAACCGCTGCTGATACCCCTTCCACTTTCAGAAACTCCTCTAGTAATGGTTTCAGCATCTTTTCACCACGTATTAAACGTATTCTCTATTCTTTTTCTATTAAAATGTTGGTCTTTCATTTTTATTTTAGCCACAAAAAAGGTTCCCTGATTCGAAATAAACAGTAAAAAGGGGATGATGCCGGTAAAACGGGTTTAAATAAGAGAGCGATTCACTGCGCGAAAACCATGGAGAGGAAGAGCGCGGGGAAAAATCTCTGTCATCAATCAAAAAGAGAATTATATACTCTCGCATCGCACAGCTACACATAATGCAACTCCCGAGGGGCACGTTTCGTGAAATCAGGAAAGCCGTGGTGCTTGAGAGCCTCTTAAAAGAGCTGAATGGCGAAAAATTCTCCGGTGTTGCCAGTATCTCGTCACATTCACTGGCCGGTTCGCTCGTGTTCAGGGGCGGGACATGCATCCTCGTCAAAGTCCGGAACAGTCGCGGCGATGCCGGGCTGGAGGAACTCCTGAAGGCAAAAAGCGAGGTGGTGGATGCAGCGCTCTCCCTTCTCGATGATGCCCAGGTAGACCTGGCGCTTGAATTCAACAAGTCGTTCCGGCTCACGAAGTTCGGAAAGCCGGTGACAACCCCGTCCCTGCAGCGGTCCGCGCCTCCTGCCTTTCGTGAACCCTCACGGGCAGCTCCTGCGCAAAGGCCTGTTATCCTGAAGCCTGCTGCACCGGTGGCACCGCTGAAACATCCGGCAAAACCAGCACCATCCCGTCACCAGGTTCCTGCCCCGCCGGTACCCCCGCAAACGCCGGTTCACAACCCGGCACCGAACCCGTTCCCGTTTTTCAAGGCAGCAGCGCAGACTCCCCTGCCACCCCCGGTGCCGGACCTCTACGAGGATAAAAAGAAAACGGAAGCGGATGAGCAGCCCCAGCCGGAGCAGGAGACGAGCAGCCTTGATCATGACTTCGAGACCTTTGATACCATGGACTTTGAAACCGTCACTGACAAGATCCGCGCTGACTGCAAGACCATGATCAAGCAGCTCCAGCTCGACCACCTGATGGAGCGCTGAAAAATCGTACAGGGGAGGGATTGAGAATCGCACAACTATTACCGGGCATCGACAATACGGTCCTTTTCATCATCTTTGTTCTGGCGGCCATAATCATCCCTGCTGCCCTGCTCTTAAAACGATCCCTGAGGGAGCGATCCGCAGATGAGGGCAGCCGGAAGCAGCGCCCTGATACCAGACCATCCGAAAAAACCATGCCGGTTGCCCCATGGGTACCGGGGGTGAGACCGGTCCGGAAACAGCAGTCTGTTACCACCACCGTTCCTGATGTGGAGCTCCTGAAAAACTGCCAGGACCTCCAGCAGAGCCTCAACGTCCTTGCCGGAAAATATTCCCTTGATTCATTCACGATAGCAACTTCCGACGGGCTTGTCTTTGCATCGAGCGGAAGTGAGACGGCCCGGGTGGATGCTGCACGCTACAGCCGGCAGAGCGCCGGAAACTCCCCGGCGGGCATGACCCTGATCGGTCTGAAGCATAAAGGTTCAGAACTGACCGGGATTATCCGCTCTTCGGGGAGTATTTCCCCCGAAATCCAGAAACATATCGAGCACGATTCAAAAGATATTTTAAACTGGTGGATATAACACGATATAAGAAAATTCCAGTAATCTTATATAAATACAATAGAAATACTCATCACCACAGGGGGTTCAATGGTCAAGGTTTACACTATCGCTTCCGGAAAAGGGGGAACAGGGAAGACCACATTTTCTGTTAATCTCGGAACAATGCTTGCCCAGATGGGAAAAGAGACCTACCTCATGGACGCCGATATCGGCATGGCAAACGTTGGTCTCATTCTCGGTCTGCAGGATGCTCCGATCACCCTGCACGAGATCCTTGCCGGAAAAGGGAATATCAACGATGCGATTTACGAAGGACCGGCAGGACTGAAGGTCATCCCGAGCGGTATCTCGCTCCAGGGATTCCAGCAGGCGGATCCTGACAGGATACGCGATGTCATGGGCGAGATCGTGAAGCGTTGCGAATTTCTGCTGATCGATGCTCCCGCCGGCATCAGCAAGGATGGGGTCGTTCCCCTTGCCGTTGCCGACGAGGTCATCCTTGTGGTGAACCCGGAACTCTCCTCCATCGTGGACGCCCTGAAGACCAAGATCCTCACGGAAGTTGTCGGCGGGCATGTCCTGGGATCCGTCATCAACAGGGTTGACCATGACAAGACAGAACTCATAACCAAAAAGATGGAGAAAGTCCTTGGCGTCAGGGTTCTCGGCGTCATTCCGGAAGACGCGAATGTCCGCCGCGCCGCCTCGGCAAAGACCCCCATTGTCATGAAGTTCCCGGATTCCCCGGCATCGAAAGCCATCAAACGGATCGCCTCGGGCCTGATCGGTGTCGCGTACCAGGAAGAGAAGACCGTCGAAGCGAAGGAAGGATTCATTGACCGGTTCAGCAAGGCCCTCTTCAGGAAGAGATCAGAGAAATAACGGTCCAACACCCTGTTTTTCTCTTTTGTTTTTAGTGTTCAATTCTCCATACCAGCAGTCCTCTTTACGATCTGATCCTGCTCCCGGCCCTGTCCAGGGAGAAAGCTACTCAAAAGAAAGGGAAAATTTTCTTCAGGAGAATACATTTTGGGTATAGTCCCATTTGAACTACCAAAATTATTCTGTAATCACGACTGAAAAAATGTAGAGATAAAGTTCCCAAAACGGACTGAAAAAATTCAAATTTTCCCTGGCAGAATTTCTTTTTTATTCCGGTAACCAGTTTAATATTCTTCGGTAAATATGAGGGTGACCCCCTCTCTCCCCCAAAGGGGGAGGCAGCCCAAGGGGAGCCCCCCTTGACCCCCTTTTCTTCGAAGGTTCTCGCTCAGATGTCTGAGTGACCATCCTAATGCGGGGTTGCCCAAAGGCGGGGGCGGAAGCACAACGTGCTGGAGCCCCAAAGAGCGATCATGATGGGAAAACCGGTTATGATAAATTAGTCGCCAGAATGGGAACTATACCCTCACACAAACAAAGTATCCCGGAACCGTGTTCCTGTCAGTAATCGAGCCAGCTGAGATCCATAAGGTCTGCTATCTCGTTTATGTCAATGTGCAGATCAGCAACATTCGCGGGGCTGATGCCGGCCGTGCCGGGGTAGCTGCAGATCTCCGCGCCACAGAGAGATGCGGGGCCCCTCTGGAGTTTATTGGATTCTATCCGTCCGTAATCCTGATAGATCGCCGCATCGCGGAATGCTCCGTCAATCCCTTCACTGAACAGGGTATCGAACGCATTGCGGCACAGAATCTGGTTCTCGAATTCCGAGGGGATCGGATTTCCTGCATTGAACGACTGTGCGATCGCGTTGAGCTTGCAGGTGATCAGGTTCAGGAGCATTCCGAGGGTGAGCCTGCCACCGGATGAGAGGAACAGGATATTGAAATCGTCCGTATACAGCCACTGGGCTTCAATGTTGCCGGTACGGAAATGGATCCGTTCCGTGACAGTCCAGCTGTCGCACCTGATCCGGAATTTCAGGAAATGCCAGCCGGGTTTCCGTTTTACCCGGACAGGGAAAATATTCTGGAAGACCACGGTCTTATTTTTACCTTCCCGCCGCTCATCAATCTCAATCTCAAAATAACGGATCTTCGGGTAAGGGGGATCGAGGATGCAGCTCCCGTACAGCTTCGATGCGTGCATCAAAGGGACATCGATCAGGGTTCCGACATCAACCAGATAGGTATGGCGCACGTGATGCCTGGCGATTCGCTGCATTTGATGATATACAATACCTGTCACATTATCCACTCATGAACACCAGAGGACCTGGTCGAACATCGTAAAAAGGCAGTAAAAAATGCCTTTCGATAAAATAGAATACCTTATCCTTAATAATTGTTTTTATATTAACCTGGCATCTCCTGAACGCCCGATTACGGGAAAACAGATTTTTTGGTTTCTTTTCCATCCTGATCCGGTCAAGGGGGTTTATTGCAAATGTGGATGGACCCCCCGGACTATGAACAGGGCTCAGCTCATTTTATTCCGTGATCATGCCTGCTTGTTCGTAATCGTGAAGACACAGTGCTCATCGCCCTTCGACTTGCACTTGATCTCTTTTGCCTGGACTTTGATCCCGAAGGCCCCTTCGATGATCCCGGCGAGCAGGCCGGCCGTGCAGTAACAGACGTTTTTGCCTATATTCCCGAAGGACTCGGACTCGACCGTGTGGGAGAGCGTGATGGTCCTGGTCTTTGATGCCTCGTCCCATTCTTCCTTGACGAAATTGAACCAGCCCATCTGGGAGTAGAAGGCAAACGCCATGTCGCAGATGGTCTTGGGATTGATCTTTTTCAGTTTCTCTTCCATTAACGGGCCGTAGACAATGTCTTCAGGAATTCCGACAAAAAGGATACCGATGATCTCTCCTGCGGAACTCCTGATTGGCTCATACGCCACGACCATCTTTTTACCAACCACATCTGCAGTGCCGTAATAGGTCTGCCCTTTCTTGATCACGGCATCGTAGACAATACTTGAAATCTCGGTCCCGACAGCCCGCTTGCCGTCAGCACCAACAACGTTGGTAGATATACGGATTGCCTTATCACCGATTTTCTGGAAGACGGTGGCCTTGCTGCCCACTTCCTTTTCAACGGAATCAACAACCTCGAAGTTATCGTTGACGATATGGCCGCCATACGCAATCTTGCCTCCGGAAACTGATGGAGCCCCGAATGCGGTGAAACGGCTGTGCAGCAGGGTGAGATCCTTGTCAAGTTTGGTCCTGGAGAGGTCAAACGAGACACTCATCTTCTTGTAATGCTCCACATTCTCCCTTCCCATGTCCATGTAGGCACGGTAGTTGACCCCGCTTGCCGGCGCCTCTCCCATGGTCTTTTTGAGTGAATTGGTCATGGACGTGAAGATGAACCGGGGCATCATGACCACCGGTTCATCCATGAGAGAGATCTTGCCCTCAAGGGGTTTGTGCTCGATGAACTCGGTGATGGCAGATTCGCCCCTGACCACCGCTTCCGCCCTGTACTTCCAGCTCGCAGGGACCCGGTCGGCAACAAATTCGCAGTACTCGTCGCCTTTCGCATGGCAGGTCTTCTCAAGACAATACCACGACTTGCCGGTCACTGACGTGAGGACTCCTTCGATCCAGCCCTGGTGGAGACCGCAGACGGCCATGTTCCAGTCTTTGAGAATCACGGACTCGAATGTATGCCTGGTCCTGACAACGATCCGCTTTTCACTGGCCGAGACCAGCTCAAAGGGAGCACCCCATCCCTGCTGGTGCTGGAGCTTAAAGACCAGCATCAGGATCTCTTCGGGTTTTAAATCCATCCCGAGTTTCTTCAACAGGTTGTTGAGCCCGACCGAGCCCGCACCAACCGAACGGAAGAGCTTACGCACTGCCTTGACAGCGAGTTTCTTGTTGAGGTTCGCCTCGTACATCTCGTAAATGGCTTTTACCATATAGTTCGGATTGCTTGCAGTTTTCACACCAAAAACAGAATAAGTTCCGGCAAGCGGGTCCAGCTCAATATAGGGGGCGATTGTCTTGTCGCCCTTGATGAGTGCCTCGAAGTCCTCACGTCCAATCTTCATGAATGTTTGATCTGTCATTCTCCAATTAAAGGATTTTGTTATTTATGCTTTATTCTCAAAAGGGGAGGCTGTTCCACCGGAAAAAGAGGAAAATGCGAAAGATTATCCCTCAGATTTCAAGAGTAAACTTCGAATGGTTTGCGGTAAATTCAATGTTGCAGGTGGCGATCATCATGGCCCGGTCCTGGACAACGCAGTCATATTTTCCATAGAGGAGTTTGAAACCCACCGTGCCGTCCCGCGTGGTGACATCGTTGGAGATCATCTGCCCGTCCCTCCTGATGGAGACCCGCACGCCGTTCTGGGGTTCGCCTTTCCGCAGAACCGTGATGGACAGTACACCAATACCATCGCTCTTCCGACCGATCTCCGGGATAACCTCCATGCCGTTCCTGCTGATGTGTTCCTTCTCAAGGATATGGCACCCCACGGTAACTGTTTCAACCAGCTCCGGTTTGACCTCGTAAAGGTCGAACATCTCGTTTCCGCTCAGGAGCAGAACCGCCTTGTCGCCATAGAGTGTCCCTTTCTCATCAACGAGGAGGGCTCCCTCGGGTTCTCCGTCAAGGAAGGCCAGATCGAATTCCCGGTCACCCCTCACCGCGACCGCAATGCCGTTCATTTTCTTCGACCGGGTGAATCTGATCAGGTCGGGCAGCGTGTAGGCGCCTACCCGGGTTGAGTCTGCAAGGAGCGTTCCTATGAGTTCCTGGATTTTCATGGATATATCATCTCAGCCGCATCATGCTGGCCTTCTCACATGGAACCGGCCCGGGTTCCACACTGTATGCAGTGGAGATATTGGTGACATCAGTATTATATATTTGCGAATTTTCTCCTGCCATCGCCATACATAAGTGCTCAGGAAAAAAACGGTATACCGGATTTATGGAACCGTTCTACCCGATGGCGGTCTCGGCGGTCGCGGTCCTCGCAACGCTGGTCTATGCCTCGTATCTCGATATCAGGGACCGCCGGGTCCCGTTCATTCACTGGCTCCCCATGCTCGCCATCGGCGTGTGCTGCACGGGCTGGTTCTTCTGGGAGGCCACGGCAAACGCAGGCTTTATCGTCGGCTACCTCTCCATCGTTACCGGTTTCCTCTATGCGGACTATCTCGACAACCGCGGCAGGACAGACTCTCTCGGTCTCACGTTCTATTACCGGAAAGACTCGGTCTTCTGGTACCTCGCACTCGTTCTCGTCCTTCCGGCGGTCTCCTGGATTCTCCTTGCTCCCTCCTTCAACCCGCAGCTGGTCGCCTGGTACGCCATGTATGCCGGCATCCTGTTGTATGTCACCTGGATGGAACACACGGGAAAATTCGATGAGACGGCAGACACGAAGCAGAAGAAAACGGGTGCCGGCATCACCGAAACCATCGGCCGCTGGTATTTCGTCCTGATCATCCTTGTGTATGCCATCACCACCCTCATCCTGCTCCTGAGCCCGGGCGGCTGGGGGGCTCCTGCACTGCTCCTGCTCCTAGCCGTCGTGTTCTGCGGGGTGTTCTATACCTTTGGCAGGATGCACCTGTTCGGAGGGGCGGATGCTTGGGCGCTCATCTTCATCTCGTTCTCTGTCCCGACATTCCCGTTCAGCCCGCTCCTCGGCAACCCCCCGCTGGGTTTTCTGGCCTTCTCGGTCCTCATCAACGCCCTGCTGCTGAACCTCGTGGCGCCCGTCGGGATCTTTCTCATCAACCTCCTCCGCGGGAACCGGGCACCGCTGATGTACATGTTCTTTGGCTTCCCGGTCAGGGGCGACGCGATCCAGAAGGAGTGGGGATTTGTGATGGAGGACTTTGAGGTAAAGAACAACAGGGTCAGCAGGAAATTCATCGGGTTCTGGGACGCGATCCGCCGGATGTATGCCGGGAAGGGGCGGGTCTATACCAAAGACCTCCGGGAGCACCCGGAGAAATTTGCCGGGGAGCTCGCGCTCTACCGGAAGGCAGGAACCGTGTGGATCTCCTATGCGGTCCCGTTCATCATCCCGATCACGGCCGGGTTTGTCTCTGCCATTCTCTTCGGGGATTTCCTGCTCGCGGTCATGACCATGGTTATCGGGAGGTAAGATTATGCTGAACCTGAAATTTACTGACGGGCTTATACCGGTGATCGTACAGGACGCACGGTCGCGGGACGTGCTCATGATGGCATATGCGAACGAAGAAGCGGTCCGGCTCACGCAGCAGACCGGGTTTGCCCACTACTACAGCCGGAGCAGGAAGAAGCTCTGGAAGAAAGGCGAGGAGAGCGGCCATTTCCAGAAGGTTATGCGGATCCTTACCGACTGCGATGAGGACTGCCTGATTTACGAAGTCGGGCAGACCGGTGCTGCCTGCCACACGGGCTATGCCTCCTGTTTCTACCGGACACTTGACGGCGTTGTGGTAGGGACAAAAGTCTTCGATCCCGAGAAAGTGTACGGGAAGAAAGGGCACTGACTTCTGACGACTGATGGTGATGGATCTATTCACCATTCATTCCGATCAACGCCTGCCGCCCCCGGCGGGGCGCCCCGGTATCAGATCAGGAACAAGGACATCCAAAAAAAACTCCCGCTCCGGTGTATCCTGGAGAAGCCCGGATGCGGGGAGCCCGCAGATATTCAGCACCTACTATTGAGTTCGATCAGCCTGCACCCGTGCATCTATTCTGCCCCCTCTTCCCCAACCGTGATGACCTCTGCCGGGCAGAGGTATGCTGCCTCCCGGGCACAGGCTGCAAGATCTTCCGGCACCGCGCCTTCAGCCCGGCTGCCGCAGAAGCGGTACGCTTCCACCAGCTCCGAATACTCATCGCACGGGTTCTGGTCAAAGATCTCCGGGCAGGTGTTCCAGCACGCCCCGCAGCTGACGCAGAAACCCCGCTCGATCTTCACGTACATGATTACTGCCGGAACTCTGAGACTGCAACTATAAAAAACCGGGCGGGATATGCCGGTATACCCTTCCCGTTTCCTGCGCAGGGTATTTCACGACCAGCCGCCGGGAGTCATGATCCGACGGCCCGGAATAACTCCGGACAGGGTACGCTGCTCCGTACCCATCTGCCCGGGTCGCCACTACCACGACTCTCGCCGGCCGGTCTCTGCCTGCTGCTGTCACTGTATCCTCCGGCATGGGGGCCGTACTTCAGGTTTTTTCTGCTCTGCTTCAGGGGAGGGTTTTGCCGTTCTTTGTCATCACAGATCTGCTGAGGCCGTAAGCACGGCTGCGGTCACGCTCTTTTCAGGTACCTGACGGCAGATCCGCAAGAATGCGCTGCTGGCGCGTGAGGGTGAGTGAGGAGGAGAGCCCGGGCGAATTTTTGTCAAAGGAGCGCATCACGACATCCAGAAGGCAGAAGAACGCCGCTGCTTCCACCGGGTCCTTAAAAAGCGCCAGTTCCGCGTCCGTGCGCCGGTCGAGGATATCCGTGATGTACTCTCCGTAGTGCTGTTCGTGGATCTTCAGGGCACGGGTGGTCTTCTTCCACCGGAGGATGAGGGGGTCCAGTTCCATCTTTCGCATACAATCGCCGGATACCCGTGAGGGGGGAGGGGCAATGAAGGTACGGCTGGCGTGGCGTGAAAGTGCATGCGGGATCCGGCAGGGCACTTTTGGGATTTTCTTGCTCTGGAGAAATCATTGTAACGTGATTAAATCGCCCCCCCTTGCGCCAGCCCTGCCCCCGTTGGGGGCTCAATCGCGCATGTGATGCCCTGGAATTATCTGTACTGTCCTCATTCAAAATTGATCAGGAAATACAGCGTTATCGCAATCCGGGGATGCCACAGCGGCGGGGGCGAAGCCCTGAAAGAGCGTCAGAATGTGCGAAGGATTTCTACAAAGTTGAATTCCTCGTAAGTATTACACGCAGGATGCTCCTGTTCGTCGTGATATCTGGTAGTTCAGCCCCGGGTGCACGCTCCTGATCCGGGCAGTGTGGCAGCGCGTTCCAGATTTTTTGGGAATACCAATGATCCTGGCAATTGCAATCGCAGGAATGCAGTGAATTCCAGGGGGATATGTTCTTATATTGTAATACGGAAATTCAGGTATGATGGAACCGGACTGCTATGAACAGTACCCGGCCACGACGGTTATTGCATCAAATCTTCTCTCTGTCCTGATCTACGGAACCGGTATCTCTATCCTCTACCGGTTCGGCCTCATCTGGGTTACCGGGTATGTGCTGTTCATCCTTCTCCTCGAATTCCGGCTGCTGCGTGGCCATTGCGTGGACTGTTACTATTACGGTAAAACCTGTGCGTTCGGCAAAGGCCGGCTGAGCTCCCTGTTTTTTTCGGGGGGCCGACCGGAGCAGTTCAGCCGGATGACGATAACGTGGAGGGAGATCCTTCCTGATTTCCTGGTATTCATCATCCCCGTGCTCGCAGGTATCCTCCTCCTGATCCATGAGTTTGACTGGATCATCCTCCTTCTCATCATCGCCCTCATCCTTCTCGGTTTCCTGGGGAATGCGCTCGTGAGAGGACATCTGGCCTGCAGGTTCTGCAAACAGCGGGAGATCGGCTGTCCATCTGTGCAATTATTCGATAAAACAAAGCAATAAGAAGATCATCCGGCATGTCAGCCGAAAGACCCGGAGATCGTATCCTCCGCACGGGACGGGCTGCTCCCATGAGGGCACGGCAGAAACGGGCAAATACCGGTATTTTTATTGCGGCTCATGCTTTTCGTTCGCTCTTGAGGAAAAAATATCCACCGCGGCAGCGCCGGGGGCGGCACCATACACGAATGTGTGCTGTTACGGTCCCAGGTCCTCTAAAAATGAGGTTTGTTAGTATTTCCTCTGCCTCAGGAACAGGTATATCCCCGCAATGACGGTCAGGAGAATGATGACCGCAAGGGCTATGACCGGCACGATCGCAATACCAGCGGGTTCGGGCGTGAGAGTGGTCGAGATGGTGGTTACCTTCCCTTCATTGATCCGGACCGGTACGGTCATGTTCTGGTAGCCTTCCTTTTCAAGCCGGACTGTGTGGGAACCGGCGGAAAGGGCCGGGACTGTGGCCGGGCTGGTGCCCCGCAGGACATTGTCAACATAGACCAGAACACCGGCGGGTTCCGTGCTCATGGAGAGCGTTCCGGTCGCACGTGTTTTCTGCACCGTGGCTGTTGCTGTAATGGAAACAGGAACGCCGGAAGTTACTGACGTAACCGGGACGGCGCTGGTCAGCGTTGTAGCCGGCGGAGTGTTCATATCACTGACCGCTGCCAGTGCGGAAGGCGAGGCATTGACTTTGATCTGGCGTGTGAAGGGAGGATTCAGGGCACTGTCGGCCGGAACACAATCCTTCCAGACCGTCTGGCTGATCGTATAGGTGCCGGGTGTGGTCAGGGTGAAGACCGGGTTTCTTTCCTGGCTGACCGGGGTATTGTCAACCCAGTAGGTCCATGTGGTCATATTTTCCCGCGTATTCAGCGAAGCATCGGTCACCTGGATCACCAGCGGCGCAAATCCTTCTGTTACATTCGTTGTAAATGCCGGTTCCGGTACCGTGCAGTAAACAGAGGTACTGTTGACCGTTGTGCTGGAATACTGCCTGCCGCAGAACGTGGTTACAGTTAACCGGATATCGTACTTCCCGGCCCGGGCATAGGAATACAGGGGATTCTGCAGGGTGCTGCTCCCGCCGTCCCCGAACTCCCAGCTCCATGAAACGATCTGCTGGCCGGGTTCAGAGGTTGATGCATCAGCACATTCGAGAGTATAGGGCGGACCATCGGGAATAGTCGCCGACTGATTTCCGGGGAATGCACAGGCGAACCGGGCTGTGGGATATGTTGCATGGGAACATGCCTGCAGGATGGGCGGTACGGTCGCTTTTGTCGTCACGACGGTCGTTGTTTTAGCAGCAGACACAAACGGGACGAGCATTAAACAGGACAGGAGCAAAATCAGGGCAATGCAGAGAATAATGTGGGGGGATCGTTTCATTGGTAATCTCCAGGTATGGTTGAGGTCTGTATGAGATTTTGTCGTACCTGCTTAAAAAAATTCAGGAGCGGCGGAATGCTGCTGCAAAGCAGATAAGGCCGGCTGCTGCAACCGCGGTCAGAGGGGAGAGCGGAACCGGTTCCCCGCGGTCTGTGGTGGCGATCGGGGTGCCGGTGATGGTCGGGCTTCGTTGTTCAAAATCCGCGTTGACCTGCACCACCTGGTTCCTGATGACCGTGATGGTGCTGGTATACTGCGGATATCCCGCGAGTTCTACGGTTACGGTATGGCTGCCGGCCGGCACCGCATTCAGGATGAGCGCTGCGCGGCCCGTAGGTGTCGTCCCCACCGGGTTCCCGTCAAGCGTTACGGCGGCTCCCCCCGGGTTGGAATCAACGGCGATCGATCCGTCGCCGGTCGGTGTAATTGGGGCACCTGATGCTTTCTCAAGGTTTACGCCGAAGTCCCGCGTGCTGCCAGGATAAATGGTCGTGAGGAACGACTCGTTGTTGTACCCGGCCATGCTGACATTGACGAAGTAATCACCCGGTGGAACGTTCAGCAGTGTGGCCGGTGTGTCACCGCGGTACACTCCATTGAGGTAGACTGCTGCTCCATGCGGATAAGAAAAGACGGTGATAGTACCCCCCGCGGGCTGAGGGGTTGTTTCATCTGCTGCAATGGCTGCGGGAATACCTGCCACCATCAGGCAGGTGATGATACCGGCGAGGATACTATACCGGTTCTTCCACGAACACTCTTTCATGGGATAAACATACCAATTTTTCATGCTTTAATGTGTTGGTGAGCCGGGCTGAATCCGGACAATGGTATTCCACAGAGGTGGAGGTTATTCAGATGTCTGAAGGTTGTGATCGTGGAAAAGGCGGTCCGTGATATCCTGCAAAGGCAAATACCTGCCAGGCACAATGACCATGCCAGCATGGAAGTACCAGAAGAAGCGCTCCCGAATCTTTACCAACGATTGTACCGGAATGATCAATCGATCGTACTTTTTTGTTTGCACGTTCACCTTCAGGCCCAGAACACCGTACATTGTTATCATCCGCACCATTGCATTTCTGTCGTGGATCTTGTGGCAGGAATGTTTTTCTTGGAGCATAAACTACGTATCCGGGTATTTTGAGGCACGGGCAATGAAAAAATGGAATGCAATCGGCATTTTTATTGTTCTGGTTACCGGCGTGGTCTTCCTGAGCGGGTGCATAAGTTCGGCCTCCACGAATGCGGCACCCATGGCAACACCCGTTCCGCAGATCGTGCATGGTACCGTACTCGTAACCCCCTCACCGACACCGGTTATCACCGTTCCCGCGAGCACAGCTCCGGAGACACCGACAGCAACACCAGTCGTTTCTGAGACGATATCTGTCATCCCAACCACGACACCGGTTATCACCGTTCCCGCGAGCACAGCTCCGGAGACACCGACAGCAACACCAGTCGTTTCTGAGACGGTGTCTGCGATCCCAACCACGACACCAGCAATTGTCCGGGTGACAACCGACTCCCCGTATGACGAACCGGAGGATTACTATCAGAACCTCAAGCCTGCGCTATCCACTGAAGGTGTGACCGGAACACTGGTCATCCGTGTCGAAGGCTGTCCTGCAGATGGCCTTACCGTGTTCATCGCCCGTAATGGGACGGACGTTTCACCGATTGACGATAACAACCTTCTCGATCGGATGGTTGTGGAGGATCAGAACCCGGTGTTCCTCCAGGTGAAGATCTTACCGGATGGGAGCTCGGAGAGCGTAAGGCTCGCGCCCGGTGCCTATTCCGCCTATCTTCCTGACAAGAACGATAATGAGATTGAAGATCAGCAGTCATTTACTATTGGCGCAAAGTTCATGACCTACGTGTCCTTGACCGGGTCTTCTTACCTTCCTCTGGATTCGTCGGGATGTACAGGTTGTTCCTGTTCCCGATCACGATGAGCCGGCAGGTAAGGAACGCGGACACCGGTGCGGCAGGATGAGGTCAGGGCAGGTATTGACAGAAGGTTTTCAGGGAACTCTCGTTCCAAGATTTCATTGTCCCGCCGAACCGGGCGGGAATTCATCGTTTTTCTGCGCGGTAGAAACGGGCATGAACAAAGAGTTCATACCGGAATCATGAAAATCGATGAATTCCTTGAAATTGGCACGGTGGGGCAGTTTGTGTGTTTTTTTGAATTATCAGTCATTGATCCGCAGCGGGGGCGTCCCTTTTTGGTGCGCGGCAACTATCATCATCGGGGGTATGGGGGTCTCAACACCCATTCTATCTGAAAAAATTTGATTTTCATAGAAAACCTCTTTTTTTTAAAAAAACATGAGATCCCCCCTGCGCCAGCCCAGCCCCCTCCGGGGGTGGGGGCGCGTGCCCGGCATGACGTTTATTGAAACGTCCTTGTACTCCAGCACTATCGCAACCAGGGCGCCCCAGCAACGGGGCGAAGCCCCGGGAGCGTCAGGTATCCAAATTTCTGCAGAGCACATTTCTCTTTAAAAAAAGCTGGTGATATCCTTCTTAAATGAAGGCCGTTTTTCATGATTCCTTTTTACCATTGGTCATGAACTATCCCGGACGTACAGGCAGTACTGCCACGGGAATAGCGCTTCAATACTTGAGTGTCGGATAATCTTATGAAAAGGAATGTTTCACTCCAGAAAAATCAGTTCTGTCAATTTTGATTTTTTTTATTCCCGATCCGCAGCAACGTTAAAAAAAATGATTACTTTGAAAACTTTTTGATCAGGTCGTCCATCATCCGGGGAGCCCGGTCCTTGAGGCCGAACCCGATGAAGATAGCGATACCGGCCCCCAGCCCAAGCCCCACGCCCCACGCAATTGGGGTTACGAAGGTGTAGATGATGGTAAGGTCGATGAGCAGCTGGGAGAGTGCGAGGATGAGAATGATGAAGTAGAAGAACACCCGCAGCAGCATGATGATGACACCCAGGAATTCAATATCCTGGGTCTTTCCCCATCCATCGAGGAGATCTGCAAAGTAATCGACCATGATAAATCCTGCTATCAGGATGATCAGGAACATTGCGATGTGAGGCAGGTAGACCACAATGCTCTGGAACAGCGTGGTGAGGAACTCCAGCTGAAGAACATTGGCCGCCGCAACAATTGCGATCAGGTAGATGAACCACCGTACAATCAGATCAAAGAACGAAACGACACTCGTGCCGGATTGTTCAATCGCCTTTCCCACAGAAGTCTTGAGAAGGGCATCATCGACACCGATCCTGTCCAGGATTCCTGATATGACTTTTCCGAGGATCCGCCCGACCAGCCACCCGATAATCAGGATGATGATCGCAGCGACAAGGTTGGGAATAAATGCAATAACTGAGTACACCATCTGCATCAGCGCATCACTTATTGAGCCCACAGACTGTACTGCACTCGTAGTTGATTCACCGAGAGTTGCCATAATGATCAGGCCAAAATCCCCTTTTCGATATTAAAAGGTTCCCCTCTGTTTCATTTTTTGACTCATAAATCAGAGCATAAAACAGAGGATATTCGTTAAAAAACGAAAAAACCGGAGCATTGCGAATCCTGTTCCGCGTAGAATAAAACAACAGATGAATCATCGTTTTAGCAGAGCCGGGGAATCCTGCCGCCCGTACGCCGAACAGTACGGGATTATTTTACCTCGCAATTTTATAATGTTTTAGGAAACAATCCTGCTCCATGGCAGATCAAGGACTGGATACGGCAGTTCTTCCATTTCCCTTTGATGGCAAGGAATTATAAAGCCATCAATGAACGTCTTTTTCCCCTGCAGGAGGCAGACCATAGATTTAAGTAACTTTGGCGGATGATCATGCATTATGGATATTGTTGCAGATCTTATGAAACAGGTTGCGAGCGGAGATAACCTCGCCTTGATCAGCAAGTCGGTTGGCGGGGATGGGAAGGCAGTCCAGTCTGTCCTGAGCATGGGCATTCCCATGATTCTGGGTTCCATGGCAAGCACAGCGTCAACCCCGGCGGGTCTTGATACCCTGACGAAGATGCTGGCACAGGGCGGGAGCGGCAGCCCCCTCGACAACATGGGTGGATTTTTGAACAACCAGGAGGCTGCCGGGGGCCCGGCCATGGCGAGATCGCTCTTCGGGTACGAGATGAGCGGGATCACGACTGCCATTGCACAGAAAACGGGACTGCGCCCCGCGATGGTCAGCCAGGTGATCACCATCGCGACGCCCATCGTCGTAGGCTATGTCGGCAAGATGTTTGTTTCGCAGAAGATGGATGCTGCAGGCCTCACCAGCCTCCTCGGCGACCAGTCCCGGCTGGCAATTGCGGCATCACCGGATGCAGCCGCAATCGCAAAGCAGTTCCTGGGTCCAGCGGTTGGAACGGTCGTTGGCACCGCGGCTGTTGCCACAAAAGCCCCGGAGAGCAGCGGCGGTATCGGCGGTTTCCTGAAAAAACTGTTCGGGTGATACGCTCGTCCAGGATACTATCCGGACCTTTTTTCCTCACAGTTATTTTAGTTGTCAGTTCACTGCAGTCTGGGCATCGTCCTGAGACGCCGGTTTACAAAAAAAGGTGATTGATTAATGAGAGCCACCTTCTTAAAATATGTGAGCAATGCAAAAATTATTGATCCTTTGAATTCCTCATGAAGTACTATGGGGGCTGATGCCCCCATACCCCGGTAATGAAGGCCGCCGCCGCCCCGAAGGACGCCCCGCGACGGCTTCAATCACCGGATAGCTTGAACCGGCGATAGATTATTCCGTTCCAGAAAACAGGTGATACGTCGTCATCGCATTCGGGGGTGCCCGAGTAGCGGGGGTAGAGCGTAAGTGAAAGCCCCCAAGAACATTAAGACATTATCATTCAGGGAATCATCAATGAACGTAAATCCCTGTTATTAGTAGTGAATTACTTTAAGCAATCACCAGGGCAGATTATCAATACCCCCTCATTCATGGAGGATATCCCCCCTCCCCTAGGGTAGCGATGATAAATGATAGGAGAAGACCGGCTGTATTTTCACGCGCCTTCGGGTCGTCAAAAATGAAAAGGTTCGGAAAATGTTTCCAGGGTACTTTATCTTTTTTCACAAGGGGCCGGTGAGCGTGGGCAGGAACAACCCGACAATGGATGTCACAATCCAGACGACAACGGCAATGATCAGAGACTTGACCCATCCGATGGAGTACAGGTATTGCAATGCCAGCAGCCACACGATTCCTGCAATGAATGCGGCAATCAGACCATTGCCTAACACATAATAGACGATCATGTACACTACCGTGCCGATAAGGGCGGCGATAACGGCAGTTTTAATGCCCTCCGTTTCTCCGAACAACTTTGCAATAATGTAAATGATTATCGTTGAAATGATCAGCGCGATAACGAACCACACAGAGTCGAAACCAAATCTGCCATAGTGCTTGACTTTTCATTATATACTAATAATCTTATCGTTCAGGCACGAACGCGTTCGACACCGGATATCGTACGGGAGGGGTGATGGGATCGTTTCAATGTTCAGAAGCGGCGCCAGAGGATCGGAGAAAAAGGTCAGGTCTCCCGGTTACCTCCCGGCAGAACCTTTTGTCGGAAAACACACGTTTTTTCCTGCAGGTCCGGACCCGCGGTGGCGGTTGGGGTAAACGATGCGCTTATCTCCCCAACCTGCAGTACTGTTCAACAGGTGAGGAATGGTTCACACGCCCCCGTTCATTACCGCAGCACGCATTCCCCGGGGAACCTGCAAGCTGTTCGGCGCGATCAAAGCACTCGGCACGATAAAAAAGAGTGTGGTCCTTGTCCACGGTCCGAAAGGCTGTGTATACCATATCAATTACATCCTCGGCATGCGGGGCGACCGCCCGTCAGAGATCTATACCACCGCTCTCGACGAACACGATGTTATATTCGGGGCCGAACAGAAACTGAAGGATGCTGTCCTCTCCCTGGACCGGACACTCCAGCCGGACCTTTTGTTTGTGCTCTCCTGCTGTTCATCTGAGATCATCGGTGAGGATGCAGCCAGTGCGGTCCGGGACACCGGAACCCGGGCGAGAACGATTGCCATCTCAGCCGGCGGGTTTGAAGGGGATTTCCATGAGGGATACAGCGAGACCCTCTGCCAGCTCGTCCGGGAGCTGGCCCGGGAACCCGGCAGGACAGCCCTTCATGCCGTCAATCTGGTGGGTATGCTGCGGGCCGGCCCCGATCTCGCAGAACTCAGGCACCTGCTCGGCCGGATCGGGGTGACGGTGAACGCGGTCCTCACCGCGGATGCAACACGGGATGACCTGGAACGGCTGGGCGAAGCCGCACTGAATATCGTGCTCTGTGAACCCGCCGGAAAGGAAGCGGCAATCCTCCTGCAGACACGCTGCGGCACTCCCTTTATCATCGAGGAAATCCCGATCGGATATGCATCCACCATCCGGTTCCTGGAGCGGGTGGCAGCAGCCCTCGGCCTCCCTGCACCCGTTTTCCCCCCAGCGGGTCCGGACCGGGCTCCGGACTGCAGTTTTCTCAGGCACCGGCAAATCGCCATCATCAGCGGCCCCACCCGCGCCGTATCCATGATCCGCTTTCTTGCAGAATATGGTGTTGTCCCCCGGCTGGTCGTGGTGGATTTTGACAGTTCCGTGCAGGAAAAGATCCGGTGCCAGAACCTGCCCGCGGGGGAGGTGCTGATCGAACCCGACCACGAACTCATTGTGCAGAAACTCCGGGAACATGAGATCGATCTGCTCATCGGCGGTATGCTGGAGCAGCCGATAGCAAAGGCACTCTCCATCGAACACATTGATATCATGCACGGGAGCCAGCAGACGGTCGGATTTGCCGGAGCACAGAACCTTGCACAACTCCTGGAACGAAAAGATAAGAATACCCGTAATCCGAAGAAGAGATAAGATCGGAGTCGTTCCGGGAATGCTGAGCAGCAACGAACGCAACGGGGAGTTTTTTTCAGGTAAAGAGGTTTTGGCCGGAGAGTGTGGCCCGGCGGGCGGGAGCTCCCGGGCCCGGCACTGACACCGGCGTTGTGCAGCAGTTTTTTGCCAGCTTCCCGGATAAAAACAGCGCCTGCAGCCAGGCCGGTGGATGGCTCATGATTTTCAGTATACGGCTTTTAGATCCACTTCTTTTTCCGGTAGTAGGTGAGCATCCCGAGAACCATGACGACCATCACAATCAGCACCGCAAAATAGCCGAATTCCCACTCGATTTCAGGCATATTCTCAAAATTCATGCCATAGAGGCCGACCACAAAGGTGAGCGGGATGAAGATGGTCGCAATCAGCGTGAGCACCTTCATGATCTCGTTCATCTTATAACTCAGGCCGGACAGGTAGATGTCGATCATGCCGGATACCATGTCACGGAAGGTCTCCAGCGTATCAATCACCTGGATCGTATGGTCATATACATCCCGCAGGTAGATCCCGGTGGGTTCCTGGATAAGCGCCGATTCGGACTGCTCAAGGTTGTTGATCAGCTCGCGGAGCGGCCAGACCGATTTCCGGACAAATATCATGTCCTTTTTGAGCCGGTTGATCTTCTGGAGCGCGTCCGGTGTCGGGCTCGCCACCAGCTCCTCCTCGAGGTTCTCGATCTCTTCCTCAAGTTTCTCCATGACCACAAAATAATTGTCAACGATAACATCGATGAGCGCGTAGGCAAGGTAATCCGGGCCGAATTTCCGGATTCTGCCATCCTTCCGTATCCTCTCCCGCACGGGATCAAAAATATCCCCGACATCCTCCTGGAACGAGATGAGGAAATTCTGCCCGAAGACCATGCTGATATGCTCGATCTTGATGAGCTTCGTGGCATCGGGATACGTGAGCATCTTTAAGTTCAGGTAAATATACTGCTCAAGGTCCTCCATCTTCGGACGCTGCCCGATATTGAAAATATCTTCGATAATGAGCGGGTGGATAGTAAAGCACTTCGCGAGATCTTCGATAAGTTTTGGGTTTCCCAGGCCGTCAACATTGATCCATGTCACCGTTTTGGTGTCACGGAACGGGAAACATTCGCTGATATTTCCGACAATTTTCTCCTGGAAGTGGGTGGCATCGTAATCAAGAACGGTGATAGGGACCGTCCGGCCGGAAGGTTCACTGATGACCGGAAGCGATCCGGGCGGGCGGAAGGCCTGTTTTACGAGGGAGTGGCGGTGGCGTGACATGGACGGTTTCTGAGAGTACAGTGAGATTGGGTGAAAGATGCATAAGATTATCGTTGATCCGGACGGGCCCGGCGGGCCGGAGCGGGGCCGGATTGGAGGGTACTGCCACCACCATAGGTCCACCCGCTGATTTGACCGGGGGCGGAGCAGGTCGCGCAATCGAAATGTACCCATACGACCCCCTCCTGCCCTCATGAGCTGTCCACCCACAATCTGTCGTATGAAAAATCTCGTTTTCATGCCAAAATCCGGACCGTAATGGAGGGGGTCTCATGGGTACAAATGTTCTGCTTATGGGTTCCGGAGGCCGGCACCTGCCGGCACACTGTGACCCGTCCCTGGCACAATTATTAACGTAACAATGTACGATCCCCGGGAATGTTCCTGAGGAAAAATGAAGCGGATCGGGGGGTGGCATGCGATCGAAACGTACCCGTGCGACCCCCTCCATCAGGTTGATGGAAAAAAACCGCGTCATTTCTGTAATGATTTATCCGGCGGGCTGATCAAGAGGAATATCTATTGCTGACCATTCCCAATAGAAACCCTGACATTCAGACCGGCGACCCTTCTCTGCCTCAATGCAAAACTCCTGAAAAAATACCGGGGAATCGCCGGGCCTGCAGGAAGAGTCACAAAGTCCGTATCAGAGGGTGAAGACCGAATATGACAAATCCTGACAGGATTACAGGACCAGCCACCAGCAGTACGTCCGGTGATTTGCCGGTCCTCTTCTCCGCCCGGCCGGAAGCACTGAGTTTCCTGTACCGGTACATCTTCTCCTTCACTCCCGTTCTGCTCGTCATGCTCTGCATTGGTCTTCGGGGAGTTCTGGACAGCATGTTCCTTGCCGCTTCACCGCTGGTCCCGACACTGTCCCCCGTTCCGGCCCCTGCCTCGGATGTTTCCTCAGCCGCGATGGCGCAATACCTCGGGATGATGAATAGCAGTACTGCGGGTTATGGGGAACTTGCTGCGATAACGATCCTCCTGGTCGTGCCGGTCGGCATCTTCCTCCTGGCAGCAGTCATCGGGAGCGAACTCCGGCAGACCCAGGTGTGGACCGGCTCCGCCCTGGCCCTCGTCCTGAGCTCAGGAGCCGCTTATGTTCTGGCTGGCAGTCCTTCCTTCTCCATGGCATACCTCCTCCTGCTCCTGCAGTGGATCGCGTTCCTTGTCCAGCCGTTCGGTATTGCAGCCTCAGGTATCGTGCTCTTTGGAACAGAGATTTTCCGGCGGTCTGTCAGGTACGTGATTACGCCGGATGCGGTCGTAATCCGTGGCGGCATCTTCAGGAAGGTGGAACAGACCCTCCCGCATCACCGTATCAGCATGGTATCCTTCGAACACGATCTCATCGGCTCGCGGTTCAACTATGGGACTGTCATTCCCCAGAGTTCTACCTCCCGGGATGGGGCAGTCTCATCTGATACCGGAGCCGGTTATGCAGGCAGTGCCGGGGCATCCCGGGACCCGCTTGCCAGCCTCTTCGGGATACCGGATCCGAAAGCCGCTCAGCGGATTATCGAAAGCAGGATGAATCGTCCGGCCCGTGATGACTGATCCGTGATTGGTGATGGTGAAACAATCTGATCAGGAGAAACAGGCATGAACTGGTGGAGTTCATACCGGGCGATGAAAATTTTAAAAACATCATAATTTTCACGAGAGCTCCCCGTCTCAGGGCCCCTCCGGGGCACGGCGGGGCAGTTCGGTGTTTTTTCAGAAATATCGGTCATTGATCCGCCGCGGGGGCGTCCCTCGGGGGACGGCGGAGTTCATCCCAAATAATGAAGATGGTAATGAATCCTTTTATCACATCCGGTTCATTTAATTTTCATAGGAAAACCTCTTTTTTAAAAACATGAGCTCACCCCCTTGCGCCAGCCCTGCCCTTGCCGGGGGAGGGGGCGCATGCAATGCCCAGCTCTGACGTTGATAGAATCCGTCCTGTTTTTTTTGCTCTGTAGAAATCATTATAAAGTGATTAAATCGTCCCCCTTGAGCCAGCCATGCCCCCGTTGGGGGCTCAATCGCACATGTGATGCCGTGGAAGTATCTGTGTACGGTCCTCATTCAAAACTGACCCGGTAATACGGCGTTATCGCAATTCGGGGATGCCACAGCAGCGGGGGCGAAGCCCCCAGGAGCGTCAGAATTGTACGAAGGATTTCCCATGAAAATCATTTCCTTCAGGAACCGATGATGGAAGATTGATCCCCCCATACTCCCTTGTACGATGAACGCCCGCCGCCCCGAAGGGCGCCCCGCGGCGGGTTCCGGAAGGTGGAAAAAATAACTGGGAGAATGAAACTTCTTGCCCTGCCGTGTCTCGGAGAGTCCCAGTAGCGGGGAAGCCTCGCACTATCGCATGGTTATTCCTGATTTTCATGGTTCGGGTGTGAAGGCCCGTTCATGTACGTTTCTACAGAGCAGTTTTTTTTGGTAAAAAACAGGTAATACAGCACTATCGCAACCATGGCTCCCGAACGGCGGACGATGCCCCGGAAGCGTCAGGTATCTGAATGCGTTCTACAGAGCATAAAAAAACGCACCTGATGTTATTCGTTACCCGCGGGGGAGTGCAGGCTCAAAACGCCAAAGTACGCTGCGGCAATGATGAAGACCTGGAGGTAGAGACCGAGTGCAAGAAGCAGCGTATGCACCGGGTAACCCGGGGAATAAACGATCTCCTGAACGTGGAAAAGTGCTGCCAGACCGTCAAGGATCCATCCGGTCAGGGGGAGCACCGGAGAGAATTGAGGGAGCGCTCCTCCCTTGCGGGATTCTCCCATTGTCGAATAAAACAGAAGGGCCACACCGAAAAACGACAGCAGGGAAAAGATCAGCCATGGCCGGTTGATCCCGGTTTTTTTCCCAAACCAAAGATATGGTGTGATCACGGCAAGGGATGTGAGCAGAAGCATGAGTGAAAACATGACGAGTGTCCCGGCCAGCACATTCCCTTCATCGATTACCCTGAACCGGAGTATTCCTCCCATCACCAGCAGCACAACACCCGCGAGGACCAGCGGAAACCAGCATGGGACGGGATCTGCAGTCTTCCGGATAGCTGCGTAAAGCACCGCAGGGATGATGAAGATAGAGATGAGAAATAGGATGATGACCAGAGGAAAAATCAGGTCTTCGTACACGTACCTGCATATAATTCTCAAATTATTAAAAAATGCGGTTTGAGGGAGTCGCCCCTGGTTCGAAAAATGGGGTGTGACCTCCACACCTGTGAGAGCCCGGCAGTTTCACAGCACAGGCAGGAACCATCCCGCAACGGAGGTCACGATCCAGATGAAAACCGCAATGACCAGCGCCCTGAACCAGCCGATCGTGTACAGTTTCTGCAATGACAGGAGCCACACAATCCCTGCAACGAATGCAGGTATCAGGCACCAGCTCCCCATTTCGAACCCTATATAAACATAGTGGTCAAATATCTTACCCATCAACGGATCTACCGTTGATCCAACCGGCGGGAACGGCATTTGCGTGGCGAGCCTGCGGGTTTTTGGAAGCGTATACACGAATATGGATAGCATAGCATACGAACACCATACCATAGAAGACCATACGAGGATATCATATGATTTTAGTCCCAGATACGAGCGTCCTCATCGACGGGCGCATAACCTCAATGATAAAAGCCGGTGAATACAAGGGTGCAACAATAATCGTTCCCGAAGCAGTGATTGCAGAACTCGAGGCCCAGGCCAACAACGGGCGCGAGATCGGCTTTTTGGGGCTCTCGGAGCTCCAGTCGCTGTGCAAAATGGCTGAAGAAAAAACGATTGAACTCAAGTTCTCCGGTATCCGGCCATCGCTCGAACAGGTAAAACTCGCCAGTGGGGGCGAGATCGACGCGATGATCCGGAATATCGCGATTGAGAATGCTGCACGGTTCATCACGAGCGACTCCGTGCAGGCCGAGGTGGCACGGGCAAAGGGGCTCGATGTCATCTACTTAAAGCCGCAGGTAACCGATTTTGTCCCGCTCGGGATCGACCAGTTCTTTGACGAGCACACCATCGCGGTGTACCTCAAGGAGCGGGTCAGTCCCTCGGCAAAGAAGGGGACCATCAATGACATGAAACTCGTGAAGATCCGCGACCAGCCGACAAGCGAGTACGAGCTCCGGATGCTGGCGCAGGAGATCCTCGAACGGGCCAAGCGCGACCCCGACGGCTTCATCGAGGTCGAGAAGCGGGGCATCACGGTCGTCCAGATCGGGTCCATGCGGATCGCGATCGCCCGCCGCCCGTTCTCGGACGGCATGGAGATCACGGCCGTCCGCCCGATCGTGGACGTGACCTTAAAGGACTACGTCAAGTCCGATATCATCACGAAACGGATCACGAGCGAGAAGCGGGGCATGATCATTGTCGGCGCTCCCGGTTCCGGCAAGACCACGCTCGCCCAGAACGTGGCCACCTACCTCTCCGACAGCGGCTTCGTGGTCAAGACCATGGAGGCCCCCCGCGAGCTGCAGGTGCCCGACCAGATCACCCAGTACACGATGCTGGACGGCAGCATGGCCAACACCGCGGATGTCCTCCTCCTCGTCCGCCCCGACTTCGTTATCTTCGATGAGCTCCGGAAGAACGAGGACTTCAATGTCTTTGCCGACATGCGCCTCGCGGGCATCGGCATGGTCGGCGTCATCCATGCAAACGGCGTGCAGGACGCGATCCAGCGCTTTTCCGCCCGCGTGGACTTCTCCGTCCTCCCGCAGATCATCAACACGATCATCTTTGTCAGGCAGGGCGTCATCACGAAGATCTACGATGTCGGGTTCACCGTCAAGGTGCCCGAGGGTATGGCCGGCGAGGTGCACATCCGTCCGGTCACCACCGTCACCGACCACGAGAGCGGGGAGCTCGTCATCGACGTCTTCCGCTACGATGGCGAGACCATCGTGATCCCGGTCATGGCAGCACCACCCGCCACGCACCAGAAACCCGCGCCCGCCCCGATCCAGCAGATCGGCCAGCCGGTAGCCCCGCCCCAGCCCATGCGGGCACCGGTCGCAACGCCCGAGCCTTCCCGGAAGGAGAGTGACGAGCGGCCCGGCTGGAAACTCATGGAAAAGGATATCCAGCGCGAGATCGGGCGGTACACCGATGGCTTTGTCGACGTCCAGATGACGAGCGACACAAAAGCCGTGGTGTATATCGATGACAAGGACGTGCCGGCAGCGATTGGCAAGGGCGGCAAGAACGTCTCGGCCATCGTCAACAAGATCGGGATCGGGATCGACATCAAACCCCGTTCCGAGTTCGACCGGCAGCAGGCCCAGCCCCGGGGCGAGGAGGAGTTCAACCTCGGCGGCGGAATCAAGATCCAGACCGACAAGAAGCAGCTCACGATCGTTGCCCCCGAACAGAGCGGCCGGATCGTGGACGTCTTTGCCGGCAAGGAGTACCTCTTCACGGCCACCGTGAACGAGAGCGGGGAGATCCACCTTGCCAAGAACTCGAGCATAGCGCAGGAGATGATCCGGCGCTACACGAACAACGAGGTCATCAAGCTGAGGCCGGTATAAGGTGAAAACGTGAGCGGATTCGACCTGGCAAAATTCGAGGAGGAAGCGCACGAGCGGTGGACGCACGCGTTTGAGCCCGACCCCTCGAACCTGGAAAAATTTTACTTAAACGTCGCGTTCCCGTACCCGAGCGGCGCCATGCACGTCGGCCACGGGCGGACGTACATTGTACCGGACATCGTGGCACGGTACCAGCGGATGCGGGGAAAACAGGTGCTCTTCCCGATGGGGTTCCACGTCACCGGCGCTCCGGTGGTCGGCATCTCCAAGCGGATCGCAAACAAGGATGAGAAGACCATCCGGCTCTACCGCGACCTGTACCGCGTGCCGCAGAACGTGCTCGACAGTTTCACGGACCCGCTGACGATCGTCCGCCACTTTGCGGCCGAGTACCAGCGGGTGATGACCGCCTGCGGCCTCTCCATTGACTGGCGCCGGCGGTTCATCACGGTCGACCCGGCGTATTCGAAGTTCATCGAATGGCAGTGGAAACACCTGTACGAGGCCGGTCACGTGATCAAGGGGGCTCACCCGGTCCGCTTCTGCACGGTGGATGACAACCCCGTGGGCGACCATGACCTCCTGGACGGCGACAAGGCCGAGGTGATAAAATTCACCATGGTCATGTTCCGGTACGGCGACGCCTTCATCCCGACCGCGACCCTCCGGCCCGAGACCATCCACGGCGTCACCAACCTCTGGGCAAACCCGGGTGTCACGTACGTGAAAGCGCTCGTGGACGGCAGGGCCTGGATCATCTCAAAGGAAGCGGCCGAGAAACTCGTCCTGCAGGACCATACCGTTGAGATACGGGAAGAGATCCCCGGTACGAGCCTCATCGACAGGAAGGTCAGCCACCCGCTCTGCGGCGAGGTGCCGATCCTCCCGGCGGATTTTGTCGATCCGGACATGGCAAGCGGCATGGTCATGAGCGTCCCCGCCCATGCCCCGTTCGATTACATTGCCCTCCGCGACCTCCAGCAGGCCGGGCGGTATACGGACATCCGGCCGATCCCGCTCATCAGCGTGGAAGGCTATGGCGAGATCCCGGCCCGGGACGCGGTCGAGAAGGCCGGCATCAAAAACCAGCTGGATCCCCGGATGGACGCCCTTACGCAGGAGATCTACTCGGCCGAGTTCGCGAAGGGAAGACTCTTCGAGAAGTACGGCGGGAAGCCGGTCCGGGTTGCCCGGGACGAGGTTGCCGAGCTGATGACGGAGCAGTACGACTCGGTCGTCATGTACGAGTTCGATATCCGCCCGGTCGTCTGCCGGTGCGGGAACCGCGTGAAGGTGAAGATCCTCCACGACCAGTGGTTCCTGAAGTACAGTGACCCCGACTGGAAGCAGCAGGTCTCCGATCACTTAAAAGACATGGCACTGGTACCGCCCGAAGTCCGGGTTGAGTTCGATCGAACGGTCGGCTGGCTCAAGGACTGGGCCTGCACCCGCCGGGTGGGCCTCGGCACCCGCTTCCCGTGGGACAAACAGCAGCTGATCGAGCCCCTCTCGGACTCGACCGTGTACATGGCGTATTACACCATCGCCCATAAGATCCGGGAGATCGACTCAAAACTCCTGACCCCGGAGGTCTTCGACTACATCTTCCTCGGGAAGAATTCCCCGGACCTGCCCGAGAAGAAGAAACTGGATGCCATGCGGGCAGAGTTCCTGTACTGGTACCCGTACGATTTCCGGTTCTCGGCAAAGGATCTCATCTCCAACCACCTGACCTTCCAGCTCTTCCACCACGTCACGGTATTCGAGGGGCAGAAAGACAAGCTGCCAAAGGGCATGGTCGTCTTCGGCATGGGCCTCCTCAACGGGGCCAAGATGTCCTCCTCAAAAGGCAACGTCTTCCTCCTGGAGGACGCCGTGCAGGAGTTCGGGGCCGATACCGTCCGGATGTTCCTGATGGGCAGTGCCGAGCCATGGCAGGACTTTGACTGGCGGAACGAGCTTGTCCTCTCGACAAGGAAGCAGATCGAACGGTTCTACAACACCGTAATGGAGATCAAGGACGCTTCCGGCGAGCCGCACGATATTGACCGCTGGCTGGCGAGCCGGCTCCAGTCGCATATTGCCCGGACAACCGTTGCGCTCGACAACTTCCAGACCCGGCAGGCCCTCCAGGAAGCCTACTTCGGGATCGAGACCGACCTGAAATGGTACCGCCGCCGGCTCCCGAAGGATTGCGATGGCAGCCGGGAGCTCCACACCCTCTGCTCGGTCTGGATACGGCTTCTTTCCCCGTTCATCCCGTTTACAGCTGAGCACCTCTGGAAGCAGGTGGCCGGTGAAGGACTCGTCTCCTTTGCCCCGTGGCCGGTGGTTGATGAAGCCCTGGTGAACGTGAAGGCTGAACTGGCAGAGGAACTTCTTGCCCGCACGGTGGAGGATATTGAGTCCATCCTGAAGCTGATCCAGCTCAGACCAAAGGCAATCACCATCGCACTTGCACCGGACTGGAAGCATGACATCTTCCGCACGATCGCAACCGCGAGTGACAGGAACCTGGTCGTGAAGGAGATCATGAAGGACCCGGCAATGCGGAAGCGTGGCAGGGCAGCAACGGATGCTGCAAAGCAGATCACGACACTCATCCACCGCCTCCCGCCCTATGTAGTCGGACCCCTTGCAAAGGACCCGATCGGCGAGCAGGCTGTCTTCGAGGCGGCAATGGAGTTCCTCGCGCAGGAGTTCGGGGTGCCGGTCCACATCACGGCAGCGGAGGAGAGCGACCTTGTCAAGGCTGCGACCGCCCTGCCGTTCAAGCCGGCGATCATTATCGAATAATCTTTTTTCCACTTGGTATCCGCTGGGCCGGCGGCGCACGGGCTTCCGGCCTGAATCGTGTTTATACAGCCGCTATCTGCCGGGGGTGTGCCCGCGAAAGACGGAACGGGTACTATTCCCTGTACCTGATGAAAAATTAAAAAAGGGTGCAGATTGTACACCTGACCATGAAACTCCTGGTTCTTCTCCTCATGATCTGCCTGACCGCAGGACCGGCTCTGGCGGCAGGGGATTATATGGGCGGCAGCATCGATCTTGGTGGATCGGGACCGCAGGTCACGGTCGTAACAACCGTGGTTACGCAGGCCACACCGGCAGCGTTCCCTCCCGCGACTCTTCCCGTAACCGGCTCCCTCCTGATCATAACCACACCACCGGGCGCAGCCATCATCATCGATGGTACCCGGCAGGGCATAAGCCCGGCCACCATCCCAGATCTCGCACCGGGCGACCATACGCTCCTCATACTGATGAACGGGTATAACGATACCACGGCAACGGTCACCGTCATTGCCGGCCAGACAACGGCCTACTCCACGCTCCTGGTACCGGCAACCACAGCAACACCGTCCCGGCCGTTACCGACAAAGACTCCGGGTTTTACATCCGCGCTCGCCCTTTCGGCACTGGCCGCGGTCCTGGCACTGAAAAGAGTATTGTGAACTTTTCTTTTTAGCGGGTGTATCCCACGGTGTCCGGTTTTTGCCGGATGAGATGCATGCCTGGCACTGCCCGTTGTATAACCTTCCTGCCGAAAGAAACGGGCACCGGCCAGCCGTATTTTTTTTGGGTAACGTATCAACGGAGTCCCTGACTTTCAGCTCTGACAGGAGGCCCCCCTTGCGCCAGCCCTGCCCCTGATTGGGGAGGGGGCGCGTGCGATTCCTCTTGTATTACCCGAAATCAAGGTTCAGTAACTACAGCACTATCGCAACCGGGGCTTCAAAAGCGGCGGGGCGAAGCCCCGGGAGCGTCGGCGTCTTTCGATCGTCAACAGGTGCACGTTTTCCCCTTCCATTGCAGGTAGGCAATTTTTCTTGTTTTTCCCTCGTAAATCCTTCCTGAATTCAGGGGTTAAAATAACACGTTACTCTTTTTTTGTGTTCCTGCACGCCTCCCTGCACCATACGGATCTGCCCGCACCGGGATTTTCGTCCACAAACCCATTATACCGGCATAAGGTAACCGGTTGCAGATACTACCATGATGACACGTTTCCGGTGCTGGTTACTGGTGATCAGCTGTATACTCGCAGGCTGCCTTGTCGGGGCAGCGGGGGCGGCAAGCCTCGGGACTGACTGGAAGGAACGGGCATCTGAAGAGGGGCCGTTTCTCGGCGTCATGATCACGCCGGACGCGTCGCTGGTCTATGCCGGGGGCAACGAGATATACGTCCGCTCATGGGACCGGGAGATCCACTGGGGCAGCAGGCCCGCCCGGGTGGCAGTCCTGAGCTATGATGGAAAACGAATTATTCTGGGAGTGGGAAACAAGCTCTCGGTCCTCGACAATAAGGGGGTCGAGAACTGGTCCAGGACCATGGACGGGTATGTCAGGGCTGTTGCGATGTCCCCCAACGGATCGTTTATCATCTCGGCTGATGACAAAGGGAACTATATCTCGTGGGGGAAGGACGGTGAATTTATTGTCCGCCTGCAGAACCAGACCGCGAATACCATTGCATATGCCCCCACCGGCAACCTCGTGGTTGTCGCAACCGATTATGGACTGCGGTTCTACAACCGAAAGCTCGAACTGGTCTGGTACGATAACCGGACCGAGAGCCGGGATCAGTTTATTGCCATCTCCGGTGACGGCTCCACGGTCATCACTGCCGGTGGAAACGAGGTCGCGTCATACACCCGTGACGGAACGCTCAACTGGCGCAGGGAAATAACAAAGGACCCGATTATCGACATGCGCTGTTCATTCGACTGCTCCGCCATCATCCTTGCCGGCCAGGACAAGAACGTCGTTGCTGTCGACCGCTATGGCAATGTGCGCTGGAAGTACGACGTGGGACAGTGGGTCCAGGCCGTCGGCGTTTCCCGGGACGCATCGGTGATCGCTGCCGGCGGGATCGACCGCACCGTGTACGTCTTTGACCGGAGTGGTAATCTGATCACGAAGAAGAAGACGGATGCCATCATCCAGCCCCGATCGATTGCGGTCAGCAGCGACGGGAGGCGGATCGTGGTCGCCGACCAGGTGAACCTCTACGGGTTCTCCATGATCGGGGACCCGGTTGCACCCGATATACCCGAAACATATACCCTGCCGCCCCTGAACCCGGTGGAGACCACACATATTCTGACCACCGCCACGACACCTCCGGTAACCACACCGGAACCGGATCTCACCTCTCGGACAACCGGTACCGGACCGGCAGCAACCTATGCCCCGGTCAGCCCGCTCCTCCTGATACCGGCACTTGGTGCAGCCGCGTTCCTTTGCCGCAGGCTGCGATAGCGGGGCCGGGGATATTCTTTTTTTATACCATTGAACGGGCAGGCAGCAGCAGGAAACCTGTGCTTTGAAAAGTCCGGACTGCACCCGCAGCACAGGTACAAGGCGAGTCAATGAACTCTTCTCGAGAGATCGTACAGAAAGCCCTGTGGCGTTCGGGGCTTTCTCACCAGATGGCGGGCCTGCGAGAAGGGGAGGGGATAGTGTATGGTGTTTTACGGGCCCGGAACCCGGGAAGTGATATTGTTTAAATACTTCACACCGAAACTATCTTTTTCGCAAGAGAGGAATGAGTACCTATGAGCAAGAAAGAGAGCAAGAGAGATACCACCCCTGCCCCTTCTCTTTTTGAGAACAAGGGGATACTGGCAGGAATAATCATTATTGTCGTGATCATCCTGCTGGCCGGGATTTTGTACGCCACCGGTACCCTGAGCGGATCAGACGCCGTTGAACCGCAGGAGTGCGGCAGGGCGGTCATTTCCTACGTCAATACCAACCTCGCAGCAGCGAATTCGACTGCATCGCTCGTCTCAGTGACCGAGAAAGACGGGGTGTACCTGATTGCAGGGCGTTACCAGGGACAGGATATTACGTTCTATGCCACGAAAACCTGCAACTACATCTTCTCCGGTATCCGCGACATGAAGGCAACTCCCACGCCAACCGCTACTCCCAAACCTACAACCGCCGCTCCACTGCCAGTAAAATCAGCACGCCCGTCTGTCGAGCTGTTTGTGATGTCGTTCTGCCCGTACGGGGTCCAGGCCGAGAGTGCAATGGAGCCGGTCGTTGACCTCCTCGGGACAAAGGCAGACTTCAATGTCCGGTACATAGCAACCGTCAATGGTGAGACCGTTGACGCGATCAGGTCCCTGCACGGCCTGCCCGAGGCAAAAGAGGATCTCCGCCAGCTCTGTCTCATGAAGTCGTACCCGGATCAATTCTGGGACTACCTGAACCTCTTCAACGCCCAGTGCTATCCGTTATACCAGAATGCCACGCAGCTCGCATCGTGCCAGCAGAATGTGACCACAACGCTGGGCATCGATAACCAGAAGATCGAGACCTGCGCAAGCGGCAGCGAGGGGATCGCCCTGCTCAGAGCTGACCAGGCGATCACCAGCGATCTCCTGGTCACCGGGTCGCCGACGCTCTTCATGAACGGGCAGAGGTACAGTGGCCAGAGGACTGCGGAAGCCTACAAGCAGGGTGTCTGCGCCCGTTTCGACACTCCGCCCGCTGAATGCTCCGTGAACCTCTCTACCCTGGCAGCAGCTTCCTCGGGAACCTGCTGATAATCCCGGTATTCTTTTTTTATGGAAGGGCGAAGAGGTTACGCTCATCACCATGGCCATACCAGGGATCGGGTCCTTCGCAGCAGGGACAACTCAGGTTCCGATACCGGGCAATGAGATTGGGATGCATGAAAAGTCGGATCGGGTCCTCTCTGATCTATTCCGGGCACCAGTTTTCTCCCGGATTGTATTCCGAAGAGCGTCCCTGCCGTGATTTCCGCGGACGAAAAAAGAAGATACGTTATCTCAGGGATCGCTGAGAGAGCAAAGATGAGGGAAGCTCATCAGCTACCGGGGTTTGTTGTTGACCGCAGTACCGCAATTGCCGCAGAACTTTGCCGTGGCGGAGAGCGCAGCACCGCAGCTCCCGCAGAACTTCCCTGCAGGAGGCGCTGCCGGAGTTGCAGGGACCGGGGCAGATGCCGGGATTTTTGCCGATACAAGAGGAGTACCGCACATGCCGCAGAACCTGGCAGACCCGGAGACCCGGCTGCCGCAGGAGGCACAGAGAGAGACCCCCGGAACAGCAGCCAAAGGAGGACGTACCGGGTTCGCGGCCGGTGCTGCTGCAGGGATGTCCGGGACTCTCGCAAGACAAGTGCTGCAGATCCGCTCATCCGACCGGATCGGCTTTGCGCAGGCACGGCAGACAAGGGCGCCAGCTGCGAATACTACTCCCGGCGGGGCCGGGGAAGCAGCGGGCGATTCTTCAATGAGCGATGCTCCGCAGTTCCGGCAGAATTTCTGCAAGGAGCCTACACTCTTACCGCATGCAGGGCAGAACGGCATAAGGACGATCACGTAAGAGTCATTGTACCCGCTCTGTTAAGAGCATTGCTTCGCGGGCAGCAAAAAAGGGTGTGTGCTCATCTCGGGCCGCTCCATGGTGTTCGCCGGCCGGGCCGTCACCGGAGCGGTCTATTCCCCGACTACGCTCTTGGCCCGCTTAACCCGTTCTTTGGTGGAGAAGCCGGTGACCGCGTCAAGGAATTTCCGGAACCGCTTGTTGGTATCGATGATCACATCATCGGCAGCAGTGATATCGGACTCCGTGTCAATGATGACCGACTTGCTGCCTTGGCCGATTGTTACGTCGAGGCGTTTGAGTGCGCCGGACCGGATCCGGTAACCCCTGGCAGTCTTCTCCGGCTCGGCACCAAAACAGTTTTTCAACTCGGCAACAGCCCGTTCATCAAGATCCTTTGTGAGCCCTCGTTTGATAGGATATTCTTGCATAATACTTTTTTACTCGTGGGTGTATGTTAATCTAATGACGGCAGAACCTTCAACCGATCTCAAGATTTTTTCAAAACCCCTCCCGCTCAACGGGGCGGTCCTCATGGGTTTTCCGGGCAGCGGTCTTGTCGGGACCATTGCACTCCAGTATATGGTGGACCAGATGGAGTTTGAGCTGGTCGGGTCCATGACCTCGAAGTTCTTCCCCCCGCTTGCCATGATGAACCGGGGCATCATCAACGATCCGGTCCGCCTCTATTCCAAGAACAGCGAGAAGTACAATATCACGGCTATTGTTGCGGATATCCCGATCGCGCCGATGATCTGCTACGAGATCTCGAACGGCATCCTTGACTGGCTGACGCCCTACAAACCAAAGGAGGTGCTCACGATTGCCGGTATTGTGACCAATGAACCGGAGAAACGGGTCTTTGGTGTCGCAACCTCGACCGAAGCCCTGGCCCGTATCAAGGACCACACGCTTGTCCTCCCGATAGGCAGTATCTCGGGTATCGCCTCGAGCATCCTGACCGAGTGCAAGGTGCGGGGAATCCACGGTTACGGCTTGCTCGGAGAGACCGTGAACGCCCCCGACCCGCGGGCATCTGCTGCCACCATCGGGGTGCTCAACCGGATGTACGACCTCGGGCTCGATGTCCAGCCCCTGATCGAGCAGGCCGTCGAGATCGAGCAGAGCATGGGTAAACTTGCCGAGGAAGTGCAGCAATCCGCGGAACAGACCCCGAAAAAAGATCTGCCGATGTACGGGTGAAGAACGATGAAGTGTGCTGCTTTAACCGGAATCGCTCCCGAGGTGATCAAGGATATCAGAGCGGGACGGCCCCGCACCATCGAACTGCAGAGCACGCATAATATTGTGACCGTGGCCTCGATAGAGCCGGGTCCTGCTACCCACATCTTTATCACCTCCATCGACCTCGCGGACTTAGACCCCGGCGATGCAGGGATCTGTGCCTACGTGCTCTCCTCAAGCATCACGATGAAGCGGATCATGGAGTATTCGCACGGCTTGTATTTCGAGGAGCGGGAACGGATGACTGCCCGGGTGCAGGTGAAATACTGCGCCTCATCCATCGTCAAAAAGGTCTTCCATGAAGGGCTCATGAAGCCGACTGAAGTGGAAGTGCTCAAGTCCTCCTGTTACCACGCAGGATAACTCATCCTTTTTTCATTGTGCATGCAGGAGAAGACCAGTTTGCTGCGCTGGTCTTTTCCGGGAATCAGACACACCTTGTCGATCCGGCAGGTACGGGGAATTTCGAGAGAGATTTGCCGGCTGGCTGAAGAGATGGCCCGTTGCCACCCGGAAAAATCAATACGAAAAAGGAAAGGGATTATTCCACGGTAAAAAGTTACCGGCGCCGGATAGCAACAAGCACGATCGCCGCCGTGGCGGCGCAGAGCGCGGTCGCGGGATTTCCGGGAGATTCCTCTGCAGGGGGAGGATCGGTCCCCAGCGGTGTCGGGATCTTCACGGTGGATTTGCGGATCGTTGTAACGGCCTTTGCCGGTGTGCCGGAAGCAGCCGTGGTCAGCGTCGTACCCTGGGTTGAACCGGCTGCGAGCGGCGTGAGAATGGCAGAGAAATAGACACGCTGATTATCGATTATCGTGACCCGGTCCGAATAGTCCTCGTACCCGATCTTCCTGATAAGGACATCGTGAACTCCATCTTTGTAGGTCCTATACGTGAACGTGCTCGTACCTACCTCCTCGCCATCCACAAAGATCGTTGCACCATTGGGATTGGTCTCGAAAAAGACGCTGTTTTCACCGCTTTGTTCCCGGGTAGTCCGGGTAGTCCGGGTCGTTGCCGTCACCGAGGTTGTTGTGGTCGTGGTGGAGGAGCCCGCGCCGCTTCCCTTGTAGATCTCGAAACCCTTGGACATTGCAGCTTCCGGAATAGTGCCGCGGACTACCTTGACATCGTAATCGGCCACAACAGCCCATTTACCAGAGAGCGAGAAGTCAGCAGTTATCTCTGTATCGCTCAGGCTGACAACCGAACCCACAAGATAACCATATACGCCGTCATTATCCACTATACCACATTTTGTCAGCCAGACCTTGTGACCGGAATCGAAACCGGAACCGGTGATCGTGACCCTGACCGTCTCCCCGAGGGGCCCGCTTCCCGGGCGGACGTCGCTTATCGATGGCGAGGCGGAAGCCAGGGGGGTTACTGCCATAACCATCAGGAGGACGAAGAGCAGACAAATAAAGAGAGAGGATCGTTTCATGCTCGTAAATCTTCACCAGTTGTTTGTAAGAAAATTTGGTGCCGTCATCTGATATAGGTTATGAATACGGATAACCGCCTTTACGATGTGCTCCCTTCTTCGAGCGGGATGCCCTGCTGCTGTCAGACGCGGGCGGAGGAGATCCGGATCCCGAAAAGCGCGGAACATACCGGCCGATCTTCCGGAGAACCCAAAAAATTACCGGCGCCGGATCACAACAAAACCGAGTGCAATACCGGCAGCTGCGATGACAACCGCGGGGTCAACCGGCGATGCTCCGGCGGGGGTGTCGCTTGGCCATGATGTCGGGACTTTTATCGTGGACTTTTTGATGGTGGTGGCGGTCTTTGCGGTTGTTGCTGTTACGGTCGCCGTATCGTCACCCAGCGCGGTCAGCCGGGCATAGAACGTGACGCGCTTTCCCTCAAGCACCGTGACCGTGCCGGCATAGTCCTTATACCCGGTCTTCCGGAGAAGTACGTCATAGGTTCCCGGTATCGCGTTGTAGTACGTGAACACGCTGGTACCCACTCTCTCGTTGTCCAGCCATACGGTGGCGCCGGTGGGATTTGTCTCGAAATAGACGCTGCTGTCAGTCTCCGCGTCCGGATCGATGATGGTAAAGGTCAGGTCGCAGGTATAGCTCGTGGCATCGTTGTACACGCACACCTCATAATCGCCGGCAGCCTGATAGTCAAGGTCAAACGTCCCGACAATCCTGGTACCGGCAGTGTTCACCGAGGTGACGTCCCCGAGGATAGGATTATAGTTACTCCGTTCCAGTTTCATGTACGCGTTGCTGCCGAAGTTCGTGCCGGAGAGGGCGGTGATGCTCACCGTGGTATTTGTCTCGCCGCTTGATGGGGTTATTGAGTTCAGGGTCGGTATATTGGACTGGCTTTTTACGGTGAATCCATTGACCAGGGTGTCGGACTGCCCCGCAGCATTTTCCACTACCACATTCCACGTCCCCACTCTTTCTCCGGCCAGAGGGAAGGAACAGGTCAGGGTTGTTGTGCTTCCGCTGCAGGATCCGGGAATATTGGTTTCACCGCTCTTTTTCAGGACGACACTCCCCCCGCTGGCGGAAAAGCCGGAACCGCTGATCGTGACACCATGGAGCGTGCTGGTATTAAACCCGCTCGAGGGGGAGATGCCATCTATGGTTAGTTCAGTGTTCGTGAATACATGATTGATTGATACCGTGGAACCCTCGATTACCGTGACGGTTGTAGTATAATCATCATAACCGGACAAATGCAACTTCACCGAGTGAGTTCCGGTAGGGTAACTCCAGTTATGTGGCGTGAGGCCGAGGACGTCAGAGCGATCCTGACCATCCCAAAAAGTGGTAGCCCCGGAGGGTGTGGTTCGGATATCAAGATACCCATTAGCTGATACACCCACCGGGATCAGCAGGAGCAGGACAGATATACAGACAAAGAACGTGAATCGTTTCATGTCATTACTTCCTATCAATGAATCGAATGAATGAACTTTGTGCCAGCATAAGATATATTTTTGGAAATTTATTCAGGAGGTGCCGGCGGTTTCTCGCTGGTATGCCGCACTTGTCGTAAAAAACAACCAGCCGTGATTGATCTCCCGATGACCGATGACCGCCGACCGGAAAACCTTTGCCACGATCCCGGTCCATTTCGCTTGCGGCCTGCCATTGGAAGAACAGGACAGAGTGGGTTTCCGGCAGGACACGGAAGAACAGGAAACGTAAAAGAGATGCTTTGTAGAAACGGGCATGAACCGGTGGAGTTCACACCATACCGATGAAAATCGGAAAAGAGATCATAATTTTTACGAGGGCTACCCGCCTCAGGGCCCCTCCGGGGTACGGCGGGGCAGGATTGTTGGATGTGAACCGGTGTCAGATCTGCCGCGGGGGCGCCCCGTCGGGGGCGGCGGGGTTGATCGTAATCTGGGTGAATAGTATCAAAATTTCCTATCCTATCTTTCCGGAATTGATGAATTAAAAAGAATAATTTAGTAAGAAAAAATGAAAAAGAAAAACGGGCCTGGGGGGATTCGAACCCCCGACATCCGGGTTAGAAGCCCGGCGCTATGTCCAGGCTAAGCCACAGGCCCATCTGACGCCAATAACATTCGCGCTGGTGGATAATATCTGTTTCCTGCGCAGGAATGGTAAAAAAGATTATTGCTTCTCGATCTTCTCGATGATCCTGTCAAGCCGGGTGGTGATACTCTCGAGTTTCTCTTCCGTTGACTGGATCTCCACGTGGCTTAAGGCAAACCAGATGGTTGTGCAGCCGACCCCGAACATGGCGATCGCGAACATGAACATGGTAGGATCATGGTCGATGGTCATCGTATAGACGCTGTAGACGATCAGGTATCCGCCGGCACAAATGATCAGTACCATGAACAAGACCTGTGCCCATTCCTTAGGTCCAAACGCCTTACAATATTCGGTCAGACTTTTTTCCTGCATGGGTACCGTATAGTGAGATTCATTCCTGTGGTATTTATAGTGTGAGGCAAAAAAGCGGTTTTTTATCTTTTTTTTGTTCGGTAGAAAACCTCTTTTTAAAAACATAAGAGCACCCCCCTTGAGCCAGCCCCGCCCCCTCGGGGCGGGGGCGCATACGATGCCCCGCTCTGACGTTTATTGAAACGTCCTGTTTTTTTGTAAAAAAAACAGGTAATACAGAACTATCGCAACCGGTGCGGCCCAGCGGCGGGGCGAAGCCACGGGAGCGTCAGGTATCGGAACGATTTTTAACGAACAGTAAATTTCAAAAGGGATACCGGTTTGAATCTTCCGGGAGAAGAAAAAGAGAAAAATTTACTGGGGATTTTGTTCATCCGCAGCAACGCCGTCCATGGGCTTCTGCAGGATCTGGACATCGGCGATATTATGCTGGCGCAGTGAAAGCTTCTTTGCCTTGAAAATGTTCTTGCCGTCTTTGCCGATCGCGATACCCCGGTCCTCGTCACGGACTTCCACGGTGGCGGTCTTCTGGTCATCCTCGCCCTCGAAGAGGATGGAGGTGACCTGTGCGGGCAGGAAACAGTTCTTTAAGAACTGTTCCACGTTGCTGTTGTATTCCACGACCTCAATCTTCTTGCCCATGACTTCGGAGGCCTTCTTGATGGAGGCACCCTTCTTGCCAATGGCAAGTCCCATGTCTCCGGGGTTGATCACGAAGATGAGCCGGCCGTTCCGGTCATCGACAACGCAGTCGCGGCTTCCCGCGCCAGTCAGGCTCTCGAACTGGGAGATCAGGCGCATGCAGTCTTCGGTCAGTTTCACTTCGACCATAGCATACCCCCTAATTTATGCCCTCTTCAGGGAGAGAATGTCTGACTCGCCCGGGGTCACGACCGCAAGGGTGCTGACCATGAAGGGCTTACCGCATGCCTTGCCGAGGGCCACGCTGGAGCCCTCGAAGGTGTGGATGAAGAGGTTCTCGTATCCCGAAAGTTTGGATTTAAAACTGGCCGGGCAGTTTCCTGCCACGACGATCATCTGGGCTTTTCCCTCTTTGATGCATTTTTCTGTGTTGTTCTGGCCAAGAATGACATTTCCGGTCTTGATAGCTCTTCTGAGTGAAGCATTAAAATCCATGTACAATTCCTCTGGTTTTTTTTAAGGTGTTAATTGTCGTGTTGTCTGACTGCGATCAGTTTGACATCGCCGGTTCCGAGCTGGATTGGCTGGCCAACAATGACGTTCTCGGTGACACCGCTCAGTTCATCGACCTCGTTTGCCACGGCAGCATCGAGCAGGTGGTTGACGGTCACCTCAAACGCGGCCCGGGAGAGCACGCTCTCCTTTTCGCCGGCAATGCCGTGACGGCCGATCTGCTTGACCTCGCCTTCCATACACATCATGTCCGAGACAAGCATGAGGTGGCGGACATCCACGAGGATACCCTGCTCGTTGAGGGTGGATACCGCTTCGTGGATGATCGCGTTTCTCGCTGCCTCGACGCCGAGTACCTGAGCGATCTCACTGATATTGTTGGTGCGGGTACGGGTGGTATCCACGCCAACGACATCAAATACATCCTTAAGGTTGGATCCTTCAGTATAAAGTATATACTCCCCGGCCTCTTTCCTGACGACGACCCGGAGGATGTCATCAATGCCCTGCACGATCACGTTTCGTACATGCTCGGCAAGCTGGAAGAGGTTCTGGTAACTCTCCTTGTCCTTGGGGGAGAAGATGATGGTCGCTTTTGCCTCGTCGATATCGTGCTCGAAGTCGCGGTAGTGCCGGCGGTCGCGGATCTTCTTTGGTGCCGTCTCCATGATCTGGGCGGGGGTGATCTTCCGCTTGTCACAGACCTTGGTGTTGAGGTGGACGACCACGTGCATGTTCTCCATGTCGGTCGTGATGTCACCGAACTCATGGAGCGGGGCTGCCTCGATCTGCCAGCTGACCTCCCGGGCCAGGTCACGGTCATTGCCGTACTCGGGCTCCAGGAAAACGGTCATCGTGGGAGTACTGGGCTCCTTTCTTGCATCCATGATCTCTATGAGACGCGGGAGACCCAGGGTAACGTTGATCTCCGCGACACCCGCGTAATGGAACGTACGCATCGTCATCTGCGTGCCGGGCTCGCCAATGGACTGGGCGGCAATCACACCGACTGCCTCACAGGCCTCGATACGGGTGGATTTATACTCCATGAGTACCCGTTCGAGGATCTGTTTGAACTGGGTATCGCTCACCTCTTTCTCGGCAAGGAATTTGCGCATCTGGTCCTTGGTCTTCTGGGGGAGCTCAGCTGCCTCGACTTTTTTATCGTATTTTTCTGCGAGAGGCATCTTCAGCACTCCTCCTTCAGGATACTTTCTACGATACCCTTGACATCCACGGGATCGCCAAATGCGCTCTTGGTTGGATCCGTATTGTCTTCACCGTACTGGAACTGGATAATTTTCCCGCCGGTTGACCTCACGGTGCCGTCATATGCCACCTTGAGGTCCTGGAGCGCGTTGATCATCCTGCGCTGGAGATACCCGCTCTGGGACGTACGGACGGCAGTGTCGACAAGCCCTTCACGACCGCCGATGGCGTGGAAGAAGAACTCGGTCGGGTTGAGGCCGCCCTTGTAGCTGTGCTGGATGAACCCGTGGGCATCCGAACCCCGGTCACCCTTCCGGAAGTGCGGGAGGGTGCGGTCATCGTACCCACGGACAATGCGTTCACCACGAACGGACTGCTGGCCGATACAACCGGCCATCTGGGTCAGGTTCAGCATCGAACCACGGGCTCCGGAGACGGCCATGACGACAGCACTGTTGCCAAGACCGAGGTGCCGGCCGGCAATCTGACCGGTCTGGTCACGGGCTTTTCCGAGCACCTGCATGATCTGCATTTCGAGGGTCTCCTCGATAGTACGCCCGGGCATCGGCTCGAGCTGCCCGTCCTCGTAGATCTTGATCCGGCGGGTCACGTCGAGCGCTGCGTTCCGTAAGACCTCGTCGATCTGGCCGTACTCGGTCTTGGACAGGTCCTCGTCATCGATTCCGAACGAGAACCCGTCGAACATGATCGCGCGGATTGAGAGCTTGGTTAAGTCATCGATGAACTTGGCTGCACGCTTCATGCCCTGCTGGCGGATGACGCGGTTGACGATCTGGCCGTCGAATGCACCGATCGCTTTCTTGTCGATGGTTCCCATTTTCAGTTGCCCGTCAATGATCCGGACATAGGCATCGCGCTCGCACTGTTCCTTTTTACAGACATCGCAGTTCTGGCAGGAACTGGCCTTGAAGACCATGTTCAGGTCGGGCAGGATCTGGGAGAAGACCTGCTTGTTGCTCCAGAATTCTTTGCCACCTTCCTTCTTACCCGGCTCGGGCATGTGCTCGATACCGGAGTACCGGAGGAGGTAGAGCGCCTCTTCCTTGGTGAACCATCGGATATCATGCGTCAGCATGAAGATACCCGAGACGTGGTCGTGAATCCCGCCGATAATGGGGCCGCCGAAACGGGGGGACAGGATATTCTCGTGCACGGAAAGGAGAATGGTCGCCTCAGCCCGTGCTTCTTCGGTCTGCGGCACGTGCATGTTCATCTCGTCACCATCAAAGTCGGCGTTGTAGGGCGGGCAGACTGCCGGGTTGAGCCGGAAGGTGCGGCCTTCCATGACCTTGACGCGATGGGCCATGATGCTCATCCGGTGCAGCGATGGCTGACGGTTAAAGAGCACCACATCGCCGTCCCGGAGCTGGCGTTCGACCGTCCAGCCGGGTTCAATCATGTCAGCGACCGTATCGAGGTTGTCCGCGCCGAGACGGAGCCGCCGGTTGTCGGGCCGGATCACGTAGTTCGAACCGCAGGGTGAGTTCACGTCCGGACGGACCGGGCCGGTTCTCACGGTCTGCCTGAGTTCCTCGATATTATAGACCGTCACGCGGACCGGGATGGTCATCTCGTTTGCCACTGCACGGGGGACACCGACCTGCGACACCGAGAGGTTCGGGTCCGGGGAGATAACGGTACGGCTCGAGAAGTTCACCCGCTTGCCGGAGAGGGAACCGCGGAACCGCCCGTCCTTGCCTTTCAGACGCTGGGAGAGCGTCTTTAACGGCCGGCCACTGCGGTGGCGGGCAGGCGGACAGCCGGCTACTTCATTATCGAGATAGGTGGTGACATGGTACTGCAGGAGTTCCCAGAGGTCCTCGATGATCAGCTGGGGCGCCCCCGCATCCTGGTTCTCCTTGAACCGCTGGTTGATACGGATAATGTCCACGAGTTTATGGGTCAGGTCGTCTTCCGAACGCTGGCCGTTCTCGAGAATAATCGACGGGCGCATCGTGACCGGTGGTACCGGGAGGACCGTGAGAATCGTCCACTCGGGCCGGGCAACGTCCGGGTTGATACCGAGCGGGATCAGGTCCTCGTTCGGGATCTTCTCCATCCGTGCGCGGATATCGGCAGGAGTGAGCTTGTGCTCCACCTTCTTGCCGTCCTCGACCACGACCTCCGAGAATGTGGTCGGTTTCTCGAAGTTGATCTTGAGCTGCTGTTCACCGCAGTGCGGGCAGATGCGCTCCTTCTTGACGTCCTTTTCCGAGAGCAGGTCACCGGTCTGGTCATCTTCGGTACCAACAACCTTCTCGATCTCCTCGGGACTCAGGAGCACCCGGCCGCAGGCGCGGCAGGTGACCCGTAATAGTTTCCGGATAAGCCGCGTGTACCCGACATGGATGACCGGCTTTGCGAGCTCGATGTGCCCGAAGTGACCGGGGCACTCGCTCGCCTTCTGGTCACAGGTCTTGCACCGGAGACCGGGGTCGATGACGCCGAGGTTCAGGTCCATGAGGCCCTGCGGGTAGGGGAAGCCATCATCGTCATAGGTATCCGCCCAGATGATCTTGCGGACGCTCATCTCGCGGATCTCCTTGGGAGATAACAGGCCGAACTCAATCTGGCCGATTCGTTTTGGGGATGGCATGTTACACCACGTCCTGTAATTTCAGTCTTGGGGCTATACCCATGCTCTTCATCTCGTCGAGCAGGAGCTTGAACGCGTAACTCATCTCGACCGAGTAGATATCGGTTTCGTTGCCGCAGGCAAGACAGCGGGTCATGTTGCGCTTGCGGTCGAGCATCGCAACCATACCGCAGTGGGCACAGACATATTCGTTGACCTTGTCCGACTCATCGAGCAGGCGTTCCTTGAGTGCCATGGCGGCGCCGTGGCCGATCATGACATCACGCTCCATTTCACCGAACCGGAGACCGCCCTCACGGGCCCGTCCTTCCGTCGGCTGGCGCGTTAAGACCTGCACCGGGCCACGGGAGCGGGCGTGCATCTTGGACGACACCATGTGGTAGAGTTTCTGGTAGTAGATGACACCGATATAGACATCGGCCTTGAAGACCTTGCCGGTGATACCATCATACATGACTTCCCTGCCATTGTGGGAGAAGCCGAGTTTCTTTAAACTTGCGCGGATATCCGCCTCGCTCTCGCCACCAAAGGCGGTGCCGTTGATGCGCCGGCCTTCAAGGGAGCCGACCTTGCCACCGATCATCTCGAGCATATGTCCGACGGTCATCCGGCTCGGGATGGCATGGGGGTTGATGACAAGGTCAGGGGTAAGGCCGCTCTCGGTGAAGGGCATGTCTTCCTGGTGGGCGATGAGACCGACCACACCTTTCTGCCCGTGACGGGACGCGAACTTGTCACCGACTTCCGGGATACGGAGGTCGCGGGTACGGACCTTCACCAGGCGCGAACTGTTCTCGCCCTCGGTTATGATGACGGTGTCGACGATCCCGTGCTCGTTGCTCCTCATCGTGACGGATGTGTCGCGGCGCTTCTCGACCGCAATCAGTTCTCCGGAGGGCTCCTCGAGAAACCGGGGCGGGGAGGTCTTGCCGATCAGGACATCCTTTTCTGCAACAACAGTCTCGGGGTTAATAACCCCGTCCTCGTCAAGGTTCTTGTAGGACTCGGCGCCGTGAGCGCCCGCAACGTCCTCTTCGGGGACTTCGATGCGGTCGATCTGGCCGCCGGGATAACGGCGTTCCTCACCTTCATAGGTCCGGAAGAAATGGGAGCGGCCGAGACCGCGTTCAATGGAGGCCTTGTTGAAGATGAGGGCATCTTCAATATTGTACCCCTCGTACGAGAGGATCGCGACAACGAAATTTTGTCCTGCCGGGCGGTCATCCGACCCGATCAGTTCCGAGGTCTGGGTATGGGTGAGCGGTTTCTGCACATAGTGGAGCAGGTGGCCGCGGGTATCGGGACGGAGCTTCATGTTGGCCGCGCCAAAACCGAGCGCCTGCTTGACCATCCCTGCACCCATCGTAACACGCGGGCTGGCATTATGCTCAGGGAAGGGGACATGTGCTGCACCGATACCCAGGATCAGGGAGGGGTCGATCTCAAGGTGGGTGTGCTCGGGCGTCAGTTTCGAGAAGTCCATGGCGATAAGGAGGTCTTCTTCCTCTTCAGCATCGATAAACTCGATTAAACCGCGCTGGACAAACGAGGCGAACTCCACTTCCTTCTTCGCAAGCCTGGCAAGGTCCTCATCGGTGATGAGCGGCTCGCCGTTCTTCAAGACGATGAGCGGGCGGCGGGCGCGACCGCGGTCGGTCAGGATGACAACATCGCCATTGTATTCCTTGTGGGAGACATTCACTTCCGGGGGAATCGTCCCCTGCCGGCGCATGGAGCGTATGGTTGCCACCAGCGTTTTGGGGTCATCGACAAGGCCGATGAGTGCGCCGTCAACAAAGACGCGCGATTTCTTGCTCATGATTCACCCCGTATGTGTTCGACCCCGAGATTATGGAGGATCTGCAGGATCTGTTCTTCATTGTCGACACCCTTGCTGATCTCGACCATCTGGGCAAAGTTCTTGACAAGACCGCAGTTCGGTCCTTCTGGTGTTTCGCTCGGGCAGATCCGGCCCCACTGGGTCGGGTGCAGGTCACGGGCCTCGAAATGGGGCTGTGACCGGGAGAGCGGCGAGATGACGCGGCGGAGGTGCGAGAGCACGGCCATGTGGTCGACGCGGTCGAGGAGCTGGGAGACACCGGTCCTCCCGCCAACCCAGTTACCGGTGGCGAGCGGGTGGAGCAGGCGTTCGGTCAGCACATCGGCGCGGACGGCGGTCGCGATCGAGAGGTCGCGGTGGCGCATGCTGGCCCGTTCGAGCTGGTACTTGATATCCCTCGTCAGGCGGTTGAGCGAGATACGGAAGAGATCCTCCATCAGGTCACCGGCAAGTTTCAGCCGCTTGTTTGAGTAATGGTCCTTGTCATCGATCCGGCGCTTGTTCAGCACAAGGTCGAAACAGGCCTCTGCCATGCGGCCAAGGAAGTGGGCTTTTGCGAGCCGGACCGAGAGGACCGCTTCTGTATAGCCATCTTCCCCTTCCTTGAGGTTCGCCGGCATTGAATAATTGAGGTGCGGCAGGAGGTAGTTGTCGAGGACGAACTCCGCCCGCTTGCGCTGGTAGTCCTTGGTCTGGTTGGGTGCCAGTTTCTTGCCGACATACATGACACCGCCCTCGACCGAGTCGCATTCACTCTCCTCGAGGTTCTGCATCATGAAGGTGAGGATATCCTCATCCGTCGAGACCGCGTTTACGACTTCCTGGTCATTGGTCATGCCCAGTGCGCGCATCAGGTCCACGAATTTCAGGTGGCCGGCAACGGACGGAAACGAGACCTCGAGGAGGTTCTTCTTGTTCCGCTCGACAACAACCAGTGCCCGGTACCCCCGGAACTGGGAGAATACCTTGGCAACATAAATCCGCTCATTGTAGCGTTCGGTGAACTCCGTCATGATCTTGTTGGATGCAAGATCCTCCAGGGTCATGAGCACGCGCTCGGTACCATTGACGATGAAATAACCGCCGGCATCAAACGCGTCTTCCCCATGGGTGATGCGCTGGGCATCATCCATACCATAAAGGTTGCAGGCGAGCGACCCGACCATGATCGGGAGCTGCCCGATCGTGGTGATGATCGGGTCCTGCCGGTCCTCGCCGTGCACGAGCGTCAGGCCAAGCTGGATCGGCGCGGCATACGTCAGGTTGCGCAGGCGTGCCTCGGACGGGTAGAGTTCCCCCTGCGATCCGTCTGCTTCCCGTACCAGCGGTTTTTTGACCTCGATGGTGCCCAGTTCAACCCAGACGGGCTCGTTGTTCTTGCCCCGGTTCTCGATATCAGTCTCGATAACCCTCTGCTCGTTGACCACTTTCTGAAGATTGTGTTTTAAGAAATAGTTGAAGGAGTCAAGCTGGTGGCGCGCAACATGCTCCCGTGAAAAATACGCCCTCGATAAAATACTTCTGTCAATCAGACTGACCAACCCCGGAAATTACTTCTTCGGTCTCTTGACCACGAGACGATATGCCTCGGCCCTGCCAGCCGTATGACTCGCCCGTATAATTCGTATCACATCATCGGCACTGGCGCCGATTTCCCTTACAGCTGGATCGTCATGGTAGATTTTTGGTAATTGTTCGGTAGTAATGTTGTAGCGCGAGAGAAGCTCGGAGACTTCCTCGTCCTTCATGATTTTATGATCAGGCACCATCGCGTGCTCCAACACATTAAGTTTGGTGCTCAATGAAAACCCCCTCCCACATAAACAGATTTCCTCTCAGATGCATCACCGCAAAAAACCCACGATTTCTCGTGGCAACGGGCCCGGAGGGATTTGAACCCCCGACCACCTGGTTAAAAGCCAGGCGCTCTACCGAACTGAGCTACGAACCCCTGAACATATAAAGATGTACAGCATTATAACAATGCCAGAAAACTATTTAAATATTCGTACCGTTCCAGACTACAGAGCAGGCTGTTGTGCAGGGTCCTGCAAAAATTTTTCCTAGGTCCGGTTGATTTCCCCGCCGGTCCGGATCGTTGTCCCGGGCCTTCTGATGGCAGTCAGATCGTCCGCAGGCATTTCACGGCCGGGCAGATGGGTTCTACTGATTTTTTTTAGGCGACCCAGAAGAAGATTTTTATCTGCCCCAATACGCTTTGTGAGGAAAGGGTATCTTTCGAAATGCCCGGAACCAGACCTCGTCTCCTTTGCCGTTATCTCCTGGTTTTTCAAGAGCACTCCGGGTGCGCGAAAACGCGGCAGATCGCGTCCGGAACGCGTTGACCGGTTTTAAAACAAAAAATCCCTTCTATCAGGCTATCCTCTTCTGCGTTCTGAAGCGCCCATCTTAACCGGGAATATAAGAACCAGGCACCCCGGGTTGCCGGGTCTGCCCTCTGCGTATTGGGGCAGGTCAGATCCCGGATCGGTGTCCCGACATCTCTCCTTTGATCTGCAGGAGCCGGTTTTCCTGGAACTTGATGTTCATTTCCATGCTTTTTATTGCGCGGGAGATCTCGTCGCTGACGCGGATCTTCGAATCATTGAAATTATACGTGGTTTCGAGAATTTTCATCAGGCGCCGGTTCACGTCAATACTCTTGCTCAGGCGGGCATATTCGGTGATGATCTCTGCATCGAATCCCGACTGCCGGGCCAGTTCCATGTCGGATTTGATGGACTGACGGCGGTTGAGTACATGCTCGATCGCATCGTACAGTTCGCGATGGGTGATCGGTTTCAAGACGTAATCCTCGATATAGATACCGTATTCCTGCGCTTCGGCAGGAGTGAGCTGTTTTGCCGTAAGCATGAGGACCGGGATCTCCTTTGTTGCCGGGTCTTCCTTGATACGCTCAAGGGTTTCCCAGCCGTCCATAGGTTCCATCATGATATCCAGGAGAATGAGATCGGGAGTTACGGTCTTTAATATCTCCAGGCATTCTTCCCCGCCATACGCGGCAACAGTACGATAGCCCCCGCGTTCGAGCATGGTAACAAATACATCCACAATGAATGGGCTGTCATCCACAACTAGTATGGTATACATCACATAGCCTCTCCGATCTTTTGCGCAACAGCGAGCATCTTTGCATGGACTTTGGGTGAATCCGCATTATCGCTTATGATGGTTGCAATAAGAAAATTTTCTCCGGCTCCCATGATAATGATAGAGGTGTCCTCCGCCCGGATCGTGACCGACTGAATGGACCTGCTCCTCGTGATGCTCCCCACCGATTCGGCGGAGGCAAGGATCGTGGCGGAAAGGGCGCCAAACCACGGCTCATTCAGTTCGCGGTCAAAATATTTGCCGGAAATTATTCCGTCCCGGGACACAAGGGCACATGCTGCAACCCCGTCAATGGAACGAATGTTGTCAATAAACGTGGATATTTTTTCCTTGAACATGGCCGGCTCCTGATTTACTACCCTGTATTTCATAATATCTGATAGAAGCATATATACATATTGTTTTCATTTTTCGCAGAAAATGCAGGTTCCGCGTAAAGCATGGCACCATTGTGGACCGAGTGGCCGGTTCCCGACCCTGCAGACTGCCCGGGTTACTGACCGCCGCCTCCTGAGTGATTCTGCCGCGCATATACAGGCACTGTGCGGATCTGCCGCCCCGGTTTCACAACCAGTACCGGAAAATGTGCTCCCCTTTTTTTGCAGCGCCTTCAATAATCAATATATACCTTTCTTCCCAACAGATGGAAATAGGAGTTCTGATGTTCCAGGCATTTACAATCACTTCAGGAAAAGGCGGTGTGGGAAAGACCACCCTCACGGTCAACCTTGGGATATCACTTGCCCTTCTCAACCGTGAAACCTGCATTCTCGATGCCGATATCGGCATGGCCAACATGGCCCTTATCCTTGGTATGGATGAAGTCCCGGTAACGCTCCACGAGGTGCTTGCCGGAAAAGCGGATATCGAGGACGCGGTGTATGAAGGGCCGGCAGGTGTGAAAGTCGTACCCAGCGGGATCTCGCTGCAGGGTTTCCAGCAGGCCGATCCCGATAAGCTCCGGGACGTGATGCATAAGCTCGTGGACCAGTGTGAGTTCCTCTTAATAGATGCACCAAGCGGGATCTCGAAGGAAGGTGTTGTCCCGCTCTCGGTTGCAGACCAGGTCATCCTTGTCGTAAACCCGGAACTTGCCTCGATGGCCGATGCCCTGAAGACCAAGATCCTCTGCGAAGTGATGGGTGGGAACGTGTATGGAGCCATCCTGAACCGGGCGGGGCAGGAGCATACCGAGCTCCGCTCACAGAGCGTAGAGGACGTGCTTGGTGTCAGGGTGATCGACGTCGTGCCGGAGGATGCCAGTGTCCGGAGGGCTGCTGCCTACAAGACGCCCTGCGTGCTCAAATATCCGAACACCGACGCGTCACGGGCCTTCAGGCGGATCGCTGCCCAGATGTCAGGTGTGGAATATAAGGAGGAAACCGGCGATCCGGGGCAGGAAGGTTTTGTTGACCGGCTTGCCCGCGCAGTATTCCGATGATACCATAACCGGGGGAATCGTGGCATACGAAGGATATATGCTGGTATTGTTTGGTGCTGTTATCGTAGTCCAGCAGTTCATCATCTACCTGATGTACGTGCGGATCCGGCAGCTGCTTGAAGAGGTGGATTCCATCGAAGGTAAGATCAGGATCACGGATACGGAACTTGAGAACCTCATAGCACGGGTCGAGGAGTTCAAACGCGGCAACCTCTGATCCGTTCCAGGGGAAATGATCCTCTCTGCCGGATCAGGAGTGCTGGGCTTTAGCAGTACCTCATCCGTTGCAGGCGCTGTGGCGCACCCGGCACCGGGACCGGTCCGCGTGCTGTTTTCCCGACACGTTCACAAAATGTTGTAAAAATCACAGGTACTTTTTTCATCCGGATATTCCTCCCGGGAATTTTTCGAAGATTTCGTTGAAAGAACAACGAAATTTCCGGGACCGTATTGACATGTCCACATTTTTGATTTCGCGTATCGCGTACAACAAGATACATAAATGATATGATCCAATAGTAGGAGGACGGGGCCATAGGGTAGCCTGGCCATCCTAGGAGACTGGGGGTCTTCTGACCTGAGTTCAAATCTCAGTGGCCCCATTGTTTGTTTTTGTTTTTACGTCCGACCTGCAGAGATGAGCATGAAACTGACAGATACCTGCATCGATTGCCTGCTGTCGCGGGTGGCGTTTGAATGCCAGCTGGTCTCTGCCGACAAGGCCTGCACGGACAGGACCATTGCCGCCTGCAGCGAGATGCTCGGGTCGATGAGAGACTCCCCCCTCTTCCATCCCCAGATTGCCAGCGCCGTCCACCGCAAAGCCTGCGGGATGATCGGGGATCCGGATCCGTTCCGGGAACTGAAAAAAGCAGGAAACGACCAGGCAATGCGCGTCTGCCGGGAGGTGCGGGGACGGCTCATATCGTTCCATGACCTCGTGCTTGCGGGTATCATCGGCAACACCTTCGATTACGCGGTGAAAGACCACGATGTGACCGGAGATTTTTCCCGGTTTTTTTGCGAGGAGTTCAGCAAGGGGCTTGACGTGGACGACACTACCCGTATTCTCGAGCTCTCAAAGCGGGTCGTATACCTCACAGACAACTGCGGGGAGATCGTCTTCGACCGGCTGATCGTCGGTTTCCTGAAAGCCCGCGGCGCCCATGTCACGGTTGCGGTACGCGACGCACCGATCCTCAATGACGCGACCATGGAGGATGCGCTTGCACTCGGGTTTGACAAGGTTGCCGACCGCCTGACCACGACCTGCGGGGGTGCGGAAATCGGGCTTGACATGGCCAAGATGCCCGCGGAACTGGCAACGGCGATAGCGGAATGCACCATCATCATCTCGAAAGGGATGGCCAATTACGAATCGCTGAGCATGTACGAGAACCTGCCGCCGGTCGCCTACCTGATGTGCGTCAAGTGTGAGATGATTGCCGGTGACACGGGTATCGCGAGAGGTTCGAAGATCGCGATGCTGCAGGAGTAGCACGGCAAACCTCCGGCTTTTTTGAAAACTTCGTTTTCGCCCGGTTTTCTGCGGGCTTGGGCGGGGACAGTTTCGGTGCCCGGGAATGCCTCTGTACCATATGGTACTGAATCACATTCTAAAGAACCTGCCCCCCGAAGGAGCATGCAACAGCGGCGGGGGAGAGAGCAGAGCCCCGGGGGAACATTGATTTTTTATCCTTTGTTGGAATCATTCAGATACCTGACGCTCCCGGGACTTCGCCCCGCCGCTGGGGCACCCCGGTTGCGATAGTGCTGTAGTACCTGTTTTTTTACTAAAAAAACCCTGTCCGTTACCATAGAATTTTAAGAGTGCACACAAAGAACAATTGACTATGGTTCTTCCGGATATGGGAATATCCTTTGGATGGCTGCTGATCATTGGCGGTGCCCTCATATTACTCGTGGAGGTGTACAGCCCCGGTTTCTTTGCAACCGTACCAGCTACGGTGCTGATCATTCTCGGCATCCTCCAGCTCGCGGGGGTGGATATCTCCAACCCGTGGATGGGAGGCATCATCGGGATTGTGGCAGCCATCTGTGCTGCCGCCTTCACGGTCTGGATGTACGGGAAGGTTACCACGAATGAGAGCCCGACGACCATCAGCCGCGATTCCCTCGTGGGAATGGTGGGGCAGGTGAAGATTCCGGTGAATGGCGCCACGATCTCCGGTAAGGTCGTTCTCGGCTCAACCGAATGGAGCGCCCGGTCAACCGGCAACACCATTGCTGCGGGAAAAAAAGTGAAGGTTGTCAGTTCGGAAGGAGTCCATATCGTTGTTGAGGAGGTAGTATAACATGGCACTTATCGATAACCTGATCATTGTTTTCCTGATCTTTATCATCGTCGCAATTTTTTCAAGAGGCGTGGTCATCATCCAGCCGTACGAACAGGGGCTCCAGATCCGTCTCGGGCAGTATGTCCGGCGGCTGAACCCCGGTTTCCGCTGGATCATCCCGTTCATCTCCGAGGTGATCAAGCTCGACCTGCGTACCCAGGTGATGGACGTTCCGAGCCAGGAAGTGATCACCAAGGACAATTCGCCGACAAATGTCGATGCTATCGTATATATCCGGGTGATCGACCCTGAGAAGGCCTTCTTCGAGGTCTCTAATTACCGTATTGCAACCATTGCCCTTGCCCAGACGAGCCTCCGTGGCATCATCGGAGATATGGAGCTTGATGAAGTGCTTTATAACCGGGACGTCATCAATACCAAGCTCCGCGACATCCTTGACCGCGAGACCGACCAGTGGGGTGTCAAGGTCGAGCGGGTCGAGATCAAGGAGGTAGACCCGGTCGAGGCGGTCAAGAGCGCGATGACCGAGCAGACCGCTGCCGAGCGTGCCCGCCGAGCCGCAATCCTCAGGGCAGACGGAGAAAAACGCTCCGCAATCCTGAAAGCCGAAGGTCTCCGGCAGAGCATGATCCTTGAGGCAGAAGGCGAGCGGCAGAGCAAGGTACTCCGGGCAGAAGGGGAACGACTTTCCCGCATTCTGCAGGCCCAGGGTGAGGCACAGGGACTCCGGATTCTCTCCGTAGGAGCTGCACCGCTTGACAGAAAGGCGATCACCGTGCTCTCGCTGGATGCCCTTAAGACCATGGCAAACGGGCAGGCGACAAAGATCATCTTCCCGTTCGAGATCTCTGAGTTGATCCGCCAGGGTGCAAAGTTCCTCGGTGCAAAGGATGAGACCGCTGAGGAAGTAGCGGGGCGGCCGGTCATGGATGACAGCATTCTCGGTGTTATCCCGAAGCCTGAGACCGTCGATGCGATCCTCAAGGAGATCCAGGACGCTGTCCCGAAAGTCACGGAAGACGAACTCAGGGACACCAGCAAACGAAGACTGCCAGTGGATTCGGACAGGGGAAAAGAAACCCGGGAGTCCTAGGGGACCGCTTTTTCAAAGAGCCGGGGTTCCCCATTTTTTTTTGGTAACGTGTTATTTTATCCTTAAGTCCAAGAAGGATTTACGAGGTAAAAACAAGAAAATTTGCCTTCACAACATGGAAGGCGGAAAAGTGCACTGCCAATGATCGAAAAACGCCGACACTCCAGGGGCTTCGCCCCACCGCTTTTGGAGCCCCGTTTGCGATAGTGCTGTTGTACCTAAACCGTGACTTTTTAGTAATACAGATGAATCGCATGCGTCATGAGCCCCCCGATGGGGGCAGGGCTGGCGCAAGGGGACTATGGTTAGAGCTAGAAGTCAGGGGCTAAGTTGATACTTTACCCTTTTTTTGCGAGATTGCAGAGAAGAGAGCCGGGCATTCTCCTCGTTCTGGAACGAAAAGGACCAGTGCCGCTTTGACCGGATCGATCCGGTTGATCCCTCCATCCACCCCACCCGGTTGTTGCCTTGCACACGGCCCTGTGCCGCCGGACCTGGCCCCTGCAGCCCTGTCTACGTTCATCTGCAATTACCTGACCCCGTGCGGTCTCCGGTCCTTTCCCCGCACGATCCATGGTACCGGGGATGGTTCAACAGTGACGAGGACTACTACACCATGCGCGCCTGGCCATGGCTGACCGGGATGTATGTCGATCCCACACGAAGGAAGGGCCGGTTACATCTCCGGAGTCTTTGATGGTGATGCGCGGTATACCCCTCGCGGGTGCAGAGCGCAGGCATGGGGCGTTGCTGAGGTAGCCCGCGCCTGCCGGATGGTTTTTTGAGTACGTGCAGCCAAGATCGGGTGAGAGCATGTACTACCCGAACTTCAAGGACACCATCGCGGCCTCGCCCTACATCTTCACCATCGGGGTCGCAGGCGACAGCGGGTCGGGAAAGACCACATTTACCCAGGGCATCCGGGATATTTTCGGAAGCGACCTTGTCTCCACCATCACGCTCGATGATTATCATCGTCTGGACCGCGAAGGGCGCAACCGGGAAGGGCTGACCGCCCTCAACCCGGCAGCGAACCGGATCGGCCTCCTTGAACAGCACCTGATCATGCTCCGGCGTGGGGTGCCGATCGAGAAGCCGGTCTATAACCACACAACGGGGGTATTCGACCCGCCGGTCATTTTCTGCCCGAAAAAGATTCTTATCCTCGAGGGGCTGCATACCCTTTTCACCCCGACACTGCGCAGATACCTCGATTTCACGCTCTTTGTCGACCCCGACCGCGAGGTCAAGTACGACTGGAAGCTCCGCCGGGATATTGCAAAACGGGGGTACTCTGAGGAGGCAGTGCAGAAGGAGATTGCGGAGCGCGAACCGGAATACGAGCGGTATATCGCACCCCAGAGGGAGTATGCCGACGCCGTAATCGGGATCCGGTATTCGGAATACGGGAAGGGGCTCGGAAAAGACCGCAATGTCTACTGCGTCACGCTCTCCCAGCACCGCATGAAGCATACGATAGAGAACATCGACCTGTCGCTCGACCTGTACTCCATCCTCTCCCTCTCGGAAAGGAACTTTGCCCTCAAGTTCCACACCAGCGACCACGAAGGAGGGGAGCGGCTGGGGGAGCTGATTATTGATGGCGAACTGAGCGCACACGTGGTAAACAAACTGGAACGAAGCATCGAGGAGCAGACCCGCGTCCGCCCCATCTCGATCTTCCGGCACCGGCAATATGTCACCGCTGGTGATCTCGCCCGGCTCATCCTCTGCTGGCGGATCATTCACCGCCGTATCTTCATGGAGCAGGCAGGATATACTATCAGGTCGTCTTCGTTGTGCTCCGGTGGCGGGGGCAAAGCCTGAATGACCTGTCAGAACCTCCATTTTTCGATGTTTTTTTAAGGGAATCAGGTGTGAGGTGATGACGTCTGCCCGAAATCCACCGGGATTATCCCCCAAAGAACGCCTGCGGTGGATCAAAAATCCCAAAAAAATACTGAAAAATATCCCTTGACCCGCCATGCCCCGGAGAAGCCCGGATGAGGGGAGCCCCCAAGGGCGTTTGTAGGTTTTCTTGTTCCCGAAGTAAATACGGTGGCTCATGCCCGTTCATCCGGACCATTTTTCATGAACAGGAGAAACCGCTGGGTCTGAACAGGTTCAGGCTTTTAACGCGTTCAGCACGAGCGGCAGCACCACGACAGCGATGAGGACCGCGAGCATGACGTAACTGACGGCGTTGGAAATATAGGAGGAATATTTGAGCAGGCCCCTGCGGTCCATGAGACGGTCAACCCCCGCCCGGAGGATGTACCCCCCGTCCAGCGGCACCAGCGGCAGGGCATTGAATGTCCCGACCACGAGGTTGAACCACCCGCACCAGAACAGGAGCTGGATCACGGTCCAGTACTGGGGGAAGGGGACCTGCCACATGACGGCTTCGGCACTGTCGATGGTCAGGAGGCTGAACTGGCTCCATGAGACCGGATCCATAATGGTATAGATCGGGATGGCAAGCAGGATGACAAGGCCGATCGGTTCCGAGAAGAGCCGGAACTGCTCTTTCACCAGCGGCGCATTATAATATGTCACACCCATGAAACCGCTGGTGCGGTCGCTCGTCCCTTCCGGCCATGCCCGGAGTTTCAGGGTATGCACCGAAGCGATCCCCTTGTTCTCGACCAGGAGCGTGATGGAATCACCGGGCTTTGTGGCATTGAGCAGGGCCGCGACCTCGTCCCTGCTGGAAACGGCAATGCCGTTGACTTCTTTTATGATCGAGTTCGGGAGGATACCGGCCTCTTGCGCGGGAGAATCGACATAGACCCCGTGGATCAGGGGTGTCGAAACCGGCACGGCAAACCCGAGCAGGAAAACAACCAGGGCAAAACAGGCAAGTCCGAGCAGGATGTTGTTGGTGATGCCTGCACCAAACATCCGCATCTTTGCAAGGCCTTTGGTCTTCTCCTGGTCTTCCTCATCAGGTTCAACAAACGCCCCGATAGGGATGACTGCCAGGAGGATCCCCATGGACTTGACCCGGATCCCCTCAACCCGGCACAGGATGGCATGGCCGAACTCATGTACCACCATGGTGGCGAGAAGGCCAAACCAGACGGCAACAGTGAAGGGGATAAAATCGTTCACGCCCGGTATTGCCAGTACGTTCTTGAGCTCGTTTGCCACGGTCAGGGGCGGCTGCTGGACGACGATATGCTGGATGGAGAAAAACAGCATGATGGTCATGAGGGCCGAGACGATCACGACCATGGCAACACCAATCGTGCCATACAGACGGAGCGGGGTGCTGAAGCGTATGGAACGATCAAAAAAACCGACCTTTTCAGTCTTTATGGCCATGAACGGGCCATAGAATGTGATATGGTCCGGCCAGAGTTTGTAGGTATAGACATAGTATGCGACCAGCGCGTACAGGGTCACCAGAATTACAATCGGGAGGAGCCAATCCATCACATATTATGGCAGCCCGGGAATGATAAAACCATGGAACAATACACACCCGGCTCCGGTCTTTCGTCGGGGAATAGCGGGGATCAGAAATCCAGCAGGGTGCGCTGGTTCTTCTGTGCAAGGAGGGCCCCGACCGTCTTCCAGCTCCTGCGGGCTATGGGGGGCGGTGACGGGTGCTCCCGGATATAACCGGTGAGCCACTGGATCGTGAGCGGGTCTGAGGGATACCCGCTCCCGATCTCACCGAATTCTTTTCCCAGTTTTGCAATCGCCCGGTCGCGGATAACCTTGGCCACGATACTTGCGGCTGAAACCACGATAAATTTCTCATCGGCATGGTGCTCAGAGACGATCTCGCATTCTGAAAAGAGGTGTGCCTTTACCATCTCGGCATACCGCAGACAGTTGACATCGCAGGCATCGACATACGCACGGGTAGGGGAGAGCTTCGTGATCACCTGCGCATGGGCCCGGGCAACGCAGGCGTTCATGGTCATCTCGTTGCGGATAACATCGATCTCCTGCGCGTCAATGGTCACGGTTGCGATTTTGCACCGTTTGCGGATCTGCGTATACAACCGTTCGCGTTCCTTTGGTGCGAGCAGTTTTGAGTCTCTGACCCCGAGGTCTGATAACCGTTCCTCAGAGGAAACACCAATTCCTGCCACCACCATGGGGCCGAGCACCGAACCTTTGCCAGCCTCGTCAACGCCACAAATCACTCTGGAATGGTTGATGCGCAAATTATTTCAATGCCGGTGGTGGTAACCGGTACTCATGTATATCATCATCGTAGGGCTTGGCGGCATCGGGAAAAACCTGGCAAAACTGGCTGTCGAGCACGCTCATAACGTGGTCGTGATCGACCAGGAAGAGGCCCGGTGCAGTGACCTTCTGGAGCACTACGATGTCCTCGCCGTTACGGGGAATGCAACCGACAAGACCGTGCTCGAGGAAGCCGGGATAGACCGGGCGGATGCACTGATTGCAACCACGAGTGACGACTCGGTCAACCTGATGACCTGCTGGCTCGCCAAGAAGTTCCGCGTCCCCAACGTGGTCGCGATCGTCAACCAGCCCGCCCACTCGGACTTCTTCAAGGAAGTGGGGGTCCGCATCAGCGAGAACCCGGACGAGCTGGTCGCTTCCCGCCTCTATTACTGGACCCAGAACCCCCAGCTCCAGCAGCTTGCCTCGATACCGGGCGGCACTATCTTTGAGATCGTTGCCGAGAGCGGCGCCCCGATCGTGGGTCACGAGATCCGCGAACTCAAAGTCAAGGACTTCGTCTTCATCGCCATCCGCAGGACCGGAGGCGTTCTGATCATCCCGAGCGGGAATGTGAAGATCGAGTCGGGGGATATCTTCACGGTCTTTACGAAAAAAGAGGCCGAGGACGACTGCCTCCGGCTCCTCAACAAGCAGCTCAAAAAATCAGCGGAGTGATGCCGCGAGCGCACCCAGCTCGAGCACCAGTTTCGGGTTGGCCTTGATTATCTCTTTTATTAAGTTCATGGTGGTGAATTCCTTCATATTGATGGTCGAGACCGAGTGGATGATATCGTTGAGCTTGGTGTCAGGCAGCTTGATAAGATATTCCTTGATAAGGTAGTTGCGCTCAATGGCTTTTCCCATCTTGGACTCACGCCACGCCTTATCGTACTGCATGAGTGCTTTTTTCGAGACATCACCTCGCTCGATGCAGGCTGCAGCCACTTCTGCAGCAAGCCGCCCGGTGTACATGGCATTGTAGATACCGCCGCCGGTGAGGGGGTCGACAACCCGGGCAGCATCACCCGCGATCAGAAGACCATCGGCAACCGTGCAGTCCAGCGGGCGGCAGACCGAGACACCGCCAGGGATGTACTCGATGGTCTTGCCATCCGGGAAGGTCTTGTTCACGAAGCGGTCGAGATAGTCCTTTGCCCGGTGACCGCTCCCGCTCTTTTTACCGGAGATGCCGATACCGACGTTTGCACACCGTTTCCCTTTCGGGAATACCCAGAGGTAACCTTCCGGGGCCACGTCATTCCCCAGGTAAAAGACGGTGGAGTGTTCATCGATATCGATGTCGGTCATCACGTACTGGACCGAACTCATGATCTCCCGGACCGGGACGGTGGTGTCAATGCCGCACCACCGCGAGAACTTGGATTCCACGCCGTCAGCGGCAATGACGACGTCAGCCTTCACTTCGGTTGTCTTCCCGCAGTACTCGATCTGTGCTCCCCTGACATATCCGTTCTCCAGAATGGGGGCAGCAGCCCGGGACTTGACCGCAACGTCTGCCCCGGCTTCCGTTGCTTTCCAGACCAGCTCACGGTCGAAGATCTTGCGGTCGAGGACATACCCCACCTTGCTGCCCGCCATCTCGGATCCGAGTTTCATAACAAAACCGTCGGGTGCGACAATAGTGGCGCCGGTCATATCGGCCGAGATCCAGCGCGGGTCGGGGTCGATGAACTCGTGGAGGGCTTCCTTGCCGATGCCCTCGGCACAGCGGACGGGGGCGCCGATGGCCGGACGCTTCTCGACAATTAAGGCGGAAAGTCCTTTCTCTGCCGCGGTCTTTCCTGCGAGTGCACCGGCCGGGCCACCACCGATGACGAGCACGTCATACTTACCCTTCATTGACAACCTCCAGGGCGCCAAGGGGGCAGACCTTTGCACAGACTCCGCAGCTCGTGCAGTTCTTCTCTACGGACAGGTATGCATCGATCAGTTCGAGGGCGCCCTCCGGGCAGACCGATACGCAGCAGCCGCAATATCCACAAATATCCCGACGTACGATGAGCATTGAGTGATCATGTTGACCTTTTTCTTCATTAATTGTTACGATTGAAAATTGGGTTGTGCAGAGAATATTCAATCTCTTTACGGAGCTTGCGGGCGCATGCATGCCGCCGCTGGCGCATCTCCAGGATGCGAAAGTGACATAATACCCGTTATCGGCAGAAGATCGATTGAACCGATAAACGTCAAATCACAGTATGCCCAGCCCACTCCCAAGACGGGCGGCGCAGGACGGGAAAATCACCGCCATTAAAAGAAATCCGTTTTCAAAGGGAAATGCCGAAAGATACGGTTCAAAACAAAAGAGTTCGGGAGATCAGGACTGGTCCTGGCGGGAGAACAGGCCGGCACCCTTCGCGATATCTGCCGGTGACGCATATATGATGGCGATATCCCCCACCTCGAGCCGGGTCTCCCCGGAAAGTGAGGTGATCGTCTCCTGACCCCTTTGGAGAGCGAGCACAAGGAGGTTATGGCGTTTCCGCAGGTTGAACCCGCCGAGTGTTGTACCGGCAAGCGGCGATCCCGGTTCTATTGTGAACGTCGTGATCGTAATATCCGGGATGTTCCGTACGAGGTCGGGAAGTGTCCCCTGCACAGTGCTCCTGCTGCGGAGCATCTGGTAGCCGTCGGCACGGACATCGGATATGAAGGTCTCGATCTTGTCCCGGGGAACGAAATACTTGTGCAGCACGACTGTGAAGATCTCCACCGAGGTCTCGAATTCCTCGGCAATCACCTCATCGGCGCCGGCATCGTGAAGCGCCCCGACTTCGCTGATATAACGCGTGCGCACAATAATGGTGAGGGAAGGGTTGAGGTGCCGGCAGAAACCAACGATCCTGCGGGTCGCTACGGGATCATTGATAGCAACAACTGCAATCCGGGCCCCCGGGACGCCGGCATGGGTGAGTACCCCTTCTGCCGTTGCATCGCCAAACACCACGGACTCGCCCTCCTTCCGGGCAGCCATGACAAGGTCCGGGTTGAGCTCGATGATATTGTACAGGATGCCGGCCTGTGAAGCAGTCCGGGCAAGATTCCTGCCGGTAACCCCGTACCCGATGATGACGAGATGGTCTGACTTCCGCACGCATGTCCCGTTCTCATCCATGCTGCACGTGCCCTGGACAACACGGGCGAGGACCGGCATTTTACAGAGCCACCCGGCGAGCGGCGGCCCGATACCGATTACAAACGGGGTTGCAGCCATGGTCATCAGGGCTACGATGAGGAACATCTGGTAGATCTCTGCCGGCAGGATGCCGGAGGAGAAGCCGCTCTGCGCAATGATGAACGAGAACTCCCCCACCTGGGCCAGGGCAAGCCCCGACATAATTGCAGTCGTGAGGGGATAGCCAAGTGCGAGAGGGGCAGCGGTTGCGAGCAGTGCCTTTGCAATAATAGCTATCAGGATAAGGAAGAGGACGAGCCAGAGGTTTGCCACCAGGAACCGGATATCCACGAGCATGCCGACAGAGATGAAGAAGAAACTGGTGAAGATGTCCCGGAACGGGAGGACGATGCTTGCAGCCTGGTGACTGTACTCTGATCCCGAGATGATCAGCCCCGCGAGCAGGGCGCCGATCGCAAGGGAGATCCCGGTGAAGGTGACCATCCAGGCAACACCGAAACAGGTCAGGATGACGACAAGGAGGAAGAGTTCCTGGTTGCGGGTCTTTGCGATCTCGTACATGACGCGGGGAATAACCCATTTTGCAAGGGTAACGAGGATAAGCACGATAACGAGGTCGTTGACGACAAGCTGGAGGAGGGAATCGGCGGAGAGCAGGGGGATCGCGCCCTGTCGGGGGATACTCGCCAGAAACGGGATCGCCATGATCATGGGGATTGCCATCAGGTCCTGGAAGATCAGAATGCCGAGCGCGATACTGCCATGCGGGGAGTCCATCTCACCACGTTCATGCAGGAGCTTGAGGACAATAGCGGTACTGGACAGGGAAAACAGAAAACCCATCAGGATTGCCTGATTTACCGAAAGCTTCATGAAAATGGCAAGGCTGCAGAAGAACACGAATGAGAGGGCTAACTGGAGTGCGCCACCGACGATCGCAACAGACCGGATCTTCCAGAGATCCTTGAAAGAGAACTCGAGACCAATGGTGAAGAGCAGAAGAATGATGCCGAGCTCTGCAAGACTTGCGACCTGGTCCTGCCCACGGATAATGGAGAAACCGTAGGGCCCGACGATCGCGCCGGTCAGGATGAAGGCTACAAGGGGGGGGACTTTTATCCGGTTAAAGACCATCCCGACCAGGAGTGCAACCGCAAACACGATCAGGATATTGGTGATCAGGCCGGGTTCCACGGGTATCTCTTCCTGCTTAGTATGATGTGACCGTTCCCTGAATAATATTCTATGTCACGGCAGATGCCGGACCATGAATCCTGTTGAACCGGGCATCAATGAGCTCGAACCCGGATGATAAAATCGTTAAAAATCCTGCTCTGTAGATATCCTTTGTACTATTCTAACGCTCTTGGGGGCTTCGCCCCCGCCGCTTTGGCATCCCCGAATTACGATAATGCCGCATTACCCGGTCAATTTTGAATGAGGACGTTACAGATAATTCCAAGGCATCGCATGCGCCATGAGCCCCCAACGGTGGCAGGGTTGGCGCAAGGGGGGCGATTTAATCACTTTACAATGATTTCTACAGAGCAAAAAATCCTGTAATTTTTGTGAAGGTTCCCCGCCCCAGAGTTACTCCACGGACGGCGGGACAGGACGGTGTTTCCCGATGTGCTTTTCACCACTACTCCTCCGCGAGGGGTGCCCTTATCGGGGGAGGCGGCGTTCATAGCAGAGAATGAAGAGGGGGTGAACAACCATTCATCACATCTGTTTCATTCTCTGTTCAGGAGAAATCCCGCGGAAAAATGAGGGGATCCGTGCGGGCTTACGGGGGGAGAAGTGAGAATGTCCCGTACTTCCCGCCACCGCCCGGGTGGAGGGTGACGGTCCCGCTGCGGAGGGCGGAGATCGCATCCGCGACCTTCGGGTGGATCGTGCGGATCCGGGCAACGGGAACATCGATGAGCACGGCAATCTCGTTTCCGAATGCGCTGATAAAAGAGGCATAGATTGCCCTGCATTTCTTCGTGCCCGGCGACGAAGCCCCTTCCATGGTCTGGATGATCTGGGCGAGCGGGAGGATGTGGAGATAGGGCGGACGGGGCCGGACCTCCCCCCCGCCGGACAATTCCTTTGCCCGGTCGGCCACCCCTTTCTTGATGATCCCGCCATCGGCCGGGCAGCGCCACTGGTGCCGGAGCGCATCCTCAAGCGTATACTGCTCGTAGCACCGGGTGCAGGCCGTGCGGTTGTACTTCCCTTCTTCCGGGAAGAAACCGGCGTTCATCTCCACCGATCCGGTCCGGATTGCTGCCAGCACGTCCTTTGCCGTGGGGCTCCGGATCCGGAGGCGGTTGAACTCCCTGCCCAGCTTGTCGGGATATGGACTGTGCGCATCGGAGTTGGTCAGGAACGGGATCCCGTACAGATCGGGAATCGCTGCCCCGTAGGAACTGTCGGCAGAGAGGCCGAGTTCGAGGAAGTCAATCTTCGCATTCCCGTAACAGGCCGGCACGGAATCGAAGTAGGCATACATCGCCGTCCACGGGGTGAAGGCATGGGCCGGGCCAACCAGCGCCCCCACGTCATGGGCAGCATGTGCGATCTCCTCGCCGCTCAGGTAGACATGCGGCCTCCCGCTCGTGGTAAAACTTTTGCAGGTCCCCGCCAGCAGATCGCGGAGCTGGTCGAACTGGGCAGGGTCCTCTGCAAGGATCAGGTGATGGACACGTTTTTTGTCCTCGATCTCTCCCTGCGGGACGATGACGATTCCGGCATCGTTCTCAAGGAAGGGTTTCCACCCGTTCTGCCAGTCCGGCTGGAGGGCATCACCAGTACCAAGGACCTGGATTCCCTTGGTAACGCATCCGTGGATCAGCTGCTCCGGCTGCATGAAGCGGGAGACGGCAATCGAGTACGGGGAGTGTATGTGGAGGTCGGCCGTGACGAGCATGGTATGGGTAGTGTTACTTTTTACGGGATATAATGTTCATGACCGGCATCGGTCCGGGTATACGGGGTATGGATTTCCGGCATGCGAAGACCGGGGACCGCATACAGCGGTTTACGGGGAAACGCCGGCTGGCCGGGCCCTCCCGCACGGCAGGATCCGGAACAGGTCCGGTTCTTCCGGGGTATAGTGGCAGGGTCGCAATATCCTTAACCTTGTCTGGCATAACCCGCATACGGGAGGAGGATGGTACAGATATGAACATGCAGGTGGTTAAGTGGTGCGTGGACCTCGCGATGGGTATTCTGTTCCTGTTCACTGCAGTGACCGGGATCTTAAAATTCACGTTCCTTCTGAGGGTTCCCGGAATTACCGATATCGTACTGCCCATGGCCCTGGTGAGCGTGATCCATGACCGGGCAGGGATCGCCATGAGTATTCTTGTCGCGGTCCACCTGCTCCTGAACCGTGCATGGATCCTGTCGATGACACGGAAAATTCTTGCCGGGACTGTATAAATCGAGGGTATGTCTCATTTCAACCGGCACCGTTCTGAGAATGTTCTTTGTAAAACAGGGGAGTGTTCTATGACGGGAAAAATCTCCCTGTAGAAACGGGTATGCACCGGTGGAGTTCACACCGGACCGATGAAAATTTAAAAAGAGATCATAATTTTCACGAGGGCTTCCCGCCTCAGGGCCCCTCCGGGGCACGGCGGGGCAATTTGTGTATTTTTTTAGAAATATCAGTCGTTGATCCGCCGCGGGGGCGCCCCGGTTGCGATAGTGCTGAAGTACTGTTTTTTTTTTTAAAACAGGACGTTTCAATAAACGTCAGAGCGGGGCATCGCATGCGCCATGAGCCCCCAACGGGGGCATGGAGGTGATCTCATCTTTTAAGAGAGGTTCTCAACCGGGCAGAAAAACTCAAAAAAAAGTTGAACCGCTGGTATGATATCAGGCCAATTTTACGTTTGTTTACGGTATCCGTTCTCTCCAACAGGGGGGGGGCGTCATGGCGGCAGGAACAAGCAAAAAGCGAAGTTCCCCGGAAGTGCCCGGATGAGCATGCATCATAAAACGAGGACAGGATTGTTCGTTGCCGGAAGGGAAGCTTCCCTGATCCAATATGAGCATGGATAGATGGCCTGCAGGGCACGGCTAGAAAAAGACCGCGAAGTAACTGCTATCCAGGTCACCCGTATTGGAAAAGCCCCGCTGTTCCCAGAATCCCCGGTACGAGGGATCGTCGGTCAGTTCAATTTTCTCGATCCACTTGATCCACTTGTACCCCCATTTATCCTCGGCAACCAGCTCGAAGGGGTATCCCCGTTCCGCCGGGAGGGTAACATTGTTCATCCGGTAGGCCATGATGATGTCCCGGTCCATCAGATAAGCAAGCGGAAACGAGGTGGTATAACCGTCGTGTGCGGTGAATATCACCGTATTTGCCCGGGGGTCCGGCCCGGCATGCCGGATGAGGTCCCGCACCAGTATTCCTTCCCAGAGGATGGTCGCATCCCAGCCTTCAACACAGACCAGGGTGACGACCTTGGTGTAATGCGGGTATTGCTCCAGCACTTCGCGGTACGTGTAGGTATCCGTTGTATTGGTCAGGCCGGTGACCGTGAGGCGGTAATCGGAAGTATTGATATGCTGGGGGCCACGGATGGAATTCTCCCGGAAGTCGTTGACCGATGAGAGATCTACGCCCTGATACGACCTGACCTCGACCCCGGGGAGCACACCAGGTCCGCCTCCGGGATTGGATGCAGGAAAGCCAACCAGTACAATGGCAACCCCCGCGATGATGATGAGGCCTGCTGAACCAAGGAGTACCTGACCTGAATTCATCAGCAGATACCTGATCGCAGGATCTCATTAATTGTAGTAAAGTACCACAAACGCGTTACAAAACCGGGACGGTCCCGACAGCAGAACACCGGTGAGCTGCCACGGATTACTCCATATTGGTGAGCCGGCCTTTCAGCTCCGGTGCCCCCTCCTTCTTTGCTTCCATCAGGGCAGAGATGACCGCATCCGAGAAGACCAGGGCAAGGGTCTCGAACAGGGTGCCCAGCGGTGCGAACGCGGATGCAGCCGAGCGGTACTGTCCGGTTACCTGTCGTTCCTCGAACGTGGAGGTGTCACCGCGGTAATACCCGGTCAGGTCCCCGAGGTTCACCACGCAGTCCGCAACCCTGCTTATTGTCGAATCCGGCGACGCAGTGATAAGGCAGATCCTCCCGCCGAGGTCCCTGACCGTGCTGCAGAAGGTTGCCATCGTGTGGGTCTCGCCCGATCCCGAGAAGACAACGAGCGTATCGCCCGGCTGCAGGGCCGGCGTGACCGTCTCCCCGACAACGTACACGTCAAACCCCAGGTGGAGCAGTCGCATGGCAAAGGCCCGGGCAATGAGGCCGGACCGGCCGGCGCCGGCCACGTAGACCCGTTTTGCTGCGAGCATCCGCTGGAAGAACGCGGAGGTCTGGCTCTTGTCCAGCTGACCCGTGGTCTTCCGGATCGATTCTGCCATCTGCTCCATGAAGAGCGGAATATCGGAGAATTCTTCGGTCATGATACTACTGGCATGTTTCGTACCGTCCGATATGAGGATATCGGAATGGTCCGGACGATCATGAAAACCCGGTCACGCTGTCAGTCCAGGCACTGACCCGGTCGCGGATCGCATCGCTGCCATAGGATGAGCTCGAGTACCACGACCCTTCGGGCGGGATCTTGGCTGAGTACAGTCAGCGGCCGGCATGTGCCGGACACTCCCCCGGTGTGCTGCGATATGTAAATGCAGTCCCCCGGTTTTACGCTCCACATAAAAGAAGTTCAATATCAGGGACGGTTTTGGGGGGGTCGGGCGGTGTACTTTGAAGTTCTGCTCTGAACCATCAGTAACGGAATTGTCACCAGAAAAATCCAAATTTTTGAAGCCATAAGAACCGGCCCGGAACCAAAGTACACCGTCCGACCCCCATCCATCCCCTGGATTTTTCCTAAATCCTGATTGATTTTTTATGATGTGAAATATGGAAAGGAGGAGCCGTTCCGGTGCATGGGGGGTCGGACGGTGTACATGTCTTTACACGATAACTCCCGGCGGCGTTTGGCCTGTTTGTCCGCATGCAAATCCTCATCACGTTCCGGTACCAGAACACCAGTACAGGTGATCCCACGATAGAGGCAACCATGGCACAACCCGGCGATCCGGCACGGAACTTCTCGTTAAAAGACCAGAACGACAAGACCTTCGACCTGTACGAGCAGGCAGGAAAACGGGTGCTCCTCTCCTTCCACCCCCTCGCGTGGACCGAGTTCTGCGCTGCCCAGATGAGATCGCTGGAGGAGCACCGGGAGACACTCACGTCCCTCAACTGTGTGCCCGTCGGAATCAGTGTGGATTCAGTACCCTGCAAGAGAGCGTGGGCTCGTAGTCTTTCGGTGCAGAACACCCCGCTCCTCTGCGATTTCTGGCCGCACGGGGCCGTGGCGCAGAAATACGGGATTTTCAGGGACGAGAACGGCTTCTCCGAGCGGGCAAATATTATCGTCGACGAGAAGCAGCGGGTTATTTTCATCAGGATCTATCCGGTGCATTCCGTGCCGGATATTGAGGAGATTATTACGTTTTTAAAGCAGTGAAACCGGTGATACCCAAAAAAAAGAGATTATCCGGGGGATTGGGAAAAAGGGGTCTCCAGCTGTGGTACCTGCCGACGCTCCCGAAGGCGCATCAACGAAGTAATACAGCACTATCGTAACCGGGGCGCCCCAGCGGCGGGGCGAAGCCCCGGGAGCGTCGGCGTTTTTCGATCATTGGCAGGTGCACTTTTTCGCCTTCTATTTTCGGATAGCCAATTTTTCTTGTTTTTCCCTCGTAAATCATTCTTGAACTCAGGGGTTAAAATAACACTTCAACAAAAAATACATGCAGATCTAGCCTGAAAAGAGACGCGGACACAACCGCAAATTCGCCCTGGCGAGGTTTTTAGGGCGGGGAATCCCCTCTATCTGGTTTAAAATTCAGCACGAAAAAGGAAAAATGACTGGTGAGATATTTCACCCGATATAACTCAGTTCCTCGTCCTTTGATTTTCCGTCCTCGACCAGGTTCTCGATGACCTTCTCCATCTCGGCAGCGCGGTCGTTGAGGCGCGTCGGGTCGACCGGCACTCCGGCCAGCTTCGAGAGCACGGCGAGCACGCTTGCTGCTGCCATCGGGTCAACGATATACCCGCTCGTCTCGCCCATCAGGCAGACCGCATCGATACCCCGCCGGGCGGAGAGACCGAGCATGAGCCCGGCCGCCCCGATGATCCCGCCACCCGGCTCATCGCGGGTGAAGGTGACACCCGCAGCCTCGATCTCCCCGCGGAGTTCCGCCCGGTTGATCGCACCGAGCACCCGGGGCTCGTTCACGAGGTGACCAACGCCGAAACCACCGAGCGTGTAGATGCGCCGGACGTGAAGTTCCTCGGCGATCTCGCAATACTGGTCGGCAAGGAGGTAGTGCCCCTCGTTGGACGTGCTCTGGTGGTCGCCGACCAGAAAAAGGAGGTCCCGTTCTTCCGTATGGTACATGAAGAGCTCGTTTCGTGCCAGCCGCGCAAGCCCGTTTTCATCAAGGATGACCTGCGGGGGGAAGTAGATGGAATGGATCTCGCCGATCTTCTCGGCGCCGAGCTGGTGGATCATGTACTCGGCTACGAGCTTTCCCACCTGCCCGATACCGGGGAGTCCCTCGATCAGGATCGGTTCTTTCGGCCGCTTGTCCGTAAAACTCTCAAGGTACCGGACCGTAATATCCTCAATCATTTTTTGCCAGCCTGCGGTAGTTGCCGTACTTGTCTTCAGGAGAGAACCGTGCCGGGTGGGCGACCGCAGTGGGCAGGCCGCAGACCGGACAGGTCAGGGAGAGCGTATAGATATGGTCTGCAGAGCAGTATCGGATGCGCCCGCTCATTGGCTCTTCCCGGACTTCGGTTTCTTGACGAGCTTTCCCTCGCCGCCGGACTTTTCCACCACGGCGATGGCGGCATTCGCCGCCTTCTCTATCGCCTTTTCCGCCTTCTTGTAATCAGGGGCGGTTACCTTGATCCGGTAGGTGGGCGCACCAAGGTAGAGCAACTCGATCTCAACACCGGATCCTTTCTGCTCGGCTCCGGCCTTCTTGAGCGCATTCTTGATCACGGTGATCCCGTCGGGTTCCGTTGAGGTCAGGTGCAGGTGACCGGTCACTTCAACGCTCGGGACCTTGACACTTTCCTGCGCAACCTTCAGCAGTATTTCTGAAACCTTCTTGGAAAAGCCGAGTTTCTTGAGCGTGGTATCGGAATCGATGACAAGGTCTTCAAAGACCGGATAAAACGATCCATATTTCCCGAACAGGACATCCTCTATCTCGATAAGAGGTGTTCCGGTCTGCTCTGCAACAAATCCGAGCCATTTTTTTGCCTTGGACTCGTTCTTCCACTCGCGGATCTTCTCGCGGCGCTGGTGCTCGTTGACATCCTTTAAAGAAAGGTCGATGTGGCCACGGCTCCGGTCAACATTGAGGACCTTGCAGACAATCTTCTGGCCCTCGCGGATGTGGTCACGGATATACTTGATCCAGCCGGTTGCAATTTCAGAGATGGGGATGAGTCCCTGGCGGCCACCATATTCATCGAGCGAGACGAAGGCTACGAAGTCCTTGACATTCTCTACGGTGCAGACAACCAGTTCCGATTCCTGAGGCCATTCTCTGTCTTGCATGGCAGCCTACTTGAGCTCTTGGACGATCTCGGCCTTAAAGCTGGCCTTGCCACCGGTTGGGGTAGCAAGATCGCGTCCGCAGACAACGCACTTGACTACGGTGCTGGCCTTCTCAAAGACCGTCTGCTCGTTCTCACAGTCGGGACATTTTACCTTGAAGAACCTGCTGCGGTTCTCTCGTATTGTGCTCACCATAACGCTCTCACTCCGTAAGTTCAAACTTTGCGACACGGTAGCCCTTGCGCAGGTGTGCCTTCTTGCAGGTGACACAGCGGTACCGGACATTGATCTTCTTTGTTGGCTTGTCGCCGCCGGGCACCTTGGAAAACTTGCCCATGTTGCCAATCCTGCCCCTGCGGGCTTTCTGGCGGTCGATCCAGTGGAGGCCGGTCGTCTTGCCTTTCTTTACCTTCTCAACCTCGTGCACCTGGTGACTCCTGCAGAAGGGGCAGTACGTTGTAAATTTTGCTGGCATTTTCATGAAATTTTCACCGATAATCCTGATTACGAATACCTATATTATTTGCAGAGATTGATATTTAAGACTATGTTGCGCTCGGAAAGGACCGCAGCATTCCGCTCGGGAAGCGTCACTATATCTCCCTTTGTGAGGGTATAAATCCTCCCGTCAACCCCCATGAACGAATCCATGTCATCGAGCACATGGACGAGGACGCAGGGGTGGGCAAGCGGGTCGGCCGGGGTGAGCAGCGCACCGGACCCCTCGCCAGGTTCTTCGTCTTCACAGGGCTCTGGTCCGGAGAACCCGTCTTCAGCAACGGGCACTGCATGACGGGGAGCATTCAGGGTGTGCGGGATAGAATGCAACAGGATTCCCTGGCATTGCTCGATACTTGCCGTTATCTGCTCAAACATCTCCTTCTCTGCCGGGATCATCCGCCTGACCTCGTCACGGTCGTAATAGTTGCCCTCCGCATGCATGATCGTGAGAGCGAGAATCTTGCGCGAACGGATCGCAAAGAGGTCCTGGATCGTCTCGCGTATCGACAACGTCTCGTCAATGAGGGCACGGGCATCTTCAGAGAACGGGTCCTCAAATGCATAGACCTTCTTGGTGATCGCAGCGAGTTCTGCATGCCCCCGTTCAAAAATATCCGGTGCAACTGCAGTGAGCCGGCCTGTCTCCCGCTCCGATAACAGGATGCTGCGCAGGTCGTCAAGCTTCATTGTGGTACTCCAGGCTTCAGGCTATTTCTGCCATGCCGCGGCAGCAGAGGAATACCGCCACCGCTTCCGGTACTGTAATGATACCTTTTTGGAGTTCATAAGTACTTCCGAGCATCGGCATTCTGAGCGGGAACTTTGCATCCACCTTCACGTCCCGGGTGCCGAACACAACGGCATCGGTGAGGGGATCGAAATCGTGCAGGTCGCGGAGCTCGAGCGGCTGGACCCGCATCCCGCTCCCGCCATGGAGGGATGTCGGCATCCGGATCAGGCGCTTGGTGTCGGTCGTGACCGGCTCGTCCGCAAGGGCGGCCCGGAAGAGGAGTCTTTTTCTGAACTCTCCCTCCGGCTGGCCGGTGATGATGCCAAGGACCCGGTTCTTCAGGATCATGCCGGACGGGCGGCGCTCGATATCGCCGATGATCTCTGCCCGTTTTTTGAGGAAGGTTGCTGCGGAGTCCTTTCCAATCCCCTCCATGGCAGTCAGGTGGATCATCGCCTCTTCTTCGGGCAGGCTTCCGATCCACCGGAGGTATTCGAGGAGTGCTTCCCGGAACCGCTGGTGCCAGCCGGGCAAGGGAACGGTCTTGCCGGTCAGCATCGCCGCAGGATCGATCCCGATCCCGCAGACATAGTCGATCAGCTCCCGGCGTTCGGCGCTCCCCCATGAACGGAACGCAAGGTCCCGGACATGAACATGGTACCCGCGCCCGCCGGAGAAGACGAGGGCGATCGCCTTTTTGTCCATGCCGAACTCGTCCGTGAGCATGGCAAGGAGTTTTTCCGTCTCCTCTTTGACACGGGCAAGCATCTGGTCGTACGGGCCCCGCACGATATGGTCGGCGTCGAGGTCAAAGATCAGGTCGGCCCCGCACCAGCCCTTGTCTGCCATGGTACCAGCATCCGGCTTCTCGTAATAGGCGGTCGAATAGTACGTATGCTGCGGCACGATGTTTCTGATATATTCAGACATCTCCTCGCGGCCGGAGAACCCGATGTGCCGGCGCATGCGCAGGTCGGCCGCGCCGGGGTTGAAGAGGACAAAACCCCACTCCCGCTGCACAAGCGAGGGAGGCGGGACGAGCACGGTCTTTTTGTAATACTCGGTGAACCGTTGCCGGAGAAATTCCGTTGTCGCCGGGTTCATGACAACTCCCGGATCATATAAGGACCCTGGCGTTCATAGCCCTGCCGCCGGTAATACGGCCGCACACCGATTCCGCTCATGATCGCAAGCCGCCGGAACCCCGCGCCGCGGGCGATCTCTTCGGCACGGGCCAGGAGCAGCTTCCCGTAATTCCGGTGCTGCCATTCCTCGGACACGGCATCCTTTCCCACCGGCACAAGGCTGCCATAGACATGGAGCTCCCGCAGGAGGGCGGCTGATTCCAGTTCCGGGCGATACGTCATGGAGGGAAAACGGAGGCGGGCAAAGCCGATGAGGGAGTCGTCCGAGACCGCCGATATGAAGTGCTCCCTGCCGCCGCAGGCATCGTAGTTCAGCACCTGTATTTCTGATTCAGCAAGAGAGGGGAGCCGGCCGATCTCCCGGCAGCGTATGCAGCGGCAGCGTTTCCCGGACTCCACGAGCCGGTTCCCGGCCAGCTGCCGGAAATTGGAGTGCTTCGAGCCGGCAACGATCAGCTTTGCGGGGATGTCGCGCTGGATCCGCTGGAGCCGGGTGTATTCGGGGATGAGGGATTTTGCATACGCGATGAGATCGATCATCTCGTCCTCGGCATACGGGGAATACTTCCCCTCTTTCCAGTGCTCCTCGATCTCGGAACCGGGTGTTACGAGCGTTGGGTAGATCTTGAGAAAGTCCGGCCGGAACCGCGGGTCCAAGAACAGGGTCTCAAACATCTGCCGGTCGGATTCTATAGTCGATCCGGGCAGGTTGGGCATCATGTGGAACCCGACCTTGAGTCCCGCATCGCGGAGGAGGGTGTTTGCTTCCACGGTGTCGGCAACCGTGCACCCCCGCCGGTTATACCGGAGGATCTCATCGTCAACGTGCTGGACGCCCAGCTCGACCTTGGTCACGCCGTAGTCCAGCATCCGCTCTATGTGCTCTTTTCTGCACCAGTCCGGGCGGGTCTCAAACGTGATCGCCACGCACCGGACTGCGGAGTTCTCGTTGGCATCCTCAACCGCACGGATACCGGGGGCTTCCGGGGCCGGTATCCCGCCGGGGTAGGTGTTCATCGCTTCGATGCAGCGGGAGACGAACTCCTGCTGGTATTCCACCGGGCGGGCGGTCATGGTCCCGCCCATGACGATCAGTTCCACTTTCTCCACGCGGTGCCCGAGGATCTCGAACTGCCCGAGCCGGGCCTGCACCTGCCGGAACGGGTCGAAGTCGTGCTCGCGGGCCCGCTTTGCCGCAGGTTCCTCCCCGGTATAACTCTGGGGGGAATGGAACGGGTGGTCCGGCCCGCCCGGGCAGGGCAGGCACTTCCCGTGCGGGCAGGGATATGGGGAGGTCATCACCGCAACGGGGGCAACACCGGAAAGCGTGCGGGATGGTTTGACCATCAGGATCCTGCGGAGGGTCTCACGCTCCTCCGGCAGCGCAGCGGCTAATATGGCAGAGTTTTTCGGGACTACGGACAGCCCGTACTTCCGGCAGATATCGATCTTGGCCGTCCTGATGGTTGATTCGTCGCCGGGAAGAATGGTGAGGAGGCGGGAGATGATCTCCCGGTACACTTGCGCCTCATCCATGACAGGTTAATGTTCGGCTGCAACTTTCTGGGAAGCAGTGTCAGAAGAATAGTTCACCACAGGCATCTGCTGGCCGTGGATATGGGTAACGATCTCATCCCCGAGCGTGAGGAGAGCATCTTTATGGGCTTTCTTGTCCTTGTGGATGTGAACAGGAGAAATTTCAAGAGAATTGTAACGGTCGGTGTGTACTTCTTCGTGGGTGGTTCCTTCATAGTATTTCTTGATGTGAATCATCAGCATGTGGAGATGGAGTAACTCTTCCTTTTGCACACTATCACCTTTTCCAAAAGGATCCTTTTTTTGTCAGACACATATACCTTATTGGTGAGGTTTATATCAGGTACCATGCGGCACGTGGGATCGCTTGTTGCACTCGCAATTGGGGACGCGTTGGGTGCGCCTTTGGAAGGATCTCGAAAGCCTGAGGCGTGGCTGGCAGAATACCGTTCCGGTGGTCGCCATTCAAGAAAAAAAGGTGAATTTACTGACGACACTCTGCAGGCTGTTGCTGTCGCGGAATCGCTGGTTGCATGCAGGGGATTTTGCGAAAATGACCTTGTTGAGAAATTATCTGAAGCCTATATAGTACGGCCTGAATGGTTTGGTCCTACATCAACTTTCTTCTTTGATCTTGTGCGATCCGGGACCGTGCCGCACCATGCCGCACTGCTCGTGCACAAGCGCAACCATGGGAGCCGGACGAACGGAAGCGTGATGCGGGGGTTCCCGCTCGGGATCTTCTATCCCGCCCCGGAAGTATATGAGATCAGCATCGCCTGTTCCCGGCTCACGCACTATGACCCGGTGGGGGGCCATTGCTCCGCGTTCCTGAACGCGATGGTAAGCGACATGTGCCGGGGTGCATCACGGGCTGCAGCATTCCGCCATGCCCGCTCGCTCTGTATACACAATGAAGTACACACCGTGCTGGGGAGTTATGATCAGTACGATCCTGATCCTTCCCTGGATGCTGTCGGGTGCTCGCACGCAGCACTCTTTTCTTTCATGCACGCGAAGTCGGCTGAAATGGCCATCCTTTCTGCGGTCAACCGTGGGGGGGATGCGGACACAGTCGGTTCGTGTACCGGTGCACTGGCCGGCGCGTACTGGGGCCTGGGTGCCCTGCCGGAGCGGTGGCGGGGCGGGCTGGAGGGGTACGACAGGCTGGTACAGCTGGCGGAGCGGGTGTGGGACTACCGGAGCGACCGGTAGCAAAACCCCTGTTCACACATCAACCGTGGAACAAAATCCCCGTATTCTGCGAACCGGAAAACATCGCACTTCCTTCAGTATAGCGTATGATACTTGCCTGGGCCGGCATCGCCATTGATGACCGGGAAACAGGAGACCGCCCTGCGGCAGATCGAACTGAACCACCAGTTTAACCGGGCATGCAACGCAGGTATCGGCATTGTCCGGACTTTTCTATTCATACCACCGGAGACGCGGCCGGGGGAAGGGAGTGCCCCGGTTGTCCCCGTGCTGAAAAAACTGCTCTGGAGAACCGGGCATGGGGCGGTGGAGTTCACACCGGAAGGATGAAAATCGGAACAGTCATCATAATTTTCACGATGGCTCCCCGCCTCAGGGCCCCTCCGGGGCACGGCGGGGCAATCCGGTGTTTTTTTGGAAATATCAGTCATTGATCCGCCGCGGGGGCGTCCCTTTTTGGTGCGGCGGCAGATATCATAATCGGGGGCATGGGGGTCTCAACCCCATTCTGTCTGAAAGAAAATTCGTTTTATTAGGAAATCATTGCACAGTAATAAAATCGCTCCGGCTCGCCAGCCCTGCTCCCGTTGGGGGCTCAATCGCGCATGCGATGTCCTGGGATTCTCTGTACTGTCCTCATTCAGAATTGACCGGCCTATACGGCGTTATCGCAATCCGGGGATGCCCCCGCGGCGGGGGCAATGCCCGAAAAGAGCATCAGAATTATACTCAGGATTTCTTTCGAGCAAGAAAAAACAAGTACGGAGGAAGTCACGCCGGCCTGATCTCAACCAGTTTGAGCGACCGCCCCTTCTCGCAGATGTCCGAGGCATTGCCGATGACATCAGCAACAATGTACTTCTCGCCATCGACCACACCGTCCGGCCTGCAGAGGGAAAAACTCCGGCAGTCGCTCTTGTTGCAGGACAGTTCGGGCTTGATCTTTGAATTGACGATCGCCATCTCGGGGCTGATGAGGATGCTGATCGGGGCATCCGTCACCTCAACAGCCGTAGCGCCGTTCAGGTGCACGGCACACTCGTGGTGCGTTGTCCGCACCGTGACGATGCGGTACTTCCTCCCTTTCTGGAGGTTGTTGCAGGCCTTCTTCACTTTGCAGGCGTCACAGGCAGCAACCTCTCCCTCGTAGATGAACTCCATGCCCGCCTTCGCGAGCACGGTTCCGACCAGCGTCACTTTCGTCTTTGCGTCTGCCATGAAATCCTCACTCCGTATACAGCATCTGCACGAGTTTCTGGGCCGATTCCCGTGTCAGCCCCATATCGAATATGGTAAAGCGTTCGGGACGGATAGTCTTTGCCATCAGGAGGGCCTCGACCGCAACCGCGTCATCGATCCCGACATCGGCGGGCGTGACCGGTGCACCTATCATCTTCAAGGATGAGCGGATGCCCCGCCAGTCGCCGCCATGGAGATACATCGAGATGATGGTCCCGATCCCGCAGCTCTCCCCGTGGAGGGCTTTACCGGGCGCCAGCTTGTCCAGGGCATGGGAGAACTTGTGCTCCCCGCCGCTGGCCGGCCGGGAGGAGCCGGCGATGCTCATCGCAACCCCGCTCGATACCAGGGCCTTGACCACGAACCAGGCCGACTCCTCCTGGTGCGGCTTGATCAGGTGGGCATTTTTCACCAGGATCTCGGCGGTCATCTTCGAGAGGGTGATTGCGTACTCGCTCATGGGCTCGCCCTTTATGCGGTGGGCAAGCTCCCAGTCAAGGATCGCGGTGTAATTCGAGATGATATCAGCACACCCCGCCGCGAGAAGGCGGTGCGGGGCGGAGGCGATGATCCCGGTATCGGCAACGATCGCAACCGGGGGCTGGGCTTCGAGCGAGGAATGGCCGGTACCGAGCGAGACCGAGGCGCGGGCGGAGGCTATCCCGTCATGGGATGCCGCCGTGGGAACCGAGATGAACGGGAGGTCGAGGTTGTACGAGACGATCTTTGCCGTATCGATCACCCGCCCGCCCCCGACACCGATCAGGAAGTCCGCCCCTTCTGCTGCCTTCTCTGCCTTCTTGATGACCGGCGCGGTGATCTCCTCCGCGAGGAACGATTTCACCGTATATTCGTCCGACAGGATCTTTTTCACCGTGTTGCCGGCCAGTTTCATGGTCCCATGGCCGGAGACGAGGAGCGCAGCAGGGCCGAGCTTGAGGTCTTCGCATACCGCTGGCAGCTGACCGAGCACGTCATGACCGATAACGACATCGCGGGGGAGCTGCATCCACTTGGACTTGTCAAAGACCCGGGGTTTGAGTAATTTTATTGCATCTGCGCTCATTCTGATCATGGATGATTAGTGATTTCATATACAAATATTACATCGATCCCATCAAAACCGGCCAGGCCTATAATGTCGTCGACACACTGACCTATGCCATCATCCTCGTTATCGGCGTCTATCTGATCTACCGCTGGATGTCCAGCTCAACCTATATGGCCGATGTCGGTTTCAAATTCGACGAGAGATTTATCCTTGCCACGGTCCCGTACGTCATCCTTGGCGGGGTACTCCGTGTTATCGAAGATACGGGGATGATAACCAGTGACTGGAGATTTTTACTCATCACCCCGCTCATCTACTTCGTGCTCTTCTTTTTCACCATCAGCATGATCTACCTGGCGCGGTTCCTGACCCTCCGCGGGATAACAACCAGCTTCATCACGGTCTATGCCCTGGCCGGCACCATTGCCCTGGTCATCTCGTCCCTCATCCTGCTGGCATGGAGCATGACGCAGAACGGTGTCGACCTGTTCGTCCTAGCAATTATTCCCCTCATGGCGGTTACTGCCACCGCGATCGTCTGGGCTGTGATGCGGTACGCGCTCGGGTGGACGTACGCAAGCGACCCGCTCTACCTCACCCTCCTCTTCGGCCAGCTGCTGGATGCGAGCGCGACCAGCTATGGCATCGACTTCCATCCCCATGTCCAGTATGTTGAGCAGCACGTGGTCGGTTCCGCCCTCATCGATCTGACCGGCACCGCCTTTGTCATGTTCCCCTTAAAACTCCTTGTGCTGTTCCCGGCAGTCTATGTGATGCAGATGTACCGGAAGGAGGCGAACCCCGCCTTCTGGCACCTCGTGCTGCTCGCGATGATCGTTGTGGGATTTGCTCCGGGCGTGCGGGACATGGTCCGGATGGTCCTCTATGTCTGATTCCCCACTCGCCAATGCCATCATTGTCACGTTCCTCCTCTTTTTTACCACGATCATGGTCGGCTGGGTCGGGTCTGCACAGAACCCTTCCCTGGGGCAGGAACTCATGAATCAGTTCGAAAATGAGGTTGCCGGCCAGATAGACGGTGAGAACCCGTATGATATGTGTCTCAAGCTCTTCGCCAACAACCTCCAGGCATGCGTCCTGCTCTTTTTAGGCGGCGCCTCGTTCGGGATCCTTACGATCTTCGTCATGAGCCTGAACGGGATCGTGATCGGTGCGATCCTGCAGCTCGTGAGTAAGGACCACACGGCCCTTTTCGTTGCCGCTGCACTTGTCCCGCACGGCATCTTTGAGATCCCGGCCTTCATCCTCTCCGGGGCGCTTGGGATCCTCCTCGCCCAGTCGCTGATCGCGGAGTGGTATGGCCGGGAGGACACTGCCGCGGGTGCCGGAAGGTTCGGGCGGTTGTTCATCCTGTACGTCCTGCCGCTGGTCGCCACTGCCGCGTGTGTCGAGGCTTTTATTACGCCGGTTGTCATACAGTTAGTAGCTTAAGAGGACACCCCATGGACGACGACGCAGGCGCCCTGCCGCCCAAGCAGGATTTTTCAGGATGGTTCAACGATATTCTCTGGCGGGCCGAGATCATGGATGTCCGCTACCCGGTCAAGGGGCTCTATGTCTGGTTTCCGTACGGGTTTGCGATCCGCAAATTCGTCTATAACCGCCTCCGCGACCTCCTTGACCGCGACCATCAGGAGACACTCTTTCCCCTCCTGATCCCCGAGCAGGAGTTCATGAAGGAGGCCGAGCACATCAAGGGCTTCGAGGACGAGGTGTACTGGGTGACCCACGGGGGCACGACCCCCCTTGACGTGAAACTCGCCCTCCGTCCCACGAGCGAGACCGCCATCTACCCGATGTATGCCCTCTGGCTCCGCTCCCATGCCGACCTGCCGATGAAGTACTACCAGATCGTCAACACGTTCCGGTACGAGACCAAGCAGACCCGGCCCCTGATCCGGCTCCGCGAGATCACCTCGTTCATGGAGTCCCACACCGTTCACGCCACGTGGGACGAGGCGGAGGCGCAGTGTGAATACGAGCTGGCCCTGACAAAAGAGTTCTACGACGGGCTCTGCATCCCGATCACCATCTCGAAGCGGCCTGACTGGGACAAGTTCCCCGGCGCTGACTATACCATCGCGGTGGACGCGATCATGCCGGGCGGCAGGACCCTCCAGTGCGGCACGGTCCACCACCTCGGCACGCACTTCTCGAAGACGTTCGCCATCAAGTATGAGGACAAGAACGGGGAGCAGCAGCTGGCAAACCAGACCTGCTATGGGATCTCGGAGCGGTGCATTGCGGCCCTGATCAGCATGCATGGCGACGATAAAGGCCTGATCCTCCCGCCAGCGGTTGCACCGGTCCAGGTGGTCATCGTCCCGATCACGATTGGGAAACGACACGAGGATGTGCTCGCGGCTGCACAGAAACTCGAAACGGATCTCAGGGCTGCCGGGTTCCGGGTGAAGATGGATACCCGTGACATGAGGCCCGGGGCAAAGTACTACTGGTGGGAGCTCCGGGGCGTGCCGCTCCGGCTCGAGCTGGGCCCGAGAGATCTCGATGGCGGGAAGGTCATGGCCGTGAAACGGACGGGCGGGAAGAGTCCGATCGAGCTTGCAACGGTTTGCGACGGCGTGACGGGGGTGCTTGCCGGGATCACGGAAACGATCCGTGCAAAGGCCGAAGCGCACACGAAGTCGCACCTCTGCTCCGTGGAAACAATGGACGCCCTCAATGCAGCACTCAACGACGGAAAGGTCGCGGTCGTCCACTGGTGCCGGGAGCGGGGATGCGGGGACGCAATTGAGGAGCAGGCGAACTCCTCCATCCTCGGTACCGATGTCCGTTCCCCCTATGTTCCCTGCACGGACGGGTGTTGTATTGTCTGCGGCAAGCCGGGAAAGGCCACGCTGGTCGGGCGGACATACTGATACAGCGATGCGATTTTTGCATCCCACTTTTTCTCCAGCTTCTCCTTAAAAACCGGCTTTCGTATCGACCCTTTCGGATTACCTGGTTTTTTTAAAGTTCCTCCGGATCCGGTAACCGCTGAAGCCGGCCTTTTTTGATCAGGCCTTGTCTTTTAACCGGGCGGACTCAGGAAAGAAACCCCGGTCATTTTTATTAACACCGGCGAGAGATATTTACGTGATTTTATGAGGCGGCGGCTGTGAGAGACGATTCTGATGAGTTTAATGAACCATACCTGCCGGCACGGTACAAGGAGACGGTCCGGAAAAAGAAACAACGCCGTCTTTTGAAAAAGCTCGGGATGATCGCTGTCGGGGTCATTGCTCTCGTTGCGGTGTACATCCTCCTCATCGGGCTCCTCCCAGGGCCCCCTCATCCGGCACCGGTGCCCCCGCCAGTGACGACACCCCGGCCGACCACGGCTGCCGCCACACCGGTTGCCACCCTCAAACCGGTTGCCATACCGGTCACGACAACCGTTCCCACCACCCGCATGCTGGCAACGCTGAGCGCAGATACCGTGACCGCCACGGACACCCCGCAACCGGTCCTGACCGCCCGTGCCGGCACTTTTATCACACCGGAAAATAATGCCAGCCCGAAGATCACGGAGAACCAGGCAAGGAGCATCGCCCTTGCGGCATTCCCCAACCTTCCTGCCGGGGAGATGCTGGTTGAGTTGTCCGCCAGCCCCGACTTCGGGCCGGCCTGGAAGTACACACTCCGTGCCGGCACTACGATTGAAGCTTCCGGCTTCCTGGATGCTGATACCGGCAGGATCCTCACCTTCAGCCGTACAATCCACCCCGGGGCACGGCCCGTAAACCCGGTCCTGACCCTGGGCAATGCCCGACAGATCGCCGATGGTGCAATCAACAGCCGGAACGGCGGCATTCCCCCGATAAACATGAGCGACTCCCGCTACGTCCCGCTGGTCACGCCGGGCGGGAATGTTGCGGGGAGTTATCGTTTCATCTATACCCGTATTGTGCAGGACTATCCCTGTGATGCGGACGGATTTGTCGTGTCGGTCGATGCGGTCAGCGGTGCGATAACGGAGTATGTCCATCACTGGCAGACCCCGGATAACGCCTTCATGCTGGCAGAGACCCCTCTGGTGCCCCGCTTCGATGTTACCTATACGATCCAGGCGGAGGCAAAGGCCATCTACCCGTCCTCCATCTCGGGGCTCCGCATCATCTCCGCCGAGATACGCTGGAAAGACCGCCATGACCCGGCAACCATCCCGCGCCCGTCCACCATCCCGCTGGCATGGAAAGTGGTGTTCGATGACGAGATCATCCGGGCAAAAGCGGATCCGATCCCGTCCGTAGGATGGGTAGACGCCCAGACCGGTGAACTGATGGAGCTCACATACCGGCACTGATACGGTTCGTCTTTTTTTTTTACTATTTTTTTAGGGGAGAAAAACCTGGTTTTTCAAGGGCTCTGATTTCCTCCTCCTGCATCTGTTTGTCTCCCGCTGGAGGACGGGGCGCATGAGGATGACCCGGGTCAGGGTGCAGCTCATGCGGTGTCAATGGCAATCGGGGGGGTGCCACAGCGGCGGGGGCGAAGCCTCCAGGAGCGTCAGAATTGTTCGAAGGATTTCCCATGAAAATCGAATTCTTTCAGACAGAATAATGGGGGTTGAGATTTTTATACCCCCGATTATGATAGGTGCCGGAGATCCCGACGGGGCGCCCCGCGGCGGATCAATGACTGATATTTCTAAAAACACCCCCCGCCGTGCCCCGGTGGGGCTCTGAGGCGGGGAGCCATCCTAAAAATTATTTGCACTGTAGAAATGCACATGAACGGGAGTTCACACTCAAACCATGAAAATCGGCAAAAGAATGTGGAGATTACGAGGGTTCCCCCCCTCAGGGCCTCTCCGAGGCACGGCGGGGCAAGACGGTTCAATCTCCCAGATTTCTTTAACCGTCCGGAACCCCGCCGCGGGGCGCCCTTTTTGGGCGGCGGGCGTTCATCGCAACAGGGAATATCGGGATCAATCCCCATAATCGATCCCTAAAAGGAAGCGATTTTCATGGGAAATCCTTGGAAATCAACCATGACGCTCTCGGGGGCTCCGCCCCCGCCGCTTGGCATCCCCCGTATGCTATTATGCCGTATTACCTGTATACAATCGTAGAGAAATTTTCTGTACAGATATTTCCGAGGCATCGCATGCGCCCCCGCCCCCAACGGGGGCTGGGATGGCGCAAGGGGGGCGATAAATTTCTAAAAAACAGGTTTTCTACAGAGCAAAATTATTGTCTCTTTTCCGATTTTCATTGTTCCGGTGTGGACTGAGCCGGTTTATGCCTGTTTCTCCGGAGCAGAAAAAATGCCCATACGGAATGGAGAGCGGAAAAATGCACCTGCCAATGATCGAAAAACGCCGACGCTCCAGGGGCTTCGCCCCGCCGCTTTTGAAGCCCCGGTTGCGATAGTGCTGTAGTACCGAAACCGCGATTTTTGGCAATACAGAGGAATCGCATGCGCCCCCGCTCCCAATGGGGGCGGGGCTGGCGCAAGGGGGTACAACGGTTAGAGCCAGAAGTTAAGGGCTACGTTGATACTGTAACCCTACTAAAAAAATGAACGGTTTCAGCACCGGCCGCACACGTATTCCGTGTTGAGTGCGGTCCGGCGCATATCACCGGAGATCTGCTTTTTTCCGCCGGTGAAAAACCATGTCCCGCATTTCATACAGCGCTTGGGGCGGATGCGGTCGTGCCACAGCATCGGGATCTCGAGGGTGAACGCGGTCTTCATCCACTCCTCGGGCGGCTTCTCCGCGTTCTGCTCGTACGCTGCCACGAACTCCATGATCTGGTGCGGCGGAACCCCGAGGTCAACAAATTTCTTGAACACGAAATAATTGAAGATCAGCCACGAGAGATCCGAGCGGTCGAGGATGCCTTCGTACTCCCCGAATGTCTCGTCAAACTCCTCGAGCGAGCAGCCGCAGAGCGGACATTTGCCCCCGACAAGCTCGTCAAGGAAAACCTCTTCCTGGCACCCCGGACAGGTCGTGTGCGGGGATTGCATGCGTGATGTCATATTCTCTCCTGAAAGGTAGCTCGCTATCGGTATGTGCGGTGCCGGCACAAAAATAACCCGGCTGCCCGGCTTGTGCCTAATATTAGCCGGGTCTGCTCATATAGGTATCACCAGTGCACCGGGATCTGTCAAGACATCGGGTGATGGGGTATCATTCGGCGGTCGGTTCCGCCGGTTCCATAACAACCGATCCGAAGATCACTTTCTCAAGTACCTGTGCCACGTACTTGATATGCATTGCCTTCTCAAGGTCCTCATTCCGGTGGATATCCGCCCAGAGCTGGAGGCGCATTAAGGAGAACCGGAAGCGGTCGAGGGTTTCGTCGTCAAGTTTCATGGCCTCGCGGTAGATCGGTTCCAGCAGATCGGGGAAGGCCAGCGGGTTCTCAAGCGCAACAATGACCTCCTTGTATACGGGGAGGGGCTTCTCAATGCCGGAGAGAATCCGCGAATAGTCCATTTTTTTATCCCTCGGTGACTCTGATCAGTTCTTCCATGACCGCGTCCACGCTCTTCCAGGTCAGGCTGTCACCGCGGCGGATGATGAACGGGCGGCCCTCGTCACCGGCCTTGCGCATCTCAATGTCAAGGGGGATTGATCCGAGGAAGGGGACCCTGAGCTCGTCAGCGAGCTTTTTGCCGCCGCCCTTCCCGAAGAGGTCGATCTCCTCACCGCAGTGCGGGCAGATCATGCCGCTCATATTCTCGATGACACCGATGACCGGCAGGCCGAGCTTCTCCGTAAACTTTGCGGATTTCATTGCATCGAGCGTTGCAACGTCCTGCGGGGTGGTGACGATGACCGCACCGCGGACATTGGGGGCAAGCTGTGCAATCGTGAGCGCCTCGTCACCGGTACCCGGGGGGAGGTCCACGACAAGGTAATCGAGCGGCCCCCAGTTCACTTCGCCAAGGAACTGCTGGATGGCCGCCATCTTCATCGGCCCGCGCCAGATGATCGGCGTGCTCGTGTCGGGGAGCAGGAACGCCATCGAGATGACCGAGAGGTTGCCGGTGATCCGGACGGGCTCTATCCGCTCGCCCATCACATGGAGCTTGTGGTCCTCGATCCCCAGCATCTTGGGTACGTTGGGGCCGTGCATGTCAAGGTCAAGGAGCCCGACCTTCTTCCCGTGCGATGACAGGGCATAGGCAAGGTTGACGGAAACCGTTGATTTCCCGACCCCGCCTTTGCCGGAGAGGACCATGATGACGTGCTTTACATCGATATCTGCCTTTGGCGGCAGGCCAGCCTGCCCCTTCTTTGCCGATGAGCAGGTGGATGCAGTCGCACAGCTGGAGCACTCCTGCTCGCACTCATCTCCTTCCTGTTGCTTCTTTGTGTCGTTCTTTGCCATGGGATACCTCAGGATGAAAATCCGGTTTGAACTCTCATATGTTATGCCTGCAATAGAATAAAGATGCAGGGATCGGCACACGTGCAGGGATACCTTCCGGCAGCGTGGGCGCGGGAGCCGGTGGATTGTACAATCTTCCCGATGACCGGCATCCCGGGATAATTCCCCGGCAATTCTGTACCACTTACGGCGCGACCGCCAGTTGCGGCTTTTCAGCCGGTGCTGGCATCCGGTTGTCGTTCCGGAGGGTGGTATATGGTATGCATCCCCGCAGGATCCTTCACCGCATCCATGGCGGGCGGCGCAGATCGGCATAGACAAAAAACAAAAAGGGAATATCCATTCTTTTATTATCCTTCCGTTCCATGGAGGTACCCATGAAACCGCTCATCGTCTCGCTGGATTTTCTGGAATTTCCGCCGACACACACCTGCGATGGGGAAAATATCTCGCCGGCCATCCGGTTACAGGGACTGTCCGCCGTATCGGTTGCCGTTATGGTCTTTAACCCGTTCGAGAAGTCCTGCTGTTCGTTCACGCCATGGATCTGCTGGAACCTCCCGCCGGTGCCGGTCATCCCGGCAGGCATCCCCCGCGAGGGCATCACGACCATGCCCGTTCCGTCCGTGCAGGGAAAGACCGATTATGGGACGATCGGCTATACCGGACCCTGTCCCCCGCCGGGCAGCATGATCCGCTACCAGTTCAAGATATACGGGCTCGATACCCTGCTCGATCTTTCGGCAGGATCGGACAAACGCGCCCTTGTCGAGGCCATGAAAGGGCACGTGCTCCAGTTCGGCGAGACCGTTGCCCTCTGTTCGCGGCAGGGATAACGTTCTCTTGGCCGTACGGCAGGATTATAGGATCAGAGAGGAGATCTCCTGTTGCATGAACCCGGTGCAGGATCACAGGCGGGTGCTGGAACCCGGCAGGTTCTCTGCTATCCGGACCCTGATCAGCAGACAGGAAGCGCTGCTCTCGCCCCACAGCACGATCAGTGCCGATGCCGTGCGCAGGCATAACCGGGTAAAGGAGGATATCCGGACCCCCTATTCACGGGACGCGGACCGGATCATCCATACCCGTGCCTATTCCCGGTATATTGACAAAACCCAGGTCTTCTACCTTATCGAGAACGATCATATCACCCACCGGGTCATCCACGTCCAGCTGGTCTCACGGATCGCCCGCACGATCGGGCGGTCCCTCCGGCTCAACGAGGACCTCATCGAGGCGATCGCACTCGGCCACGACATCGGCCATATCCCCTACGGGCATTTCGGGGAGGCCTGCCTCTCCCGGCTCTGCGAGCAGTACGGCATCGGGAAATTTTACCATAATGTCCAGAGCGTGCAGTTCCTTGACCGGATCGAGGACTGCGATCTCACCCTGCAGGTGCTGGACGGCATCCTCTGCCATAATGGCGAAGCAGACGATATCAGGATCAGCCCGGCACCCTGCCCGGGCTGGATGGCTTTTGACAGGAAAGTCCAGGATGCATCCGAAGGCATCCGCCCCCTGCGGCCCGCCACCCCCGAGGGGTGTGTCGTCAAGTTCGCCGATACCATCGCGTATATCGGGCGCGACCTGCAGGACGCGCGGGAAGTTGGCATGATCGACGACAGCACCCCGCTGCCGGAGGCGGTAACCCGCATTCTCGGCGCTACCAACAGCGAGATCATCAACACGCTCATCTACGACCTGCTGGAGAACAGCGACACCGAAGAGGAGAACTTTATCTCCTACAGCAGGGAGACCGAGGACGCGCTCATTGCACTGCGGCGGTTCTCCCGCAGGCATATCTATGATAATGAGAAACTCACGGCCGAACGGCAGAAGATCGAGCGGATGTACGCCACCCTGTTTGCCACCTGTCTCGAGGCCCTGGAAACAGATGACCTGTCATCAAGGATCTACACGGATTTCATTCATCCCGGCTGGATCAGCAGGAATTACCTCAATTCAGCGACTCCGGCAGAAGTGGTGCGGGACTATATTGCCGGCATGACCGACCGTTATTTTGCCCGGCGGTTTGAGGAATGTGTCATCCCGCGCCGGGTGGACCAGCGGTTTGGGTAAAATTTTTTCACAAAGAGAAACGATGCGCGTATCGCCAGGGCAGTGCGCTCAGTCGTACTTTCCTTTCGGGCGGTGCCACCCGGTAAAACCGCAGTAAAAACATCCGTCCCCCTCGCAATGCGGGCATGTTTTTTTCGGCGCTTCGACGAGAACGCTCCCGGTCTTGTTGCAGTAGATGCAGCCCGCGCCTTCGCAGTGACAGCATTGGGCCGGCTCGTACTTTTTTTCCTGTTCTGCCATCCTTAAAAACTCCGTTCACTCTGTCCGTGAATTACCCGGCACCCCGTGCCGGAACATCACGACTCATCCTCATCGAGATACCCGGCAAGGGCATCCAGCAGCTCGGCGGCAGACTGGTAGCGGCGGGCCGGGTCTTTCTCAAGACATTTTAAGATGATCTTCTGGACCGCCTCGGCATCCGGATTGTATTCCTGGGGCGGGACAGGGTCTTCCCGCAGGATCGCGTTCCCTACCGCGACAATACTCTCGCCACCGAACGGGATCGAACCGGTCACCAGTTCGTAAAAGACGACCCCTAACTGGTAGATGTCCGTGCGTTCGCCCGTCCTCCCGAACTCTGATGGCGAGACCTGTTCGGGCGCCGCGTACGAGAGGGAGAAACCGGCAATACTGGATTTTTTCACGTCAGCTGCCAGGACCTTGCTCATGCCCCAGTCCGTGATCTTGGGTACCACCTCATCCGTCAGGAGGATGTTGTGGGGCTTGATGTCGCGGTGGATGAACCCGTGCTCATGCGCATACTGGAGACCTGCCGTGACACCCTTGATGATGTGGACTGCTTTCCAGACCGGAACAGGTTTCTCCAGGCCTTCCAGTGAACCGGTGACGAACTCCATCTCAACGTAGGGTACGGGGAGGATATTGACTGCCGTGACTTCCACGATATTCTCGTGCATCAGGGTTTCCCATGCTGCGATCTCGTTGAGGAAACACTTCCCCGTTGTTTCATCGAAGCTGATGGGGATCTTGACTGCCACCTTCACGCCGTCTGTCTTGCGGCGGGCAGAAAATACCCAGGCAATGCCGCCACGGCCAACGTACGTGATTTCCGTATACTTGCTCTCAAGTTCGCGGGGGAAATAGTTCTTCTGCTCAGGTGCCGGGGTAATAGGCGGGGGTTCAAGGCTCTCGGGGCGGGCGGTACGGGGAAGGGGGTTTGAGGGGGCAGGGGAGCGCGAACGGTCGGCCACAACCGTCTTTAAGAGCGCGGCTGCTCTCGTTGTGAGCGGCAGGGTTGCCGCAGCACCTGCCCGTGCCACCCGCGTTGTGCTATGGGTCAGCCCGGTTATTGCAGTTGCCAGCTGGTCTTTCAGGCGGATGGCGAGGGGCACCGGGGTGGACGTCACATCCTCCGGTGGAGCTGCAGATGCAGGGATTTCCGCACGGTTTTCATCAGGGCTTTCCGGCAAGCCAGCTACCGGCGCTGCCCCCCCACCCGCCGTGACAGCCACGTCTTCCTTTCTCCGGAGGCCCAGGACGAACAGGCCTGCAACCACGACGATGACCAGCATGACAGCCAGCAACAGCACAAGGAATCCGAACGGGAGGGCAGAGCCGTTCCGGAGAATGGGGGCGATGCTCGGGGGCGGGGAGGTTACGTCAGGAAGCACCGGATTCGTTGCCGGTGGTACCGGTGTCATCGGCACCGCGGCCGGGGGAAGGACGGAAATACCGGTATAATACTCCGTCGGGTCCATCAGGGGGAAGGCATCGATGATATTCTGGTTGGACTCAAGAATGGCCTTGGGATTGCCGCCGAGAATAATCGTGTAGGTGGTGTCCCCGATCCCGTCCCCGTTGCGATCTCTCCCCCAGTAATCGCTCCAGTAGTTCCCCATCCGGCTCTGTTCCTTCTGGCCGAGATAGGTGTACGTGAAGGTATCTGAAGAGCTCCACTGCGAGGTTGCACTCTTGGAGATCACGTTCTGGTTATTGATAAAATTGTTGCGGCTGATGGTGTTCGAGAGCGAATACTCGTCAAGGGTGATCCCGACCGTATTTTTTGTCAGGGTATTGGATTCAATACTATTGTTCACCGAGGCCTCGAGCACGATCCCGACCCGCCCGTTCTCGGTAATATTGTTGGAGGTAATGGTGCTCCGCTGGGAGGAGAGAAGGGAGATTCCCTGGGTAAAGCCGCTGACCGTGTTTCCCCGGAGGGTATTGTCACCGGACGCAACACGGATACCGGTGAAAAGCGTCCCGTTCCGGATGGTGAAGTGTTCCACGGTGCAGCCGTCCACCCGGATATCCACGCCATTGCCCGCCCCGGCCGGATCGATGACCGGAAGCCCGCCACCGCTGTCGATTCCCGTGAGGATGATTTTTTTGTTCAGGTATACGGATTCCAGATACGTCCCGCTTTCTACGATGATGGTATCTCCGCTGGAAGCCCAGTCAACTGCATCCTGGATAGTGACAAACTCCGCTCCCGAGGGTGCCACGGTGTGCTCGGCAGCGGACACCGGCAGGACGCATACGCTCATAAGGAGCAGAATAACGAGCGTCAGCGTCCTGATAAAACCGGATTGAGGCATCTTAAGCGTATTTTAACCTGAGTACTATTCAGGCACCCTTCATTATGTAAAATACGGTTCGCTGTACAGGAACTAGAATATATCTCAGTGATCACGCGGAAGGATCACGAGAAACCGTACCCCGGAGACACCCTTTGAAAGCTCGATAAGATCCCCGTCATGCAGACGGGCGGGCACCTTCTTTTCAAGGTGGTGGGTGTTCAGCTGGGTACCGCCGGTGCTCCCGCAGTCCTCGATATACCAGGCATCCTTGTTCCGGACAATCCTTCCATGGGGCCGGGACACGCGGGTGACTGCAGTATAGCTCTCGGAAAGGACAATGTCCTCTCCCGGGCGGTATGCCGGACTGTTTGCCGGGTCGATCCTGCCGATACGGACAACATCGTTTTTGAGTGTGAATACCTTGGCATCGTCGCTCCCCCCGAGGACGATGAGGGCCGGTACGTCCCCGAGAACTTCGTGGTTCAGCGTGCTTTTGACTTCGTCCAGCCGCCGCGAGATCTCGCTTCCCAGAATCTGGACCTTTGTGTTGGAAAAAATGCCAAGGTTGCGGATGATCGCCTCAAGACCCCCGGGAACCAGGGAGTATTCCCAGACCGGGTGGATGCCCTTGGAGGTAGGGGCACCAAGGCCGGCTTCCTTCTTGATCACCCCGATGCTCAGCAGTTTGTCGAGATGTTTCTTGGTATTTTCATAGCTGGTCTCAATCTCGCGGGATATCGAGCGGGCATCGCGGGGCTTCTTCTCGAGAAATTTGAGGATCCTCAGGCGTGCGCTGCTGGAGAGGACATCGAGATATTCCGAGAGCTCCTCAAGTGAGTCTGACTCTTCATGGACGATGATTGTCGGGGATTTATCTGCTGGGTCCATTGCGCACCTTCAAAATATGCAGGATGGATATCATAATCCTTTGGGCATCAGAAGATAATGTCGTAACGGTTTAAAAGCCCTCTCCGCGTTCATCCCGGAGGTTCAACCATCTAACCCCGGGGTTACACGCTGCAACCCCGGTGATTCGGCGAATTTATGTGCTTCTCGAGAAGAGGTTAGTATCAGGTGATACACGACACTGTTTCGGCGTGTCACCGACCCGCACAGATTTCCTCAGGAGGAACGCCAGATGGACTTGGGAACAATCCAGATCGCACGCGTCATGCCCCCGGCAGGCCGGCTCATCCGCCTTCCGGTGCAAACGGATGCGACCACCCCTGCACGGCTGCTGGAGGCTGGAGTTTCATTTCCCCTGCAGCGTGCCATGGTGGCCCCATACTCACCACAGGAGCGGGAGAACCCCGCCGGCGAGCCGCACATGCAGGCCGGAATACCTGTCCCGGGAGCGAACACCTCCCGTCCCTGCCACCGGTGTATCCCTGAGGACAACGCCACGCACCCGTATGAACGATGACCACTCAACGCACATCCCCGGTAACTCATCCCACAGGAATGTGAACAACAGCGATATCCGGCCCGGTGACGGTGCAACCATGCACCGGAAATTCCCCGGACCATCTCTCACTCCAGAGAACCGGTGGCTGCAATCCCACCGCTCATCATACACAAGCCTCAATACTTTTTTTTGCCGCACCCCGGCGCAGTGACAGGGTGGTGAATTTTACCAGGGAGAAGCGGGTCCAAAGAGAACGCACCGGCATATCACGATACCGTTTCACGGGATATCAAAAAAACGGGATTTAGTCTTTTTTCCTGCAACGGATGGCACTGACGGCTCCGGTAAGACCGACCGCGATGATCACGATGAGCGCGCCGGAGGGAGACTCCGGGGTGTCCGCAGGGAGCGCGGTCGGTACGGTCGGTCGTGTTGTCGTCTTTGTGACCTGCGCTGTTGGAGTGTCAAGAGATCCGAAGGTTTGTTCGGGGGTTATCGCGGGGCCCGGCCGGGTGAGCCGGACATTATCGATGTATCCGCTGGCATAGGTGTACATCGGCCCGTAGTCCCCGCGGGAACCGAGATAGATGCGGTTCATGCCGCGGACGCTCTCGACGGTTTTCAGGAAATAGGCCCAGATCTCTCTTCCATTGGCTTTCTCGTTCACACGCTTGGTGAGCGTTCTTGACTCTTCATCATAGTCCACGGTCACGTGATAGGTCCTGTTCAGTTCGTACTTTACGGTGGGGCCTTTATAGGCAGCAGGCCCGCTCGTCACCTGGTCGTCCGACTGGCTGTTCACCCGGTTCAGCTTGCTCCCGGTCGTGACAAGGTGAAGCCACATGATCCTGCCGTACTTCTCATTGGTGAACATGGAAAAGACATTCGGGCCATCGTTGAAATCCATCTCTGCCCCGGTCAGCCCGAAGCGGAACGTGGCCCCGTCGTCGATGCGGTTGAGGATAAGGTCATACTCGAACGTGAAGTCCCCCTCCATGCTCTCTATCGGGGTGTAGGCATAGTTGCCCGTACTGGGCTCGAGCGAGAAATGGTACATACCAACCGACGGGTCCCAGTAATCGGACGACGGACTGTTGGTAATCCAGTGGGGGTCCGAAGAGAAGGCCGTCTGGTAGATCACTTTTACTGACGGGCTGCCATCACTCTCTGCCTGTACGGGAACTGCCAGGATAATCAGGCATGCAGCAACAAGGAGATGCAAGAATATGGTTTTTGGCGACATAGATTATTTCTCCGGTTCTTTTAACCTGTGATTCACCCCAGACCGGGCGGATTTCCGGCTCGGTGGGGATTCCCCGGCACCAGACCCTGGTGCCGGGTGGTATCCAGCTATCGTGTACGTACATGATCCGACCCTGCTTAAAAAATATGGGACTGCCTTAAAGCTGAACCGGGAGCCTGTTGCGGTTTGTCCGCAGGCGCACTGGGGGGAGGAGCACTATATTTATCTGAAAATCACGCAATATAAGAGAACACATAAGAATTCTCTTGCGCGATAATAGTCTAGCGGTAGGACAGGAGCTTCCCAAGCTTCTAACCCGGGTTCGATCCCCGGTTATCGCATCGTGACCTATGGAGTCGGAACCTAATCGATCGGCAGTACGGATCATCGCGGAGAACCGCGGCGGGGTCCTGCGGGACATTGCAACGGTTGTTGCAAATCACGATGCGAACATCGTGATGATCAACCAGGAACTGTTCGATTCCGGCCCGTACTGCGGGATGGCAGAGCTCTATTTTGAATACGATTGCGGGCAGGCCGAAGACCATGACAGTCTTTTAGAGGATCTCAATAACATTCCTTCCGTCAAGGACGTGAAGACCTTCCGGCCCTTTGGTCATATCTTCGGGTCCCGGGTGATCATTATCGGAGGCGGGGCGCAGGTAGCGCAGGTGGCAGTCGGTGCGGTCAACGAGGCGGACCGGCATAACATCCGGGGGGAACGGATCTCGGTGGACACGATCCCGCTCGTGGGCGAGCAGAACCTTGCGCTTGCCGTGGACGCGGTATCGCGCCTGCCCCGCGCATCGATTCTCGTGCTTGCCGGCTCGCTCATGGGCGGGAATATCACCAAAGCGGTGGACCGCGTCCGGGAAGCAGGGATCCCGGTCATTGCACTGAAGATGGCAGGGACGGTCCCCGAACACGCGGATCTCGTGGTGACCGACCCGATCCAGGCCGGTGTTTTTGCCGTGATGCACATCAGCACCAAGGCGGTATTCGACATCAACCGGGTCCGCGGACGTGAGTTTTAAAAATGGACGTCATCGAAAAGGCCGTTTCTGTGCTAATGCATGACGGGATTGTTGTCTACCCCACGGAGACGGTGTACGGGCTTGGCGCTGACGCCTTTTCCGACGAGGCCATCCTGAAAGTCTACGAAGCCAAGAAGCGCCCGATCGGGATGCCGATCTCGATCGCGGTTGCTGATTTCGACATGCTGTATGCAGTTGCCCGCGTTGAGCCGGAGGCAGAGGCGTTTCTGACAACCTTCCTGCCCGGGCCGGTCACGGTCCTGCTCCCCGCACGGAAGACCGTCCCGGCAATCCTGACCGGGGGGACCGGCCTGATAGGGATCCGGATGCCGGCCCATGACCTTGCCCAGCGGCTGATCGGGACGTTCGATTCACCGATCACGGCCACGAGCGCCAACCTCCACGGGGCAAAGGACCCGGTCACGCCTGCCGAGTGCACGGTGCCGTACGAGTTTCTGATCGATGGCGGCAGGCTGTCCGGCACCCCGAGTACCGTTGTCGACCTGACAGAGAAACGGGTCCTCCGGGCCGGTGCGGACATTGACCGGGTGGCGAAGTTTCTCCTGACAATGTGAGGTTTTGGTATGCTGCCGGTACGCCTGCGTGATTTTATCGAGGACAAGGATGGCTGGCTCTACGCAGTCTCCACCTATGACAATGCTGAGGCGCCCGGGTGCGTGCTCCGGTACGTGCCGGATGAAAACGGCGAACGTGTCCACCACCCCTCCGGCCGCCGGTATGCCAAATATGATTTCGAGGAGGCATACGCGCTCGTGCAGCACCGGAAACCGCAGTATGCCGGCCTCCTCCACCGCGTCCCCTGCGCGGATGTGCGGCGGGTGCTCAAGCCCGATCTGGAGATCGGCCGGATTGCACGGGACCATCCCCGCGTGCAGAAACTGCTCGACCTGTTCGGCCTGCCGGAAGGCACCGTGGGCTGCACCGGCTCCCTTCTCTGCGGCCTCGAGAACGAGAACTCCGACATTGACATGGTGGTGTACGGGAAGCACTGGTTCACGGCGCAGGAGCTCGTAAAGCAGGGGATATCTGACGGGGAGATCGAGGGGCTGTCACCGGCATTGTGGCGCAAGGTGTACGAGAAACGCCGGCCCGAGATCCCGTATGAGCCGTTCGTGCTCCACGAGGAGCGGAAATTCAACCGGGGCCAGGTCGGGGGTACCTATTTTGACATCCTCTACACCCGCTCCTACGAGGAGATCGGGGGCGCCCCGGCCGGGAAAGGTGTTGTTCTCGGGAAGATGACGATTGAGGCGGTCGTAACCGACGCCTCGCTCGCGTTCGACAACCCTGCGATCTACGAGGTCAGCCACGAGTCCGTGTCCCGGGTCCTCTCCTTCACCCACACCTACAGCGGGCAGGCACGTGCCGGGGAGACGATCGAGGCCTGCGGGGTCCTGGAGCAGCACGGCAGCGAGTGCTGGCTGATCGTCGGCACCACCCGGGAGGCCCGGGGCGAGTATATCGTGTCGAAGACGCTGCTGGGGAAGTGACCCAGGTTTTCTGTGGAGAGAGAAAGTCCGGCAGAAAAAAACCGGGTTTTTTCCGGGGAGGTTGCGCCAACGCTCCCCGGATGATAGGGCGCGGCAGGAACCGGGCCACTTATCAGGAGAACGTACCATCTCGCAGGGCAGCAGGTGACGGGCCCCGGCTGATCGCCGGCACGGGAGGCCCGGGGCGGATGTGCCGTTAAAAGACGCTGCTCCATGAGCATGCCCTTTTCAGACAGATGAACAAAGAGGATCTCAGGATATCCGGGAGGAAAAGGATCCTGACATCATACTGAAAACATCCGGATTCAGCGGCCGGTACCACACCTCAACCCGATCCTCGTACGCGCCGGGAAGGTTCTCGGACGATGGAATGAAACCGAACTTACTGAGAATATGCTGCATAACGGGGCGGGGCATAACCACCCTGAGGTCATAGCCGCGATCCAGCCAGCCGCGGATCAGGTGCTGGACATTACCCTCGCCCCGGTGACGGGAGATGATATAGTGGAGGTAGAGACGGTTATCGTTATACATCTCCAGCCAGCCGGAGAAGAGATCTCCGGTAAATCCCAGCGAGTCGCCTTCGCACGTTCCGGTTTCTATGCGTTGTACGGTCATATTTTTCATTCCCGCTTCCTCCAATCATCACGGTTGCTGCCGCCCGTATATGAGCGGGGGGAACGGGCGTGGCGAAAGTGGATGTGGGACAGATTCTTGCCTGCTCATGACATAATCCCATGTATGGCGGCAAAAAGCCCCTTCAGAACCACCCTCATTGCGCCCTGCGGCATGGACTGCGCCATCTGCTCGGCGTTCCTGCGGGAGAAGAACCGGTGCGGGGGATGTTCTTCAGCGAACTGTTCATGCAGGAGGCATTGCACGATATATGCCTGCCCGCAGGTGAAGAACAGGTGTACACATACCTGCAGCGATTTCCCCTGCCGGCGGCTGAAGCAGCTGGACACGCGGTACCGGACAAAATACCACATGAGCATGCTGGAAAACCTTGCAGCAATCAAAAAGGATGGCATCCGTGCGTTCGTGAAATCCGAACGGGAGCGCTGGACCTGCACAGCCTGCGGAGGGACGATCGATGTCCACCACTATCGCTGCTCGGCCTGCGGGAAGGTGCCGGAGTAACCGGGATTTTTTTTTGTGGCGATAAAAACGGCCGGGGTCAGCACGCGACCCCTTCGCCGTTCTTTCCGGAACACCCGCCCCGGCGCGACAGGGTTGCGGGGTACTCCTCCAGATCCATTCCCGGCTCACAGCAGGTCGCTCAGCCGGTGCCCGCGGGCAGTTTCGCACTTTTCCCTGTACTTGCAGCGGACGCAGGGCGCATTCAGCGGGTGGGTGGGCAGTTCGCCGTCATGGATGGCGCGTATCCGGTGCAGGGTCGCGATAAGCTGCCGGCGGTCCCGGGGCTGGACGGTATGGAAACGGGAGACCCCATCGGGAATATACTCCACGTGCCCGCCAGGCACGTCCCTGCCGGTCATTTCCTCAAGGCAGAGCGCGATGGCCGCGACCCGCAGACGGTCGGCCGCATACGTGCCGAACGGCATTGCGCCTGCAGCCCGCACAATGGAGAAGGTGCCGTCCGGCAGGATACGGTCGATCATCCCGGCGATACCCTGCTTCCCGGAGAACACCCGCACATCGGTCTCCCCCGCGGGCTGCCAGGTGGTCTTGTTGCAGGCCGTGATGCAGAGGTCCAGAAATTCACGGAGGGCGGGATCGATCTCCGGTCGGACAACGAGCGTCTCGGCCCAGATCATCTCTGCATCCAGGGGATCTCCGAGGTGATACGAGAGCTGTTTGCAGACCCCATACCGGTCGGACTCTGCAACCGGGTCGTCCCGTTCATAATAATACCGGACCGGGCAGGCATGGACCCGGACAAGGTCCGAGATGGCGAAATGGTTCCCGTGGGCAGGCAGGATAATTCCTCACAATAACCTTGGAGAGAGGCCAGATTATACTTACGGGAATATTATCGGAGATCCAACACATTTTTTTAAACAAAACAGACTGCTCTGTAGAACCGGGCATGAACCTGTGAAGTTCACACCGGAACCATGAAAATCGTCAAAGACATCATAAATTTTTAGGAGGGCTCCCCGCCTCAGGGCCCCTCCGGGGCACGGCGGGGCAGTTTGTGTGTTTTTTTAGAATATCAGTCATTGATCCGCCGCGGGGGCGCCCCGTCGGGGGCGGCGGCATATATCATATTCGGGGGTATGGGGGTCTCAACCCCCATTATTCTGTCTCTAAAGAATTCGATTTTCATGGGAAATCCTTGGAAATCAACCATGACGCTCTCGGGGGCTCTGCCCCCGCCGCTTGGCATCCCCCGTATGCGATTATGCCGTATTACCTGTATACAATCGCAGGGAAATTTTCTGTACAGATATTTCCGAGGCATCACATGCGCCCCCACCCCCGATGGGGGCAGGGCTGGTGCAAGGGGGGATCTCAATTTTTAAAAGAGGTTTTCTATTGGGCAGAAATAAGTGGTTCATTAACCGCTGCGGGAACGCTCCGCAAGGGACCGGTTACCCGTACCGGCATTCCATGCAGACTTCCCCTGTCTCACGGGCCTGTCCGCTCCATGCCCGTTACCCGGCCACGATCCATCCTCTCCCGCAGAACATGAACTGTTTTGTAGCAGCACGCCAAACCCTATCATCATGTCCGCACAGGAAATATCGGTCAATATCCCCCCCACGCTCGATCCCGTGTACAGCAACATGATCCAGATCGCGTACAAGGACGACGAGTTCACGTTCATGTTCCTCCACCAGCTCCCGCAGGTAAACCAGGCCCGGGCCAAGGCCATCGTCTCCATCACCCCCTCGCATGCCAAGAACCTCCTCGGCGTCCTGACCAAGACGGTGGCGGATTACGAGTCCAAGTTCGGAAAGATCGCCTCGAAGGAGAACGCGGGCAAGGAGAACGTGACCGCGCTCAGCGGGTATTCGTGAACAGCCACAGATTTTATTACCGCCTAAGCCGATATTGTGAGGTATCGCGCCGCCGTGGCTTAGCGGCATAGCGGCTGATTCGTAATCAGCAGGTCGAGGGTTCAATTCCCTCCGGCGGCTCTCTCTCAATTTTAAGGTTGGCTCCTCCTTTTGTGTTCAGGTTCCAGCAGGTTCGGTGAGGTCCGGAAGCGGTGATCCGTATCCTTAAGTACCGGCACAGCGGTTCTTCTTTTCATTTATCCCGGAATGATGGAAGCGGGAAGAATGGACCGATTGCAGGTGTCTCTTACCGGCTGAACTGGGATGGCGAGAACTGGTCATGGGAACAGGACCAGTACGGCAGTCCACTGTACGGATCTCCCAGAACCCGGATTCGGATCGTGCATGACTGTTTCGCACAGAAACTGCTCTGTAGAAAAGCTGTCAAAAATTTGAGGACTGAATTACGATGATGCCACGGGCGCTCGCCGCCTCATCGGGGCTCGCCCCATGGAGCAGGACCGGCTGCAGGATCCTTTAAGAAAAATGATACAAAATGGGGGTCAAGGGGGCATGCCCCCTTGGGCTGCTTCCCCCTCCGGGGGAGAGAGGGGGTCACCCTCGCAAATTCCACTGAGTGCCTTATTCACGTTTTCTACAGAGCCATAGAAACTATCATTTTTAAAAGAAACGAATGATTACCCATGAGCAGGAAAGAGAAGAAAACTCCCCCGCCGGTTTCCGGGAACAAGGGGATGATCATTGGAATCATTGTCATTGTCGGTGTCCTCGCCATTATCGCGCTTCTCATAGCAACCGGCAACGCAGGGAACCCCACTCCCGCGCCGGTGACGACTCCCCGCGTCACGCTGTCTCCCACCCCGGTTCCCGAACCGGTGAAATCAGCACGCCCCTCCGTGGAACTCTTCGTCATGTCCTTCTGCCCCTACGGCGTGCAGGCCGAGAACGCGATGGAGCCGGTCGTTGACCTCCTCGGGGCAAAGGCGGACTTCAACATCCGCTACATAGCAACCGTCAACGGTGAAACGCCTGATCAGGTCAGGTCCCTCCACGGCCTGCCCGAGGCAAAAGAAGACCTCCGCCAGCTCTGCGTTGACAAGTATTACCCGGAGAAGCTCTGGCCGTACCTGATGGACCTCAATGCCCTCTGCTACCCGCTCAACCGGAATGCCACGCAGCTCGCGTCATGCCAGCAGAATGTGACCGCAACGCTGGGCATGGATAACCAGCAGATCGAAACCTGCGCGATCGGCGGCGAGGGGCTTGCACTGCTCAAGGCCGATGAAACAGTCACCAAGAGTCTCAAGGTCACCGGGTCGCCGACGCTCTTCATGAACGGGCAGAAATACGCTGGCCAGCGGACGCCGGAAGCCTACAAGCAGGCAATCTGTGCACGGTTCGAGACGGTGCCGGCGGAATGCGCAACCAACCTCTCCTCAACGGCAGCGGCTTCCACGGGAAGCTGCTGAGAATCCCAGTATTCTCTTTTTATTTACTCTGAAGAAATCCGGATCCAGAACGGATTGTATCAACCAAAGATCTAAAGTACCTTATCCACTTTTCCTGACCCTCTCCGGATTTTATCGCGATCATGATCGCGATTGAAAATCTGATCCGGATCGATCGAACCCTGGTTGAAAATTTTCAACCGGATCGTGATTTTTCATTTTCATTCGCACTTTGATTGAAAAATTTTCAGCAGACCCTGATTGAAAAACGGGATATATACCATGGCCTCCTGTCGTAGATGCCTGTTGCAGACCTGGTTAACTTTTCGTAACCGCACCTTGATTGAAAAATTTTGAGTGCACCCTGGAAAATATTTTTTCAG
>DAPW01000026.1 GCA_002502245.1 Methanoregula sp. UBA154
GGAATCGCGAAAGAACCGTTAAGAAGACCGCCGCGGGGGAGCCCCGTCGGGGGCGGCGGCAGGTATCACAATCGGGGGTATGGGGCTTTCAACCCCCATTATTCCATCTGAAGGAATTCGTTTTTCGCAGGAAACCACAGGGATACTCGACGCTCCCGGGATCTCGCCCCGCCGCCGGGGGCACCGGTTGCGATGGTGCGGTATGACCTGTTTTCAAAAAAAATGCTCTGTAGAAACGCACATGAACGGGCGTTCACACCCGAACCATGAAAATCGTATATAATGAGGGTTCCCCGCCTCAGGGCCTCTCCGAGGCACGGCGGGGCAGTTCGGTGTTTTTTTTTTAAATATCAGTATTGATCCGCTGCGGGGGCGCCCCGTCGGGGGCGGCGGCACATATCATTATCGGGGGTATGGGGGTATCAACCCCCATCATCGATTCCGGAATTAAACGATTTTCATGGGAAATCATGTAGATACCTGACACTCTCGGGGCTTCGCCCCCGTCGCTGTGGCATCCCCGGATTGCGATAACGCGGTATTACCGGGTCAATTTTGAATGGGTTCACGGGCATCGCATGCGCGATTGAGCCCCCAACGGGGGCAGGGCTGGCGCAAGGGGGGCGATTAATCACGTTACAATGATTTCTTCCGGGCAAAACACGGGACATTTTTCGTAAATGTCAGAGCGGAGCATCGCCTGCTCCCCCGCCCCCAACCGGGGCAGGACGGGCGCAAGAGAGTGATCTCATCTTTTTTAGAGGTCTTCCACTTGGCATTTTCTTCGGATAACGCTACGGATAACCGGATTTTTCTCACCAGAACCTATTTCGGGGAATACGAAAAACGGGTATAAGCAAACCCGGTGACTACCCGTGAAAAAATTCTTTTTTATTGCCCATATGCCCGACACCCCCGGTTCGCTCCACCGGGCGGCAGAAATCATAAAAAAATACCAGGGCAACATAAACCGGATCCAGTTTGACCGCCGCATCGATCCCGGGACGGTCTTTTACGAGGTAACGGCTTCGGAAGAATCCTACCGGAAGATGACCGGCGACCTTGAAGCGATCGGGTTCCTCCAGACCTCGTTAAAGCCTCTGAATTTCCTGAAATTCGCCGTCTTTCTCCCCCACTGCCCGGGCGCCCTGTTCGAATTCCTCCAGTATACAACCTCGGCCGGGGCAAATATCGCGTATATCGATTTTGACGACAAGGGCCGGCACCCGGACCGGCTCACGGTCAGCCTCAGCCTTGAGCAGAACCCGGAGGTTGACCAGCTTTTGGACCAGCTGAAGTCCCGGTACCGCCTTGATATCCTCGAGTACGACACGACCGGCAAGCATCTTGACGATACGGTCTTCTATGTCCGGTATGCACAGGCAGTCCGCGAGCTGATCGGGGACTCCGAGGAACCGTTCCTGCTCTCGTTCCTGGGCGATACCAACCACATGGCGCAGGAACTGACCGACCGCGGGTGCAATCCCCGCCAGGTCTTTGATTCCGTGCTCGCGACCGGCCGGTCCATGAACGATTCCAATGGTGAACATTTTTATGCCGATGTCCAGAAATTTTTGATCACGCCGCAGGTCACCCTGTACTGTTTCCAGCCCCCCTGCGGCGGAAGCCTGTTCATCCTCCATACCCCCGGTGATATCGTGATGATCGACACCGGGTACGGCATCTATCACGATGCCGTCATGGCCATGCTCTCCCGCTACGGCCTTACCGACCTGCGGAGCCTCTCCCGCATCATCGTGACCCATGCCGATGCGGACCATTGCGGGGCCGCCGGATTCTTTGCTGTGCCGGTCTTCATGCACGAGGGGACGCTCGACATCATCCGGACAAACAACCGGGCCTACGGGTCAAGGAGCGATCATGCGAACCTTGACGAGTTCTACACCAAGATGATCAACCTTTTTTCAAAGTTTACGACACCGGAGGACACCCGGTGTTTTGGCAGGCCTGACGGCACACTGCGGGGGATTTTTCCGGTCATCGGCAGGTTCTGTATCGGTGACGTAGCGTTCGAGGTCCTCGATGGCCTTGGCGGACATACGCACGGGCAGGTCTTTCTCTACGCTGCAGAGCACGGGATTCTCTTTACCGCGGACAGCGTTATCAACTTTGCCAGCATGACAAAAGAGCGGGCAGCGTACAGCTCGCTTGCTGCGTTCCTTGTCACCTCGGTGAACGTGGACAGCGAACGGGCATCGCAGGAACGAAAGGCACTCCTTGCCCTTGCAGGGGAGACGGATGCGGCACTGGCCGGTACCGGAAGAAGGTGTCTTGTCTGCGGGGGCCATGGCGCAGTCTCGGTGGTGGAGAACGGGAAACTGGTTCCGGCCGGCACGATCGAGCGATATGCGGAAAAAAGTGGCTGATTTTTTTGCCCGGGAGAAAACCTCTTTTTTGCCCGGTAGAATCGGATATGAACCGGTTGAGTTTTCACCGGAACAATGAAAATCAAAAAAGACATCAGAATTTTCACGAGGGCTCCCCGGTTCAGGGCCCCTCCGGGGCACGGCAGGGCAGTTTGTGTGTTTTTTAGAAATACCAGTCGTTGATCCGCCGCGGGGGCGCCCCGTCGGGGCGGCGGCATATATCATAGTTGGGGGTATGGGGGTCTCAACCCCCATTATTCTGTCTCGAAAGAATTCGATTTTCAGAGTAAATTGCTCAGTAGAAATCATTGGATATCAACCATGACGCTCCCGGGGGCTCCGCCCCCGCCGCTTGGGCATCCCCCGTATGCGATTCTGCCGTATTACCTGTATACAATCGCAGGGAAATTTTCTGTACAGATATTTCCGAGGCATCGCATGCGCGATTGAGCCCCCAACGAGGGCTGGGCTGGCGCAAGGGGGCGATAAATTTCAAAAAAACAGGTTTTCTACAGAGCAAAAAATATTACTCAAAGCTTATCCTCGTTTCCGGAGGAGGAAAAAACCGATAATTCCCAGAGCACCGAGTGCGGTCAGCGGCATCACCGGGGAATGTAATGCCGGGGTAACCGGCAGGAGGGTGGCGGAGACGGTCCCGTTCGTGCCTGCAGTAATAAAAATACTGGTCGAGTAATCCTGATAGCCCTCCATCTGCAGAACAACCCGGTGGTCACCCACCGCAATATCACTCACCGTTACGGGGGAGATGCCGATGGACCTGTTGTCCAGGATGATGGTTGCACCGGAAGGGATTGAGCTCACGGATACTGCGCCTTTTGCCAGGCGACCGGAGACCGGTATCAGTGTCGTATTTACGAGGGAGACCTGGTTTGCCGATACCGTTACGTTCATGGAAAACGATCTGTAGCCGGGGAGGACCAGGAGAATCGTGTGTTCACCCGGTGTAACTGAATCCAGGTTCAGGGAGCTGTTTGTCATTGTCAGGCCCACATAGTTCCCGTCAAGGGTCACCGAGGCATTCTCCGGGCTTGAGGAGACCGTGATCCAGCCCGGCAGGCTGCCCGGCTTCGGTGTCAGGTTGACAAAGACCTCTTTCATCTCTGTTTCCGGTACGTCTACGGTTGATTTCCAGTCGTTATACCCGGGATACTCCAGTTCGAGGATATGAATGCCGGCAGCCAGGTTTTTCAGCGTTACCGGGGCAGTCCCCTTTGCGAGACCGTCCAGCATGACCCGGGCACCGGCAGGGTTTGACGAGACATTGATCCCCCGGATAACCTCGGTGTCCTGCTTATTCAGGATGGCAGAAATGGTTTTGGTACCGCCTTCCGGAACCTCAACCGTTTCTTTCCATTCGGCATAGCCGGAGAGTCTGACCTCTACACTGTGCGAACCCGTGGCCGTGCCGGCCAGCACCAGGGGTGTCACCCCTCTGAGCTCCCCGTCGAGATAGACTTTTGCCTCGGAAGGGGTTGATACGATATACAATCCTTTGCCGGGACTGTCCGGCACCAGTTGACAATAGACCGGGGAGCGGGTGGAACCCGAGATGTCGGTGGTGGTGGTATACTTCTGGTACCCGGCAAGCTCTGCCGTTATGGTATACGACCCGGGCCAGAGACCCCTGATGGTAACCGGCGTACGGCCCTGGTTCTCGCCATTCAGAGAGATAACCGCGCCGGGCGGTGACGATTCAACGTAAATCGTTCCATAGGGGCCCTCGGGTCCGTAGGTTGTCGTGACCGTCCGGGGAGCGATGGTATACGTTGTGCCGGCGCCCGGGTACATTTTGAAGGCCGCGGGCTTCTTTACGATTTCACGGTCGGTCAGGACCTTTACATCGTAATCGCCGACCCCGGTCAGTACACCGGAGAGCTCGAATGTGGCAGTTATCTGTGTAGGAGTCAGGCTTTGAATCGTACCCCAGAAAAGACCAAATTGTCCGCTGTTATCCTCCAGACCACATTTAGTCAATGCTACTCTGTTGCCGGATTCAAAACCGGAACCGGTGATCGTCAGCGTGACAGACCCTCCAAGGGTACCGTATGACGGGCTGACACCGGTTATGACAGGCGAAGCGGCAGCTCCCGGTATGACGGCACCGGCCAGCAGGAACAGCATGAACAGACAGAGCGGAACGGTTGACCTTTTCATAGTATACTCTTGTGGAGAAACGTTGAACGTCCCCTATACAAAGGATTTGTGGCAATGGGGGCAGGGATCAGGGATTTTTATTATCCCGTCATGGGTCCAGCGCGGGGCCGGACCCTGCCCCCGGACCTGCATCACCCTTGGTGCGGTGCCGGGGACCATACCGCACGACCGCCCCCCTTGCGCGACCCCTGCCCCGAATGGGGGCTCAATCGCGCATGGGATGCGCCGGTATGACGTTTATTGAAACGTCCTGTTTTTTGCTCTGTAGAAACGGGCATGAACGGGAGTTCACACTCAAACCATGAAAATCGGCAAAAGAATGTGGAGATTACGAGGGTTCCCCGCCTCAGGGCCTCTCCGAGGCACGGCGGGGCAAGACGGTTCAATCTCCCAGATTTCTTTAACCGTCCAGAACCCTGCCACGGGGCGCCCTTCGGGGCGGCGGGCGTTCATCGCAACAGGGAATATCGGGATCAATCCCCATAATCGATCCCTTAAAGGAAGCGATTTTCATGGGAAATCATTGTAACGTGATTAAATCACCCCCCTTGCGCCATCCCTGCTCCCGCTGGGAGCGGGGGCGCATGCGACTGACCAGGAATTACCTGTACTGTCCTCATTCAAAATTGACAGGAAATACAGCACCATCGCAACCGGGGATGCCACAGCGGCGGGGGCGAAGCCCGTTTAGCTATAGGTATCGAAATGATTTCTCCAAAGCAGAAAAATCTGCTCTGTAGAAACGGGCATGAACCAATGGTGTTCACATCGGAACGATGAAAATCAAAAAAAGAGATCATAATTTTTGCGAGGACTCCCCGCCTCAGGCCCCCTCTCGGGGCACGGCGGGGCAGTCCGGTGTTTTTCCTAAAAATATCAGTTATTGATCCGCCGCGGGGGCGCCCCGTCGGGGGCGGCGGAGACTATCATAACCGGGGGTATAGGGGGTCTCAACCCCCATTATTCTGTCTGAAAGAATTCCTTTTCATAGGAAATCATTGTAAGGTGATTAAATCGCCCCCCCTTGTGTCAGCCCGGGCCGGAGCTGCCGCTTTCCCCCGGCCCACATGAGAAGGGGCGCAATCACACCGCTCGTGTTGGCGATCCTCGCTTACAGATCTTCTTCGGGCAGCACCGGCCTGATGGTACAGGTGTCGAAATACTCATCTGGTTTGTGAATGCATTCTTCTACCGGGAATCATGGAAAGCCACAGGGTCCAGGACATGATGAAGCTGATGGCATCGAAGATCAGGTCGATCGCCAATACCATCTCCGATGAAGATGCAGAGAAGTTCATTCGTGAGCTGCTCGGCGCAAAACGGGTGTACGTTGTCGGGGCCGGGCGGTCCGGTCTTGTGGCCAAGGCGTTTGCCATGCGGCTCATGCACCTGGGCCTCCAGGCATACGTTGTCGGGGAGACGATAACCCCGGCGCTGAACCGGGGGGATGTCATGGTCATCTTCTCGGGCTCGGGCAGGACAAAGACGGTGGCTGACCTTGCCGAGACCGCCCGGGATATCGGCGGGAGGATCTGCCTGATCTCGTCCAACGCGGACTCCCGGATCGGGAAGATCGCGGACTGCATTGTCATCATCGAGCACCACCGCGATGCGGTGGCGGACGATGCGGCAGAGTTCGAGATCCGGCAGATGATGGGAGACCATAAATCCTTTGCACCGCTCGGGACCCTGTTCGAGACCGCCTCGATGATCTTTGCCGATGCCGTGATCTCGCGGATGATGGAGATTGAGCAGGTGGATGAAAGTGCCCTGAAAAACCGGCACACCAATATTGAGTAGAGGAAGTGGCATATGGTTGTGAAATTCTCTGAACGGGTGGCGGGGATCGAGATCTCCGGCATCCGGAAGATCTTCGAGGCCGCCGGCCCGGGCTCCATCAACCTCGGTCTCGGCCAGCCGGACTTTGACACGCCGCAGCACATCAAGGACGCGGCGATAACGGCATTGCAGGAGGGAAAGACCGGGTATACCCCCGGCAACGGCATCCCGGAACTCCGTGCGGCCATCAGCAAAAAGTTATGGCGGGAGAACGGGATCAAGTATCACCCGGACCAGGTCCTCGTGACCGCCGGTGCGAGCGAGGCGCTCCACATCGTGATGCAGGCGCTCGTGAACCCGGGCGACCGCGTGCTCTGCCCCGACCCGGGGTTTGTATCCTATGCGTCCCTTGCCACGATCGCCTGCGGGACGCCCGTGAGCGTGCCGCTGACCGAAACGCTCCATATCGATCTCGAGAAGGCAAAAGCCCTGATGGACGGCGCAAAGATCTTCGTGCTCAACTCGCCTGCCAACCCGACCGGCGCAGTCGAGGACAAAGAGTCGATCAGGGCGATCGTCGAGTATGCTGCCGACAAGGGGGTGACGGTCGTTTCCGACGAAGTCTATGAGCACTTCATTTATGGAAAGAAGCACTACAGCGCCGCCCTCTTCGGCGACAATGTGATCACCATCAATGCCACGAGCAAGACCTACGCGATGACCGGGTGGCGGCTCGGCTACCTTGCGGCATCGCCGGAGATTGTCGGGCAGTGCCTCAAGGTGCACCAGTACTGCCAGGCCTGTGCAACCTCCATCTCCCAGTACGCTGCGGTTGCCGCGTACGAAGGGGACCAGAGTGCGGTTGCCACCATGCGGGACGAGTACCAGGCCCGCCGCGACCTCATCTGGGGCGGCCTTGTGAAGATGGGCTTTGACTTCCCGAAGCCGGAAGGTGCATTCTACGCCTTTGTTCCGATGAAGCCGGCGCTGACGCAGAAGATCATTGCGGGCGGCGTGATCGCGGTGCCAGGCCCGGCATTTGGTGTCAATGCACCGGAGTACACCCGGTTCAGTTATGCCACATCACGACAGAATATTATGACAGCACTTGAACGCATTGAAAAACTCGTGCAGTGATACCATGGTCAAGGAACTCTTACGGAAATTATCCAATGCCCACGGCATTTCGGGCAGCGAAGGCAGCGTCTATTCGATTATAAAAAAGGAGCTCAAAGGGCACGTGGACGAGATCCGCGAGGACACCATGGGAAACCTGATCGCGGTCAAAAAAGGCAACCGCTTCAAGGTCATGCTCGCCGCCCACATGGACGAGATCGGGCTGATGGTCAAGTACATCGATGAGAAGGGGTTCATCCGCTTCGCTGCCCTCGGCGGCTGGTACGGGCCCACGCTCTACAGCCAGCGGGTGGTCCTGCACGCTGCCGACGGGCTGGTATACGGTGTCATCGGCGGCAAGCCCCCGCACATGATGGATGAGGAAGAACGAAAGAAGGGCGTGAAGATCGAAGACATGTTCATCGATGTCGGAGCCACGAACCGGGAAGAGATCGAGCACCTCGGCATCGACGTGGGGACGCCGATCACGATCGACCGCGAGTTCCGGGAACTGGCAAACAGCCGCGTGACCGGAAAAGCCTTCGACAACCGGGCCGGCGTGGCGATGCTGATCAAGACCCTCCAGACCGTACAATCCCCCCTCACCCTCTACGGCGTCTTTACGGTCCAGGAGGAGGTAGGCCTCAAGGGAGCCCGGACGAGCGCATTCACGATCGAGCCGGATGTTGCCATTGCAACGGACGTGACCATCCCCGGCGACCACCCGGGTATCGAGATGAAAGATGCCGCGGTGGAGATGGGCAAGGGCCCGGTCATCACCATCATCGACGGCAGCGGACGCGGGCTCATCGCCGACCGGCGGGTCGTGAAATGGTTAAAGGATGCAGCGGACCAAAACAGCATCACGGTCCAGGTGGAAGTGGGGACTGGCGGGACCACCGATGCGACCGCGATCCAGCTGACCCGGGGCGGCGTCCCGAGCACGACCATCTCCCCCCCCACGCGGTACATCCATTCACCGGTCGAGGTGCTTGATCTCAACGATATCGAATGCGGCGTGAAGATGCTCGTTGCGGCGCTGAAGAAGAAGCCGGTGCTGTAGACTTTTTTACTATTTTTTTACCCGGTTGAGAACGGGCATGAATAAAAAGTTCACACCGGAACAATAAAAACCGGAAAAGACGTCATAATTTTTACAAGGGCTCCCCGCCTCAGGGCCCCTCGCGGGGCACGGCGGGGCAGATTACCGGAATCGTGAATGAACCGTTGATGAAGGCCGCCGCACAGGAAGCCCCGTCGGGGGCGGCGGTAACTATCATAACCGGGGGTATGGGGGTCTCAACCCCCATCATTGTATCTGAAAGAATCCGGTTTTCAAGGGAAACATGGTAACGTGATGAAATCGCCCTCCCTTCGCGCCAGCCCTGCCCCGTTGGCGGCTCAATCGTGCATGGGATGCCCTGGAATTCCCTGTACTGTCCTTCTTCAGAATTGACAGGCAATGCAGCACCATCGCAATCCGGGATGCCACAGCGGCGGGGGCAAAGCCCGAAAAGAGCCTCAGGATTATAGAAAGGATTTCTCCAGTACGTTTTTTTGAGAATTATCAGTCATTAATCCGCCACCGGGGATGTCCCTTGTTGGTGCGGCAGCAGATAGCATAATCAGGGTACGGGGGTTTCAATCGCCATTATCCTGTCCCAAAGAATCCGGTTTTTATGGGAAAACTCTTCCAAAAACCCGAGATCACCCCCTCGCCAGCCCTGAGTATCAAGGAAGCTCATATCAGACGGAGCATTCTCCCTGCAGAATCCATGATCACCGCTTATCCACCGCAATCGTATCTGGAGAACGATTTCGACAAAAGAAAGGAGATACGCCTCGGCCGGGACTTGAACCCGGGTCAAAAGCTCCGGAGGCTTCTAGGATGTCCACTACCCTACCGAGGCACCATGTAACCGTGTCCCTCTGATCCGGATCCTTTTTATTTCCTCCAGCGCCGTTCATCCTGCGTGGCAACAGAGACGATAACGACGGTGACGAAAGCTCCGGCGATCAGTGATTCACCGTTCCATAATAACAACTCACGCTATGGTAATAAAGCTCTCGAACGGTGGAAAGAAACGGGGGCTGATTCCTGTCCGGTGATGCCCGGCGGAGTGATGACTCCTCCAAAAACCCTGATCGCGAAGTACCGGCCCGGATGGCGGGTTCAACAATCCGGAGATCTGCTCCGCATACGCCTTATCTGGTCAATAATTGAGCTGAAGATGGTTTTGCGGCTGACAAACCACTGCTATGAAGACAATCTGATATCTGTCCGGAAAACAGGAGAATCACACTTTCGCACCACTCAGGCCTGAGCCTTATCCCTTTCCCTGCGGGAGGGATCCGGGCCATGGGCCGGAGTTTTGTAAGTACGCGACAGGGTGTCAATGGTATCGCCGGCCGCTGGGTCCGGCTGGCAAAGAAGCTCAGGAACCGTGAGTGTACCTCCGGCCTGAAACTGGCAGAAATTGCCCGGCAGCATTCCAGTGAAGGCTTCGTGGGCTGTGACGATCCGCTTGAAGCAGTGATCTTATCAGCTGTTGTCGAATTGCTCAGGAATCAGGACCAGCACCCGGGAAACCATGTGGATCCTTGACTCTGCGTACCGGAACGGTGGTGTTGACCTCTGGACGAAGGACGGGACGGTCACAAAAGTCCACCATGACTACCATCCGCCGTTCCTTGTCCATTTCCATGACGCACCAGCCCACCATGAGATGATCGATGTCCTTGAAGAACAATACGGAGCTGAGGAATGCACGATCCGGACCATCTTCGGCGATCTCCCGGGATTCGCAGTCTATGCAGGACGCGATATTGCCGAGGCGATCGAGCAGCAGGCAAAGTTTGATGTCCAGCTGTTCAATGTCGATGTACGCCGGGACCAGCGGTTTATGGCCGAACACGGCATCGTCCCCTGCGGCGGTGACAATGAGACCCGGTTCTCACCGGAGTTCTCTCATGATCTGAACATCATGGAGATCAGGATCCACGACAACCCGGCACTCACCCGTACCTGTTCCGATGTCGAAGTCATCCACGATCGTACAGAGAAACTGACCGGGCCGGCCAGGAATGTTCTCTCAGATCTCTTCTCCCTTGTCAGCTCGGTTGATCCTGAAGTGATCCTGATGCCGGACGCTGATTCCTGGATGCCGAAGATCCAGGAGCAGGCACTGACGTCCGGGCTCGACATGCCCTTCTCACGGAATGGCAAGTACCGGCAGATGAACTCCCGTTCGTACTGGAGTTACGGGAGGGTGGAGCACAAGGAATCTGCCCTGATACCGGACGGGCGGATCCTCATTGATACGGAACAATCGTTTGTCTACAACGAAGGCGGCCTTGATGGTGTGCTCATGGCCGCCCGCCTCTCCGGGCTCTCACCGAACCTTTCATCACGGTTCACCCCGGGCACCCTGATCAGCTCCTACGAGGTCTATGAAGCAATAAAAATGGGCATCGCAGTCCCCTTCAGGAAGTCTGACCCGGAACTGGTCCGGAAGATCACCGATTTACAGGCAGCGGACCGGGGCGGGATGATGCTGCAGCCGGAACCCGGCATCTGCGAAAATGTCGATGAGCTTGATTTTACGTCCATGTATCCGAGCATCATCGTCCAGTCGAACCTTTCCCCGGAAACAATAGAACACAAGGATCGGCCGGGGTTCCTGCCAGCCGCGCTGGCGCCACTCCTCCGGTTACGGATTACTACCAAACGGCTGAAAAAGACAAACCCGAACCTCAACGGGATTGATTCCATCCTCAAGTGGATGCTCGTCACCTGCTTCGGGTACACCGGTTACAAGAATGCCAAGTTCGGCAGGATAGAGGTGCATGAAGGGATTACGGGTCGGTCACGGGACATCCTCCTGCAGACAAAAGATATTGCTGAGGAGATGGGCTTTGCGGTCCTCCACGGCATTGTTGATTGTCTCTGGCTCCAGGGCTCGCCGATCAGTCTCCTGAAAGAACGAGTTGAACGGGAGACCGGCCTGCTCTTGGAAGTGGAGCATTTCGACTGGATTGTCTTCGAGCCGCTCAATGACGGTTTCGGCGCATACAACCGGTACTTCGGCAGGCTCTCCGATGGCAGTATCAAGGTCAGGGGAATAGCGGCACGGAGGCATGATACCACGGAGTTTATCCGGACCATGCAGAGCCGGATGCTGGATTGTATGGCAAGGGCAAAAAATGTTGAAGAACTCGAAAACCAAAAGGCAGAACTGAAAAAAATATACCGGGAAACGATTAAGTCGCTGCCAACTGCGGATCCCAAAACACTGGCAATAACCCGGAGGATAAGCAAATTACATTACTCTCACCGCTGCCTCGAAGGCGCAGCAGTGGAGGCTTATGAAAAACATGGGGTCAAGCTCGCACCGGGTATGAAAATACAATACGTTGTGAAAGACGCCAGGAGATACCAGGTTGACCCGGTCTGGAGCGCAGATTCAATAGACGTAGCGTTTTATCGGAATTTGATCGACAAGGCCTGGGTGGAGATCTCGTTTGCGTTCACACCGGGGTAACCGGATTTGCAGCGGCGACCCGCACAGTTCAAATCTCCCGGATCTCCTTAAACTGCGCTCTGCAAAAGGGGAAATCAACCGTGTGCCCTGGAGAAAAGCTGTCAAAAATTTGAGGACTGAATTACGATGAAGCCACGGGCGCTCGCCGCCTCGTCAGGGCTCGCCCCGTGGAGCAGGACCGGGTGCAGGATCCTTTGAGAAAAATGATACAAAATTGGGGGTCAAGGGGGCATGCCCCCTTGGGCTGCTTCCCCCTCCGTGGGAGAGAGGGGTCACCCTCGCAAATTCCACTGAGTGCCTTATTCAGATGTTTTCTACAGAGCCCAACCATGACCAATTTAAAATATGCCCTGAAGATCTCAAAAAAACTGCTCCCCGGAGAAATGGGCATGAACTGAGTGAGTTCACACCGGAACCATGAAAATCGCAGCTATGAGGGCTCCCCGGTTCAGGGCCCCTCGCGGGGCACGGCGGGGCAGTGCGGTGTTTTTCAGAAATAAAAGTCAGTGATCCGCCGGGGGCGGCGGCAACTATCATAACCGGGGGTATGGGGGTCTCCATCCCCATTATTCTGTCTGGAAAAATGCAATTTTCAGAGAAAATCATGGTAACGTGAGAAACCGCCACGCCTTATATTACGGGGACGTGAAGCGGCACTCGTTTTCAGCACAGGCCAGGAGCGAAGGGTAGTATTTATTGACATATTCCTTGACCATGCGGCGGGCTGAGAAGGTTGCACTGTTGCTTTTTATGGTCTCTTTCATTTTCTTTACCCAGCCGTGTGGTATCCCGTCGATGGAAGCAGAATAGTACAGCGGCACTACCTCTTTTTCAAGCAGGGTATAGAGCGCATCAGCGTCCGATGCATCCCGCGATCCGGGGAGTGTTTCGCCGCCAAATGCCCAGCCATTCCTCCCGGTATAGCCTTCAATCCACCAGCCGTCAAGAATACTCAGGTTGAGGACCCCGTTCAGGGAAGCCTTCATGCCGCTTGTCCCGCAGGCTTCCATGGGGGGAACCGGGTTATTGAGCCAGACGTCCACACCATGAACGAGATACTGGGCCATCTGTTCCCCGTAATCCTCGACAAACCCGATCCTGCCACCGAAATCCGGTTGCTGGGAAAACTGGTAAATCCGCTGGAGAATTAATTTCCCTTCATAATCTGCAGGATGCGCTTTTCCTGCAAAGAGCAACTGCACCGGGCGCCAGGGGTTATTCAGGATACGATGGAGACGGGCCGGATCGTAAAAAATGAGATCTGCCCGTTTGTAGGTAGAGAAACGACGGGCAAACCCGATCGTGAGAACTGAGGGATTGAGCATCAGGCCGTCTGCGACAAGGTTACTGGGTTCCTTTAAGTGGGTTTCCCACTTGATCCGCTTTCGTTCCCGGATCCTGTTGAGGAGTTTTTGTTTCAGCCATTTATGAACCTCCCAGATCTCCTTATCCGGTATCTCGTCAATCATCTGCCAGATCTCCGGCATGTCGTGGTTGATCTGCCAGAGGGGATCGGTGGAATCCAGATAGTCTGAATAGAGCATCTCCATCCGTGGATTCAGCCATGTCGGGACGTGAACCCCGTTGGTGATATGGTCAATGGGGATCTCCGCTTCCGCCAGGTCCGGCCATATACAGCGCCACATTCCGCGGGCGATCATGCCATGTTTCTTTGATACACCGTTATGATATCCGGTTGTCCGGAGTGCGAATGCGGTCATGTTGAACCCGGCCCGCGAGTCACAGGTGTGGCCGAGCTGAAAAAAGGTATCCTGGTCGATGCCGAGCTGAGCACAATACCGGGAGAAATAGTTGCACATGAGTTCATGGGGAAATATATCGGTTCCTGCGGGAACCGGCGTATGGGTGGTGAAGACCGAAGTTCCTTTTACCTGTGCAAGGGCATCGCGGAAGGTCATCCCTCGTTCCACCCGCTCCCTGATCCGCTCCAGCTGGGCGAACGCCGAATGCCCTTCATTGAGGTGCAGTGCAGAAAACTCGATTCCCAGATCATTGAGCACTTTCCGTCCCCCGATCCCGAGTACTATTTCCTGGCGCAGGCGTTGTTCAGGTTGTTCTGAGTAAAGACGGTGGGAGATGGTCCTGTTTTCAGGAGTGTTTGCAGCAATATCCGTATCAAGCAGGTAGAGGGGAACCTTGCCCACATTCACTTTCCAGACGGCGACATGTATGGGGGGTTCAATGAACGGGACTTGTATCACCATCTGGTCTCCGGAACCATTCAGGACCCTGAGAATTGGTGCTGCATCGCGATCCAGCACTTCAGTGATGTTATCCTGCCAGCCATCGGGACGAATATGCTGGTGGAGGTATCCTTCCGAGTACATGAAACCCACCGCTGCCATGGGGACCCCGAGATCGCTGCATTCCTTTAAGTGGTCACCGGCCAGGAACCCGAGTCCCCCGGCATAAAAGGGAAGCGAGTGGTGGAGACCGTACTCCGCAGAGAAGTATGCAATCGTAAGGGATCTCCCTTTGGGGTATTGTTCAGAAAACCAGCCATTCCGGTTTGTCATGTACTGGTAAAAACGGTTCATAATGATGTCATAACGGCGCAGGTATTCCGGGTTCGAAAGAAGACTGTCAAAAAATTCAGCAGGAATTTCCTGGAGCATTTTTACGGGATTATGGATACTTTTTTTCCATGCCTGCTGATTGACCTGCTTGAAGAGTACCCGTGCCTCCGGGTGCCAGCTCCACCAGAGATTGTATGCCAGATCGATGAGGCCGGACAACCGTTGGGGGACCTGAGGGAATTTCTCCACCAGTCGGTCATGAGGGTCGGCCATAGGTACCTTCCTGGTTTTAATGTGGGTAATGGTATGATTAATACTATTGGAACAAGACAGAAGAGCGAAAGCGGACATTGAACCGTTCTGTCAGATCTTCCGGTGTCTTGCCATGACCAGCAGAGGTGACATTGAATGAACACCCGCCTGTGGGAGGACGTGTACCGCTCTGTACAGAAACCGGAGCTGGACCCGGTCATGACCGGGTTTAATGCCAATATCGATCGCATTATCCAGGTAACCCCCGCTCTGCTGAGATCCTTTGAGCAGCATGCCATACCGGGATCCGGTGCGGTACTTCCCCGGCTGAAACGATCCATGAGCTGTTCTGCTGCCGATGAACTGTTCATCAGCGAACCATCAGAATACCAGAGACTTTCGGCATCTTTTTCCCGCCGGGGGAACCTGTCGGTGGGAGGCCAGGCAGGAATTGCTGCAGTTCACCTGCGAAACCTTGGTGTCCCGTCAGTTACCTGTGCCGTACGCGGTGCCGGCCCACAGACCTGCACCCTGCTGAAGAATGCCGGCGTCATTCCCCTGACGTTTGAACAGGAAGCGAACGAGTGTCCTGAGGTTATCCACCTGGTCTTCGAATACACGCCAGGCCTGGTGCCGCTGGCAGAGCGGGTTGTCCCCCGAAGGAACCGGTTCATCGTGTCTCCTGTCCATGATTCATCCACCGTAATCATCCCGGATGCATCGGTGCATTCATTTCTGGAACAGATACGCGCCTGCCGGCGTGCGTTTCTCTCGGGTTACCAGTACCTCCGGACAGAACCGGAATTTGTGACCGCAGCACGGCAGATCCGGATGATCCGCAGCGTTCATCCTCTCATGCGGACCCACGTGGAATGCGTTTCCGGCGCAGGCCCTGGCGTGCTATCCATGATAGTCCGCCATGTCCTTCCCTGTACTGACAGTATCGGGCTGAATGAACGGGAACTGGGGTTGTTCATGCAGGTAATGGGAGCGCATGATCCGGCATCAACGGCAGTGCTGCCTTCTTCTCCCGTTGCATGCATGCGTGATGCGATCGCCTTTGCAGATGCCGTGGGTGTTCCCCGGGTTCACCTGCATGCCTTCGGGTATTATATGCTTATCCTGAAATCCGGAACCTCCCGGCCGGCAGTATCACGGAATGCTCTCCTGCTGGCGGCCCGGGTGACTGCCGGTACAACGGGACCCGGTGAACAGGTCCTGTCCCGGGAAGGTCTTCTCGCCTATGCTGCTGCCCGGCAGGTGTTTGGTCCGGATGAACCGCCGGGGGTTTTCAGGCTGGATGACCGGTTCGTCGTGCTCGTCCCGACGTACATCTCGCACAATGTCCGGAAGACAACCGGACTTGGCGATATTCTTTCATCCACTGCGTTCGTTGCAGACCGGTTTTGACCGGAAAGACCTGCCCGCTTTTCCGATTGCATTCACCTGAAAAATAGCTGGTGATAGATGAACGAGAGCCACCTTTTTACCATAGGTAAGCACTGCAAAAATCTGCTTTGTAGAACCGGGCATGAAGCGGTGGAGTTCAGACCGGAACGATGAAAATCAAAAAACACACATCATAATTTTTGCGAGGGCTCCCCGCCTCAGGGCCCCTTCGGGGCACGGCGGGGCAGTTCGGTTTTTTTAGAAATATCAGCCATTGATCCGCCGCGGGGGCGCCCGTTTTGGTGCGGCGGCATTCATCGCAATGATTGAGTTCTGCGATTTTTTAGAGCATGGATGCCGGATGTGCGGGAGTGCTACAAGAAAACGGAATTATGATGGCTCCCCGCCTCAGGGCCCCTCGCGGGGCACGGCGGGGCAATTTGTGTGTTTTCCAAAATGCTCCCGGTAAATGATCCGCCGCGGGGGCGCCCCGCCGGGGGCGGCGGCACATATCATAATCGGGGGTACGGGGGTCTCAACCCCCATTATTCTGTATCTAAAGAATTCGATTTCATGGGAAAACCTCATGAAAAGATGAGATCACCTCCTTGCGCCAGCCTTGCCCCCATCGGGGGCCGGGGCCTATGCGATGCCTGGGTATGACGTTTATTGAAACGTCCTGTTTTTGTAATAACAGGTAATACGCCGTTTATCGCAACCGGGGCGCCCCAGCGGCCGGGCGAAGATACGGGAGCATCTGGTATCTGAATGATTTCCCATGAAAATCCCTTCCTTTCAGGAATCGATGATGGGGTTTGATCCCCCATACTGTCTGTTGTGATGAACGCCCGCCGCCCCGAAGGACGCCCCACGGCGGGTTTCGGATGGTTGAAAAAATGCCGGGGAGATTGAACCTTCCTGCCCCGCAGTGCCCCGGAGAGGCCCTGAGGCGGGGAACCCTCGCACGATCACCGGGTTATTCCTGGTTTTCATGGTTCGGGTCTGAACGTCCGTTCATGTCCGTTTCTTCAGGGCCCAAAAATTTATGGATCCGTTGAATTCCTCACGATGTACAATGGGGAACCATCGCATTGGGGGTGCTCCCGTGGCGGGAGCAGCGCGTAAGCGAAATCCCTGGAGAACGTCCAGACATGTTCATTCAGGGTATCATCAATGAACGTACATCCCTGTTTTTATTTGTGGCTTATGGTAAGGAATCACCCGATTTTATATTTCAAAAAGTGTAAACAAAGAGAAATTTTATCTCTTCTCACCCGTATCTTTCGCACTGACTGTGGAACAGGTTTCGCACTGTAAAGACCCCATACGGAGTCTCTCTCGGATTTTATCCTGGCAGAACATGACAGAGGGCACGGACATTACCGTGTTTTGATAAAAGACTCCTGGACCCTTTCATGGAGGATTGAATGAAGGTATGCCCGCACTGTCCATTGGATTCGAGGTACATCAGCCGTACCGGCTGAACAGGAATTTTGCGCCGGATCCGAAGGTAAAGAAAAAGGATCTGCCAAACCTGTATTTTGATGACGTAAACCGGGAGCTCCTGCTCCGTATCGCGGAAAAATGCTACCTGCCCGCAACATCGATGATACTGGATATGCTTGACGAGGGGTTCTCCTGTGCATTCTCATTTTCCGGCACCCTCATCGAACAACTGGAAAAATGGAGCCCGGACGCGCTTGACTTGTTTGCGCAGGTCTCCCGGCACCGGAATGCAGAGATCCTCGCCCAGACCTATTATCACAGCATTGCCAGCTGTTTTCACGATAAAACCGAATTTGTTGAGCAGGTCCGGATGCATACCGCACTTATGCATGAACTGTTCCATGCTGACCCGGGCGTCTTTGAAAATACGGAGTTTACCTTTAATAACGACATTGCCGGCTGCATTCGGGATATGGGATTCCGCGGGGCTTTTACCGAGGGCGTAGACCGGATTCTCGACTGGAGGAGCCCCAATTACCTGTATACCTGCCGGGACCTTCCGGTAATTCTCCGGAATACCCGGTTGTCAGACGATATTGCGTTCCGCTTCACCAACCGTTCATGGGACCAGTATCCCCTGACAGCGGATACCTGGGCACGGTGGGTGGCACAGTCACCCGGTGATGCCGTGAATGTCTTTCTGGATTACGAATCCTTTGGGGAGCATTTATGGCCGGATACCGGTATCTTCGAATTCATGCGCCATCTTCCCGGGGAACTTGCAGAGCAGAACGTTCCTGCGGTGCTGCCATCGCAGCTCCTCGCGGAGTATTCACCGGTCGGGACGATCGATGTTCCCGAGACCATCTCGTGGGCTGATATCGAGAAGGATACCTCCGCCTGGATGGGAAACGACCGGCAGCGGACGGCCTTCCACGCGCTCGAGGCTTCCCACGTGTATGCAAAGGACAAGCCGGTCTGGCGCTGTCTCCAGACGAGCGATCACTTTTACTATATGGCATCAAAGTATGGTTCCTGTGGCGAAGTGCATTCGTATTTCTGTTATCTTGCCGGAGAGGAAGCGTTCAGTACATACCTCAGGATTCTCGCAGATTATGAGGAACGGGCCCTCCGCTCCATGAAAAACCGGAAGGCAGCAAAGACCCTGCGTATACTG